>CAWLAJ010000292.1:0-5364 GCA_963854795.1 Deltaproteobacteria bacterium UBA4427 | reverse complement strand
TCGTCGGAGAGGACGCGGAGATCGACGGCCAGGTCCACTCGCCCCAGGATTATCTGCTGGTCCGGCCGAATTCGCATTATGGCGAATCGATGCGAGGCCTGCGTACGACGCTATTGCTCTCCAATGTCGATGATCCGCCCCGGGTCGTGATCTTCAGCTCAGCGCTGCCCGCCGAGGGCAAGACCACGACCGTCATCTCGATGGCGCGCTCGGCGGCCTGCGCCGGCAAGCGCGTCGTGTTAGTCGATGCCGATCTACGCCGCCCGGCGGTGGCTACGGGGCTCGGCCTCTCGCCGGAGGTCGGATTGGTGGAATACCTGGCGGACGAGGCTTCCCTGGACGAGATCCTGATGACAGACGAGGCTTCGGGGATGCAGGTGCTCCCGACGCTCGAGCGTTCCGCGATCGCACCGGATCTGCTCGGCTCCGAGAGCATGCGCGCGCTCTTGGGGAAATTGAAGACCGATTTCGATCTCGTATTGGTCGATTCCCCGCCACTGCTGCTGCTCTCCGATGCGATGGTGGTCGGTCGGATGTGTGACACGATGGTCTTCGTTGTGAAATGGGAGCAGACGCCGCGGCCCGCCGCCCTGGAGGCGGTGCTTCGGGTGGAGCAATTCGAGGTCGATATCGCCGGGGCCGTCTTCAGCCGTGTCGATATGAAGCGCGGCGCCCGATACGGCGGTTATGGCGCCGGCTATTACGGCGATGCTTCGAAATATTATATCAACTGATCGTCTGAACGGCTGGGCAGCGGGACTCGTGCTCTTGGTCGGGGCAGCTCTGCTCGCCGCCGCCGGCCCTCGCGGCCTCGGCGCCCTGGCCGCGCGCCCCTCGCGCGCCGTGATCCTCGAGTTGGGCCGCGGCCAACGCCCCGACAGCGCGGCCCTGACGATCGCGATCGAAGCCCTCGAGCGCGCCACCTCCTGGCGGGGCAGCGCGCCGAACACCTACGGCGATCTGGCGCTCTTGAAACTCGAGCGCGCGCGACGCGAAGTGGCGGACCCGGAATTCGCCCTCAGCGAAATCGAGGCCGGGGTCTCGGTCCAGCGGGTCAGCCTGGCGCTTGCACCCTCGAGCGCCAGCGGCTGGGCGCGTCTAGTCTACGCCGAGCAGCTTCGCGAGGAGAAGCTCCGAGCCCAGCAGGCCTGGGCGCTCAATCCCGAGGATCCTCTCGATCGCCCGCCCGATGGTCCGCCCGATGGTCCTTCCGAAGGCGCTTCCGATGGCGCCCCTGCTGAGATCATGCCGCATCCACTCGTCGCGTCGCGCCCGGCCCAGAAGGCCGCCGCCCTGGAAGCACTCGAGATGGCCTTCCTGACCCGGGATCTCAGCTTTTCGCTCGTTCGATTCCGGCTCGGCGCCGCGCTGGCTCGCTGGTCCGAACTTCCCCCATGGATGCAGCGCGCGGCCCGTGCAGAAATCCTCCAATTGACCCGCTACGGCCGCCGCGGCATGGAGGCCCTGGTCGATTTCTATCTGGCGCCGCCGGGCCCACAAGCCGTCGAGCTAATCGAGCGGGAACTGGCCGCCGATCCGAAACGAGAGGCGTTCTTCATCAAGCGTCTGAATCGACGCCGGTCGAGCTGATTCGGGCGGATCCGTCGTCGGGCGTCGGCTGCGTCGCTTCCATAAAGTGGAGGTCGTCGGTTCTCCCGTACGAATCCGCTCCATTTCGTGAGGGCCTACGCCTCGCTTCAGGTGCGAATCCAGCCATAGCCGAGGCGCGGCAGCGCTTCAGGCTCGGACTTGGCGGGTAAAGGAGTCGCCGCCTTCGATTCGACACCAGACTCCCCGTCTTCGAGCGGATCGACGCGATTCGCCGATCTGGTACGCACCCGTCGGGATCCCGCAGCCTCGCACGTGCGGCGAGTTCACTTAACTCCGTAGACGGCGGCCACCCCTTCGACCGCGATTTCGACGATCCGACCGAACCACTCCTCCACCGGGTTCGGATCTTCGCGAAGGACCTGGCTAAGAACCGGAAAGCGCTCGGCGCCGAGGCTTTCGACGTCCGTTCGCAACGCGCGCCAATGGTCCTTAACCTCCTGATCGTTCAGGCGAGTGACCAGCGAACGGACGACCAGGGTCGTCCCGAGATTCCAGACTTCGATCGCCTCTTGAGGACGGAAGCCGGCCTTGATGAAGAAATCGACGAACGCCTCCATCTGAAGCAGCAGGCCTTCGCTCGCCTGATCATTCAGACGCACCCAGCTCGAGTTGATCTCGGGGAGCAGTGCCGGACTCTCGGAGGCGATCAGCCAACGTCGATAGCCGATCAGGCCCTCCCGGAAATACGTTTGCCAGTCCGGCGCCGTCGAACCCGGAAGCTGTGCGATGCCCTCTTCGGCGAGAGCACCCAACAGCGCGTTTCGATTTTCGAAGTAGTAGTAGATCGACTGCGGAGATACCTTCAGGCGCTCTGCCACCGCTCGGACGCTGAAGCTGTGCAGCGAAATCTCGGCCGCGGCCTCGAGGATGGTCTCCCGACTGAGGGTCGCGGGCCTTCCTCGCGGCGGGCTTCCGTCAGGCGTTTCGGACATCGATTTCAGTTTACGCACTCAGGCCCAATCGTTTCCAATGCAGTTTCAGTGGGGGGGGGCCTTGTGGTGGGACACCCTTTCATATCTCATTCGGAAGATCGAATCTTTTTTGAAGACAGTAAAAAAAGGCCTGCCTCACGATATCAGGTCACGACCGCGCGAACCCGTCCCGCGAGGAAGGCGCCTTGGAATGGGACTTGGAGGTTTTGGCGGATACGCAAAATAGTGCGACCAGGCTCTGCTGGTCGATTGGGATTGGAGGAAATGCGATGACTCCATGAAATTTCGATTCGTCGTCCAGCAGGTGCGAAACCTGCCCGGCCAGGGGTGAGCCGGCCCGAGCCGGTAGTGAGCCTGGCGACGACTTTGGTAGCGCGGGTCGGCGAAGCGTAGGCACACGAGCGTGTGGGCCGTGGGTACTTGATGTATCCCGTCAGCGAAATCCGGACAAATTGATGACCGAGTCTAAGAGACACTTTACGGGGCCGAGTGCCCCGAGGAGAGTCTCAAGATGGCAGGACGCAAGAAGCAATCCACCGAGTCAGCAGTGCGAGGGATCCAAGAAGTGAACACGACGCTCACCGCCCGTTGCAGCCTTCCGACGACCTGGGCCGGGTCTTCAGCTGGCAGGAAACCCGCCTCGTATCGAAGAGCCGGACCGTGAACTTCAAACGCGTGCTGTACCTCCTCGACCCGACCGACGCCGCTCGGGATGCGCGCAGAAAACGGATCGGGATCGAGGAACGAGCGGACGGCTCTTTGAGCTTTTGGCACGGAGAGCACGAGTTGCAGGCAACGGCGTTCCCAAAGGAGCACCGCGTGCAGCAAGGAGAAGTCGTCGACAACAAGCGACTCTCAGCGGCGCTCGAATTCATCAAGGAGCAGCAGCGCGAGCGCACCGAAGCGAAGGTGGCAAAGCCATCCACCACCCGCAGAGACGCCCGTCTGCTACGGGCTGGAACACCGCGGCGCCGAGCCTCCGGCTCGGCCATGGACTGATTGGAAAGTGGGAATCCGGACATTTCTAGATTGGAGAAGACCGGACATCTGTACTTTGGGCCGACATGTGCCAGAAACCAGCTTGAATGTCCTATCCCCACCACCGCTCCCCATTGGCGCAACGAGCTTGCGCAGACCGACATGCCCCTCTTCGCTTACCGGAAACAGGTCACGCGCTTCGGCGTGACTCGGCTCCACGCCGTGCTCGCTTTGCAGGATCCAGATCTGCAACAGGTGGAACGCTTCTTCGTTCGAGGCGTTCCGCTCCGAGTGTGCGACGCCGCGGCCGGCGCTCATGCGTTGGACGTCGCCTGCCCGCAGGATCGCCTTTGATCCCGAGCTGCCTTCGTGCGCGAGTGCGCCTTCGAGCACCACCGTCAGGATCTGCATGTCCCGGTGGGCGTGGCGGCCATCGCCGCATCCGAGTTCTTGACAAACAATTCAGTTGAATTATTTATCCTGAATGGCGCCGTCATCACATCGCGGGCCCAGTGCCCTGCAGAAGAAAAAAAGTGAGCAAACGCAATCACTTGTGCTCGATGCGGCGATCGAAATCCTGGCGGACGGCGGTGCCCGCAACGCGACGAGCCAGCGGCTCGCCAAGGTCTCTGGCGTCTCCTGGGGGGCCATTCAATATCAGTTCGGCTCGAAGGCGCACCTCTTCGAGGCTCTGCTCGATCGCAGCCTCGGCACGTTTGCTTCGGGGCTCAACGACGCGGTCGAGGAAACGAATCACAGCCTCGACGAACGCGTGCGCTTCCTCGTCGAGCGCGTCTCCGACTTGCTTCGCGAACCGATCTATCGCGCGTTCCGCCAAATGCTTCACGACCCGCCCTTGCTCGAAGAACTTGGACTCACACCGGCAAGTTTGCTCACCCGTATGCACGCCACCATGGCTCCGGGGATTCGCGCCTTGCTTTCCGACCAGACTATTCCCGAAGACCAGATCGACCTCATCCATGCCACGGTGTTCGCCAGCCTCAGTGGGATCATCGAACAATCTCGCTACGACGGCTTTCCCGAATGGATGACCCGCGAACAGCTGCGCGGACTTGAAGCACACCTCATTGCAATGATCACGAACCGCGCAACTACTTCCTCTGCGTAGACAGGAGATTCAAAGCATGTCCCTTACCACACGATGCCTCGAAAACGTCGGAGTCGAAGTGCTCGACTTCGACATCAACGAACCGTTGACCGATGCGATCAAGGCCGATCTCAATTCGCTCTGGAATGAACATGCGATCCTGCTCTTTCGCGGACAGGACATCGACCCCCACAAACAAATCGAATTCAGTCGCACCTTCGGCCCGCTGGAAAAGCATCCCCTCGCGGTCAACCGCTCGGGCGAATTCCCCGAACTCTTCGTTCTCGAAAACGGTGGGCCCAACGACAAATTTCAGACGGCCTTCTATGACGGAAACGAGATCGTGGGCCGGCTCGATTGGCACATGGACCTGCACTATACGGGGCGACCCAATCGAGGTGCTTTGCTGCGCGCTGTGCACGTCGCCGAAGACGACGGCGAAACGGGCTTCGGCGACCTCGCGATCGCGTACGACGCCTTGGACCAAGGAACGAAAGACAAGATCGCCAGCATTGAAGTCGCGTATCAATTCAACATGCAGCGCCGGAACATGCGTTTCGTAGACGTGAAGAACTACGAGCCGGGTCCACACAGCCCAAAGAAACCCTCCGACATGGGTTTCCCGGACTTTGCCGATTCGATCTACCCCGCGGTCGTTACCCATCCCATCTCCGGCCGAAAGGTGCTCGAAATCGTTGAGCAGTTTCTCGACCGCGTAATCGAGCCCGAAAAGGC
>CAWLAJ010000291.1:0-5384 GCA_963854795.1 Deltaproteobacteria bacterium UBA4427 | reverse complement strand
GATATGTCCTACCGCTCCTTTCAACTCTCCCCAAGCCCTGATGGCCAGACGCCGGTCGTGCACTGTTGGCAGGGCGAGGATTCGATTCGAGGCGTCATCGTTCTCGCGCACGGGATGGGCGAACACGCGCTTCGTTATGCAGGGCTCGCCGACTCGCTGAATCGCGCGGGCTATCTCGTCTACGCAAACGACCATCGCGGTCACGGGCAGACGGTCAAGGATGGCTCGCAGCTCGGCAACTACGGGTCGGATGGCTGGCGAGGATTGATTGACGACGAGCTCGAGTTGATTCGTCGTGTTCGCGAAGAGCACGATCTTCCGATCCTGCTTCTCGGGCATAGCATGGGCTCGATGGTCGTTCAGCATCTCATCACCGTGGCCAGCGAACTGGTCGCCGGCGCGGCGCTGTCCGGAACGACGGCGGTCGATGTGATGGCGGCCGCGACGGCTTCAGCGGTCGCGGAGGCGGATGGAGACACGGATCTCTTCGCGAGCTTCAACGCGGCCTTTGAACCCGTTCGGACCGCATCGGATTGGCTCAGTCGTGATCCCGATCAGGTGGATCTCTACGTGGAGGATCCGCTCTGCGGTTTTACCGTGACCGACGATTCGATTCAGTCGTTGATGGAAGCGGGCGTCGCGTTCTCGACCGAGGCGTCGACCCGTGCGATCCGCAAAGACCTACCGATCTACCTCTTTTCGGGTGACGCGGATCCGGTCGGATTGGGTGGAGTCCTGGTGACGAGGGTGGCGGATCGCTATCGCGAGGCCGGAATTGCGGATGTCGCCATCAAGCTCTATCCGGAAGCGCGCCACGAAGTCTTCAACGAGACCAATCGCGCAGAGGTCGAATCCGATTTCATCGCCTGGTGCAATCGAGTGCTCGATGAGAGGGCGTCGGCATGAGCGACGATAACCGTTCGATCTCCGAAACCTTCGATTTGAAAGACAAGAATGTCGTCATCACCGGCGCTTCTTCTGGATTGGGTCATCATTTCGCCGGTGTCCTCAGTCGCGCGGGAGCCAATGTCGTTCTCGGCGCGCGACGAGAGGACAAGATCAGCGAACGCGTCGAGGAGATTTGTGCCACGGGTGCGCAGGCAACGGGCTTGAAGCTCGATGTTCGCGATTCGCATAGCATCGACGACTTCCTGGAGGCGGCAGAGCAGAGCTACGGACCGATCGATGTGGTCATCAACAACGCGGGGGTTGAACCCGGAGCCAAGACCTACGCCATGATCGACGAGGACGATTGGAATCTCGTCATGGAGACCAACCTGAAGTCGGTCTGGCTCATGTCCAAGGCCTATACGGGTCTCGTCGTGAAGAACGGCCGAAAGACGGGGAACATCATCAACATCTCGTCCATCACGGACACGCGCGCCATCAAGGGTCAGTTTCCCTACGCAGTTTCCAAGGGTGCCCTCACACGCATGACCGAAGTGATGGCGCTCGAGGCCGCGCGTTTCGGAATTCGCGTGAACGCTCTGGCGCCCGGATATTTTCTGACCGACGTGAGTCGCGTCTTGCTGGAGAGCGAAATGGCGCCGGAATTCGTGAAGGGAATTCCGATGCGCCGACTGGGCGAATTCCCGGACCTCGACGGCGCGATCCTTCTCCTGGCTTCGGACGCGTCGAGATATATGACCGGCTCGATCATTGCCGTCGACGGCGGACACCTCTGCGCTTCGCTCTAGCGGGGACCTCGTCGCAGGCCGGCTCAGGGAAAGACCGTGTCTCCATCGTTTGCCACGACGATCTCGCCTCGGAAGTCGTTCTCAACGAGCGATCGGACCTGCAGATCGAAGAAGGGTGGCGGTCGAAGTCGGACCAACACGAGTCGGTCGACCTGCGCATCCGTCGCAAGCTTTCCGACTTCCAGGATCGACGTATGGAACTCGGCTTCGAGTTCGAGTCGTTCCGGGTGTGGAACTTCCGCGCCCGTTCCCTCGAGTTCCGCAACGGTTGGGAGATAGGCAGCCTCGTGGACGAGCACGTCCGCGCCGCCGGCAAAACTCGCGAGCACCTCTTGCCCCCACCCGCTTCCGGAAACGACGACGCGACGCTTGTCGTCTGAAAAACGCCAGGCCAGCGTGGGAAGGGGACCGCCGGGAAGCGAACGCGCTTCGATCTTCAGTCGACCGATCTCTTCCTGGTAACCGTCCGAGACTTCCGTGACGTCGAATCGGCCGCCCTCTGGCGGCAACGCGATCGAAGAGCCGAGCGCGTCGCGTCCTGCAGCATGCGCGCGCTCGAGCGATTCCACGAGTTGTCGCGTACCGGTCGGGCCGATGATTCTCAGTCTTTCTTCGCGGGGTACGAGCCAGCCGGTCATGAGTAGATCGTCGAGGCCGAGCGTGTTGAGCGGCAGCAGATTGGTCAGGACGATCAGTTCGGGCTGGTTCAACGGAATCTTTGCCGCACGAAGCCCCTCCGCGATTCCACGGCCGACGTCGACGAGAACGATCGTTCGGCCAAACCCGATCGCCGTCGATGGACCCCCTCGATTCGGGTTTTCGTACTCGTTGCCGGTTCCCACGGTGACGACGCTGAGTTCCTCGAATTCATAGAGATCGAGCGGTGCGACGATTTCGGCCATCTCGGCCGCGCGCCAGAGCACGCCGGCGCCCACCCAAGCGAGAATCAGGATGCCGATGACCAGCGCCAGGAAATAGAGTTTTCCGTCCATTAATCGAATACGACCGTCTTGTTGTCATAAACCAGGACGCGTCCGTCGAGATGCCAGGCGACCGCTCTGGAAAGTACTGTGCGCTCGACGTCCCGCCCCTTGCGGATGAGATCCTTGGGCGTGTCGCGATGGGTCACGCGAACGACATCCTGTTCGATGATCGGCCCTTCGTCGAGATCGAGTGTCGCATAATGTGCGGTGGCACCGATTCGTTTCACGCCCCGTGCGTAGGCCTGCCGATACGGGCGACCGCCTTGAAACGCTGGCAGAAAGGAATGGTGAATATTGATGATCTTCATCGGGTACGCATGCATCATTTGTTTGCTCAGGATTTGCATATATCGGGCCATCACGACCAGATCGATGTCGTGTTCGCGTAGGAGCTCTATTTCCTGGCGCTCTTGTTCTTCCTTCGTTTCCGTCGTGATCGGGAACAGGTGATAGTCGATCCCGAATTGCTTCGCGATCGGCTCGAGATCCGGGTGGTTGCTGATGATCAGTGGGATATCGCAGTGCAGTTCACCGGATCGATGTCGCAGGAGTAGGTCGTATAGACAGTGGTCCGTTTTCGAGACGAAGATCGCCACCTGCTGAACTTCCCGGTCGAGGCGAAGGTCGCAATCCATCTCGAATCGATCGGCGACCTCTCGGATCGCGCCCTCGAGCGTCCCTTGATCGACCGTGGCCTCGCCATTTCGGACGGCGAGATCGAAGCGAATGCGCTGGAAGAATTTTCCGGCCTTTGCGTCTGTATGCTGATCCGCATCGAGGATATTCAGGCCGAGCGCGAAGAGAAGTTGAGACAGCGCGGCGACCAGGCCCGGGCGGTCGTCAGAGCTGGCGAGCAGCGTTGCCGTCGTCGGTTGTTCTGTTGGGGAGGTCATCCGGTTTTCTCCGGGGCAGAGGCTAGCCGAGCCCGCGGGACTTTTGGGTTTTTTCCTACCCGTTCGGGCTGAATCGCGCCTTACAAGAATTCGCTATGGCTGGCCGCAGGGCGCTTCGATAAATTCTGTGTCAAGGGGAATCACTCATCCCCGAGTTCCTCGCTGTCCATTCATGGGGGATGGGATGCGGGAGCGGCCCGGAGGGGCGGCGACGGCGGCCACCTGAGCCCGGGACGGCACGCGCTTTGGGGCGCTTGTCTGGCTATTCCATGCCGGCTTTGGGAGGTAAGAATGGACCAACGTAGCACTACGACGAGTGAGGTGGTGGCGTCCTAGCACGCTGACCAGTTCGTCGAATACGCTAGGTGTTGCGTGGGACGCTGTTCCCAACGCTGCCGACCCTGGGAACGCGGATGTCGTAGCCGCAATAGGACTTCGGTCTGTTCCCAGGGTCTCTTTGTGTCCGGGCTCCGCCTCCGTTCGCTCCACTCAACTCGACGCCGCACGACGCATCGCTTCGATCGATCCGACGGCGAATCGATGTTGAGCGCCTCGAGAAAACGGAGCGCCCAGACGGGCCAACGGATGTCGAGGTCTGGAGAAGGCGAGCAGTCGGTAGTGGACCTCGTCCGATTTACTTGATCGTTCGACCAGAAAGAGTTCTTCGCCCGATTCCGCATGAACCGGAAGCGTTCCATAGGCGAAGCCGAAAGCGTCGGGCTCGTCGATCAGATAGACCACACGACTCACGTTGATCCACCACGCGCCGAAGACTCGCGCTACGACCGCCGTCATCGCTCCTACGCGGGGCTCGGACTCCGGAAAGTTCTCGACCCAGGGAAGGTCGAAGGGTGCCCAGGCGAGAATCGAAGCCCTCGCCCTTTCGAAGCAGGCGTCGCCGTGGCCGATCACCGCAGAATTCCGATCGATGTTGTAGCCGTCGGGCAGCTCCGCTCGGGTCGCGCCCACCTCCGGATAGGAGAATTCGGCATGGGTCAGATCCCTCAAGATTTCGGCGATTCGTTCCGGGCTCGGCGGGCGAAGGGAGATCATCGGTCTTCGCAGAAGTGCGAGTGTTCGCAGAGTTGGTTTCGATTCACGGGGGCGCCTCGTTCGGATCTGATGGCGGATGATTCTGGCTCGTCCACAGCGGCCGGCCCGACTGCATTCGTTAGTCGGAGTGCCACTTCAGATAAGTGGGCGGCCAGTTATCCGGTACGCCGTGGGGCTTGTATTTCGAATAGAGAGCTCGCTCGATGTCGAGAGTGAATCCGGCTTCGTCACCCGACGTCGTCGCGCCACCCGCCGGCTGGGCGGCTTCGAAGCGCTCGAGGGCAACCGGATCCGCAATCCGGATTGCTCGACCCGACAGGTAGAAATCATCATCCGATTTGGGGCCAGGGAAAGAATGCAAGGCGAAGCGGTCGTCTCGAAGAAGGTCTCGCTGATTCGGTGAGGGTACGATCAGAAGTGCCAATTGGCTGTCGACGAGGTTTACGCAGACGGGATGCAGTCGCGGGCCTCCGTCTTTTCGGACCGTTGACAGAAAGGCGAGGCCGGGCCCGAATTGAAAGAGCTGTTTCTCTCCCCGTTGCGCGATTTCGGGGGCCGCCTCCTGAAACTCGGACCATGTAGCCATCGATTCGCCCTCACTCGAAGTGGGTGGTGGGTTCTCAAACTAGCTTGGGTATAGGGGCCGGCAAACATTCGACCGCGCGGGGCTTCAACCCGCTCTGCGCGTTTCTCGGCTTTACAAGCCGAACTGGTTTGTCAGACTCCGCGATCATGTCAAACCAGGAAGTTCCGATGAG
>CAWLAJ010000290.1:0-5407 GCA_963854795.1 Deltaproteobacteria bacterium UBA4427 | reverse complement strand
GCCGCAGGGAAGGCGCATTGCTTCCAACCTCGACTACCGATTAGCGATGGAGCCAGGACTTTCTCGAGGCGGGTAAGAAGCAGCTGGCGGGCGATACAGTCCAAGAAGCCACCAGCGACGAAGTCAAAGAAGTCGTCGCTGAGATCACGGCTCAAGAACCGTGTGCTCAAAAAAGTCTGATGGGTCATTCATGGCGAGCAGGACGCTTCGTGAGGCGCATAGCATCCGAGAAGCTGGAGATCATCCGCCTGGTCGAGGGAACTAACCTGCCGGTGCTGGGAATAGGAAGAACAAGCGCCTTTTTCGACACCGCCGATACTAGACGTTCTGACAACTAAGCCCCTGCCGGGCCTAGTTGTCCCCTTCCGGGGTCTCTTGGAACATTCTCGCCGGGGGTGGCGGGCGGGCCGCGCTGATTGCGGAGCAACTCGAGCGCTGGCAGCCCTCCGTCGTCGTACTCTGCGAGTATCGCGGCACGCAGCCGAGCCAGACTCTGGCATCCCATTTGTCCGAGATGGGACTCACTCCTCAGCGATCGACGGTCGCGACCGACCACCGGGCGAAGAACGCCCTGCTCGTCGCATCCCGATGGCCACTTCGGCTGCGCGAGAATGATAAGCTCCACAGAGTCATGACTACGATTGATCTGAAGCCTGCTGAGGCGACATGAAATTACTGGAGGGAGTTCGGGTCGCCTGTTTCGATCTCTTCGACACGCTCATTCATGTCCGCACCGATCGCTATCCGGAGATCGAGCTGAACGGAACGCCCCTGCGTTCGACGATTCCGATCTGGCATGAACGCGTGCTCGCTCATCACGATGTCTCACTGAACGAGCTCAAAGAAGCCCTACTCGCGGTCTGGCCGCAGATCCGCAGCGAACTCGAACGGGATCGTGGTTCGGAAGATGAGCGCTACAAGGAGATGCGTGCGGTCGAAAAATATCGGCGCGCGCTGACCCAGCTCGACCGCTTTAGCGATGAAGAGAGCGAGTCGATCGCACTCGAGATCGCGATCGTTCACCACGAATGTCTGGTCAACGCGTCTTTCCCCGCGATTCGAGCCGGCGACGTCCTCGAAGCGGTCAAATCAAAGGACATCGAGACTGTCCTGATCTCGAATTGGGACTATGCGCCGGCCGCCGAAGCCATGCTCGAGGCCACGGGCCTGGCGCCTCTGCTCGATCACCTCGTGATTTCAGAAGCGGTCGGGCTGCGCAAGCCGCACCGGCGCCTCTTCGAGCTTGCCCTCGAACGCTGCGACACGACAGCAGCGCGAGCGCTGCACGTCGGCGATCTCGCGAGACCCGATGCGTGGGGTGCCGGACGTTTGGGCTTCCGCACGGTTTGGATCGACAAGAACGAAGACGGATGGCCCGCTGATCTTGAATATGCGCCGACCTTGACGGTCACGAAACTCGCCGAACTACTCGACCATCTCTAGTCGCGAACAATCCTAGATCGACGCCGTCGATAGTCGAGGGAAACGGATGGGCCTACCTGAATGGTCGTTCTCTTCAGCTCCCGGCCGAGGCGACACGCCGGATATGTGGATGGACCTGCTCCTCGTATAGGCGCAGCATCTTCCACGACTCCTGGGGCGCGATTCCAGACAGCAGCGGATTGAGATAGAAGACCGAGTGGTCTCCGAGCCCGGCGACCAGCTCGAGAGTCTGCTCCGGAGTGAGCACTCGATAGGCTGGACTCTGCTTCAGCTTTTCCCGGGCCATTCCGCCGGCATAGGGTCCGGCAGGCCGACCCATCGCCTCGGTCGTCCAGCGACTATAGGAATCGAGCTGATGTAACACGTGTGGCATGAGGACATCCCAGGTTTTTTCCGGATCTTCGGAGACCCAAAGGAAGATCGGAGCGTGCCGGCGATACTCACCGGGATCCGGCTTGCCCAGCTTGATGCACTCCTCTCGATACGGAGACCACAAACGTGGCTCGAGCGGGGGAAACCAACCGTCGGCAATGCGTGCGGCACGGCGCGCCGCGGCGGGACTGGATCCAGCGAGCACGATCGGGGGCGGCAGCGGCTCGGGCGTCGGCGTAATCAAGCATTTTCGTCCCTGCCATTCGAACTCTTCGCCCTTCCATGCGAGGCGCAGAAACTCGATCGTGTCTCGCATCGCCTGCCAGCGATCGTCGAGCTTTCGTCCGAAGGTTTCAAACTCCTGCGCGCGGTAGCCCGCGCCGATGCCCATCACGAGTCGGCCCCGAGAGATGATCTGTGCGACCGCCGCGTCTTCCGCCAGCTTGGGGAGGTCGTAGAGTGGTGCGACCAGGATCGACAAACGGATTTCGACGACCCGCGTGCGCGCGGCGATCGCGCTGGCCAGCACCAGGGACGAAGGGTTGTAGCCATCGTCGCTGCAGTGGTGCTCGCCCGTTCCGATCGCATCGAAGCCGAGCTCGTCCGCCCACTGCACCTGATCGAGCATCGCGTCGTAGAGATCGTTCCTGTTCGCCCCGAAATCCGGCGCCCGCATGTCATACGTGACGTGCAATTCCACTAGCGGCTTCCTCCTCGATCAGGCAGTCCGCGCCTCGATCCGACTGGCGGCTCACTACATGGTCGCGCTCAGTCCATCCGACCGAGCAAGGCCCCGCCTGTCGGAACGCCGACTCCCGAAGTCACGAGCGCGTGCTGGATGTCCTTCTTCGGCTGATTGACCGAGGTGCCTCGAACCTGGCGAACTGCCTCGACGATGCCGTTCACGCCATGAATGTAGGCCTCGGAGAGTTGTCCGCCGTGGGTGTTGGTCGGGAGACGGCCATCGGGGCGGAGGTTCCCGTCGAGTACGAAATCCGCGGCTTCGCCGTATTTGCAGAAGCCCCAGGATTCGAGCTGCCAGAGGACGATCGAGGAGAAGGCGTCATAGATGACGGCGCTGTCGATGTCGTCGGGCCGGAGGCCGCATTGTTCGTAGGCCATCTGTGCGGCGTGGTCCATTTCGGGGATGGCTGCAATCTCCGGACGGTAGAAGGAGGTCATCTCTTCCTGATCCTTGGCCGAGCACTGTGCGACGGCCTTGATGAGGACGCCCGGCTGTCGGAGGTCTCGCGCCCGCGCAGGCGTCGTGACGACGACGGCGGAGCCGCCGTCACTCTCCTGGCAGCAGTCGAACAACCGAAGCGGATCGCAGATCTTTCGCGCGTTGTCGTACTCTTCGCGCGAAAACGATCGCTCGTAGAAGAAGGCGGCCGGGTTCTTGACCGCATATTCGCGCGTGGCATGGGCCACTTCAAAGAGCGCGTCGACCGGACAGCCCGTCAGGTGCATATATCGCTGGGTATACATGGCCACCCAGGAAGCCGGCGTGAGCAGGCCAAAGGGCATGTACCAGCCGTAGTGAATCGCGCTCCCGGAAATCAGATCGCCGGAGACACCGTCCGAATAGCGTTGACCCGAACGGCCATTCAATGCGCGGTAGCAGACCACGACCTCGGCCATTCCCGTCGCGATGGCCATGGTCGCCTGATGCAGGGTGCCGGTCGCCGCACCACCGCCATAGGGCACGCGGGCATAGAAGGTCAGGTCGTCGCAACCGAGCGCGCGGGCGACTTCGGTCTCTTCGTTCATGTCCATCGTGAACGTGACCATGCCGTCGACGTCGGTCGGCTTGAGCCCGGCATCGTTCAGCGCGGTCAGGCACGCTTCGGTTGCCAGTGACAGGTCCGAGCGACCCGAGTTCTTGGAGAATTCCGTCGAGCCGATGCCGACGATCGCGGCCTTGTCCGAAATGTTCGCCACCATGGATCAAGCCTCTCCTTGTTCGCGATCACGGGGCAGTTCGACGCGGACGGTGCCGGACATATGCGTCCCCCAGACATTGTTCTCGCCTTCGATGCCGACCTCGACGGTTCCCGCTTCCTCGTTCTTGGCCGTGACCTCTCCGCTGATCGTCATGACGAAACCGGGCAAGTTGGGCGCACCGAGTTTGATCTCCACGTGCTTGATGGAGGAATCGGGGCCCGACCAATCGGTGACGAAGCGACCCATCAGCCCATTGCTGGTCAGGATATTCATGAAGACATCGGGGAGACCGCTCGCGTCGGCCGCCTTCTTGTCGTGATGGACCGGCGTGAAATCGCGAGTCGCGAGCGCGCCGCCAACGATCAGCCCCGATGTGATGTCGATCGTGAGCGGGGGCAGTTTATCCCCGACCGAGACGTCACTGAGTTTTCGTGTCTTTGTGTTCATGGTGTCTTCTCGCTTCGCGATCTTTCGGATCGCTGGGTGATTTCAGGCGGGATAGAATTGCGGCAGCATGGTCTTTTCATCGACCTGCTCGATCTTGCCCTTCAACTTCATGCCGATGAAGACGTCCTCCGGCTCGCAGCCGACGAGGTTCGCGATGACTCGAGTGCCTTCCGCGAGATCGATCACTGCGCAGATCAGCGGGTCCGGGTAGCCGGGAAATTTCGGGTAGTGGATCCGGGTGAAGCTGAAGACCTCGCCATCGAGGGTGGATTCGATCGAATCCCATTCGGTCGACTGGCACTCTCCGCACATCGGGCGCGGAGGATGGCGCAGGACCTGACAGCTCTTGCAACGCTGGATCAGCAGCCGGCCACCATCGACGGCCTCCCACCACCATTGGTTGTCGTGGCCGCGCGGCGAAACGATGCGCGTCGGGACTTCCGGCATGCCATCGTCGGTCTTGTCGGTTGCCGCGGCGTCCGCCGTCGCGTCGTTGCTGTCGTTTGGGATGAATTTCAACACGCGAAAGACGAGCTTGCCGACCTGCTCGCCCTTCTGGTCGGTGAACGTGTAGAGGGTTTCGATGAAGTAGCCGATGCCACGAGCGGTCGCCTTCTGTTGCGAAATGCTGTCGATCACGCAGTGCGAAGTGATCTGGTCACCGGGCCGGAGATCCCGCTCGTAGTCGGTCGTCGTGTTGGTTCCGAGGACTCCGGTAAAACCGTGGTCGTCGAAGAGTTGGTGCAATTCTCGCTGGACGTCCAGGTCGGGCTCCTGGCACATGGGGTAGCCCTCCATGCTCCAGACCTGCAGCATGGAAGGCGGCGCAATGATGCCCCCCTTGCTCGATTCCGCGGCAAATTTCTCGTCGAGATAGACCGGATTCTCGTCGCCCATGACTTCACAGTAGTGCCGGATCATCGCTGCGTTGACATCGTCGAGCCCGCGCGTCGGAGCGCTGACCTCTCGGCCGACGAACGCATTGATCTTTTCCTCGAATGTTCTTCTCTCATCAGGAGTCATGCTTCGATTTCCCCGGTTTTGAATCGATCTTCACAGCTGAACGATTGCCGCAGATGACATCGTCGACGCCGACCAAAGGCTGAGACGATATCGCTTTGCCCATCGGCCTCGCCATAGCCAAGCGGGCGCTGAGAACGGGTCCCAACCAACGCCTAGAACCGAGCGGCACTCAGGAGGT
>CAWLAJ010000289.1:0-5430 GCA_963854795.1 Deltaproteobacteria bacterium UBA4427 | reverse complement strand
GAGTGGACTCTCGGCGTTGGGTGTTTCATGAACAGACTCGACGCAGCCGCCGCCTAGATGTCGTAGAGCACGACGCTGCGAATGACTTCGCCCTCGTGCATCAACTCGAATGCCTGATTGATATCCTCGAGTGGCATCGTCCGCGAGACCATTTCGTCGAGCTTCACCCGACCGTTCATGTAGCGATCGACGAGTCCAGGTAGCTGGGTTCGCCCCTTGGTGCCGCCGAAGGCGGTTCCGCGCCAGACGCGACCGGTGACCAGTAGAAAAGGTCGGGCATGAATCTCCTGGCCAGCGCCGGCCACGCCGATGATGATCGATTCGCCCCAGCCCTTGTGGGTGATGCGAAGTGCGGTTCCCATCGTTTCCACGTTGCCGATGCATTCGAAGGAATAATCGACCCCGCCGTCGGTCGCATCGATGATGTGGGCCTCGATATCGTCGACGTCCTTCGGATTGATGCAGTCTGTGGCACCGAATTGCATCGCCAACTCGAACTTCTTTGGATTCGTGTCGAGACAGATGATGCGATCCGCACCCGCCATCACGGCGCCCTGTACTACGGCCAACCCGATTCCGCCGAGTCCGATGATCGCGACCGTCGAACCCGGCTCGACCTTCGCCGTATTGAGAACCGCCCCGATACCCGTCGTCACCCCGCAGCCCAGCAGACAGACCTTGTCCAGAGGTGCGTCCTTTCGAACCTTGGCCAGAGCGATCTCGGGAACGATCGTGGCCTCGGCAAAGGTCGACGTCCCCATATAGTGATGAATCTTCTCTCCACGCCAGGTGATCCGACTCGTGCCGTCCGGCATCAAGCCCCTTCCCTGGGTTTCGCGAATCGCTCCACAGAGATTGGTCTTTCCAGAAAGGCAGAATTTGCATTCTCGACATTCTGGCGTGTAGAGCGGAATGACATGGTCGCCCACCGAGAGCGATTTCACACCGGCGCCGACCTCCTCGATCACCCCCGCCCCTTCATGGCCCAACACCGCCGGAAACAGGCCCTCTGGATCATCGCCGGATAGCGTGAAAGCATCCGTGTGACAAACCCCCGTCGCCGCCAGACGCACGAGGCATTCGCCCTGCTTCGGTCCTTCCAATTCGATCTCGTCGACTTCGAGTGGCTTGCCCGCTTCGACGGCGATCGCGGCTTTGACCTTCATGAGTGCTCCGTTCGTCCGTTCGTCAAGCGGGCATCGCCGCACGCTCTTCTTCGACGAGCGTTCGCAAGACATCGTGTTCGTTCGCCGCTTCGAGAAACGCGGCCAGACCCGGCCAACTCTTCGCGTCGAGCTCGAATCCGGCGTGTTCGAGATTCACGAACTGAACCCAGACCGAGACCGTTGCGATGTCGAGCGGTGCGTTCTTCATGGTGGGGACGAAGAGTTCCTCCAATTGGTCGAGAACCGGCGGGAGGACCTCGTCGAGATGGCGCCGAACGACTTCTTCGTCGGCCGGCTGCTTGAAGAATTTCTCGTGGACGACGCGCTGGAAGAAAATTGGCGAGGACGCGTCCACCAAGCGAGTGTCCGCATACTCTTCCCAGAAAAGCGCCCGGGCGAGCTCCCGTGGATCGGACGGATAGAGCGCGGGCTCCGGATTCGCGTGTTCGAAATAGGCGCAAATCACGGTCGAATCCGGCAGCGTCCAGCCGTTTTCTTCCCAGACCGGAACCTTCGCAAGCGGGCTCTTGGCCAGAAATTCGGGGTCCATGGCGCCCGGCATGACGTTCACGAGTTCGTAGTCGATCGATTTATGGGCGAGGGCGACGCGGACCTTGCGTACGAAGGGCGAGAGGCTCACTCCGTGAAGCGTCCCCTTCCGAATCATCCCCGCTCCGTCCTGGTTCTCGATCATTCGTCATTCTCCTCCGCAATTGCGCACGAGAGTGAAGCCAATCAACACGATGATCCAAACGAACCCGCCGAGTCCACGCACCAGCGAGCGCCCGATCGAGTTCGGTTCGTCGGATTCCAGGGCGTCACTGTGGTCCGATCCGAATTCAGGCAGCCGAAAGAGTGCGTCGGAATCCTCTCGAGCCGGCCCGCTAGAGGGCATCGCCGCAGCCGTACCCGCCAATGGGTCGGCGGTCTGAGGAGAGTCGTACGCATCGACCCCCTGCCATTCCCCCGTATCGGCGTTCGCAATCTGGGGGACGCTCGATGTCGCCCCTCCACAGTGCATACAGCTCCTCGTTTCGACTGGAAAACTAACATCGCAGTTCGGACAGCGAACCTCGTAGGGCGAGGAGGCGGATCTCATCTAGTGAACACCCGACGTTGCGATCAAGGTTGCTGGGTCGATTTTCATCTCGCGCAGAACGTGATCCCACATTTCGTCGACCGGCACGTCGAATACGATATCGGCCGACAGCGGAGCGATCACCCAGGTGCCCTGGGCGAGTTCCGACTCGAGCTGACCGCCACCCCATCCCGCGTAGCCAAGGAAGATTCGCAGGTCTTGTGGGGGCCGTTCCGCCAGTTGCTGTAGTACGTCCATCGAACCGGCGAAGCAGAGTTCGCCCTCGAGACGTGAAATCTGTCCCTCTTCGACGTCCGTGTCGAGATCGTCCTGAAAGAGCAGCCAACCCGTATTCGATTCGACGGGGCCGCCCCAGGCCACCTCTTCGGAAGTTCCGCCATTCCACAAGAAGTCGAGACTGTCACAGAGCTCGCGAACCGAGAGTTCGACTTCTCGATTCAACACGAGACCGAAAGTCGAATCCTCATCATGGTGGACGACCAGCACGACCGCACGACGAAAATTCGGGTCGGCCATTTGTGGCATCGCCACCAAAAGAGAGGAACAGAGCTCGGATCTCGGCACGGGAAGAACGTTAGCAGCCGAAGATCGTGGGCAAGGAATCGGCAGCAAACATGCAGGAAGAACGCCCTTCAGGGGGCTCCCCGATCGGACGAATCAGCCAGCAGCGACGGAACCCGCCGAAATGCTCCCGCAGCTCTCGAACGGAATGATCGATGCCGACACAGCCTGACTCTGAGCCCGGAATTCTCCTGATCGACGACGGGGAACTCGATGAGGTCGCGAGCGTTCTCGAATCCGAGGGCCTCCAGTTCACGCGGCTGCGCGGCGGAGCGATTCCCAGCGACGTCGCACCCCCCCGCGACCTGTTGATCATCACACCGCGAAGACTCGAACGCGTTCGCCGCGGAAGTCCGGTAGACGCCGCTCCCGGACACCCTCTGCGCATCATCGCCGTCGAGGAAGATTCGCCCGCCATGCGACGCCGGTTACGCCGAGCCGGACTCAATCTGCTCGTGCGTCCGTCCACGGACGCAGAAATCTGGCGACTCTTGATCTCGCGGGCCCTCTACGACGGCGATGAACGGCGTGAAGATCCGCGCGTGGCGGTCGGTTCTCCGGTCGAGATCGGCGACGAGTCGCGGTCTGGACCGGGCTCCCAGTCCCCGACGATCCTGATGGATCTCTCCAATCGCGGATGCCGACTCCAGACGGAGCACGACTTCAAAGAGGGTGACCCGATCGGATTCGCCCTGCCCGGGGAACACGATCCGACGGGCGCACGCAAGCCGCTCGATCTGGCGGGTCAGGTCCGGCGAATCGCACAGATCCACGGCTCCGAGCGCCGTACCCTCGCCGTCGTATTCGATGCGAAGATGCCGGAATCGACTCGAACGCGATTGACTGCCCTGATCAATCGCTGGGCAGGAGGACCGGCCTCTTTCAAGACGACACCCGCTGTGCTCTCACCCGCTATTCCCCCCTGTGAGCTGCCCTCACTTCAGGACCTAACGCTGGACGATGAAACAGATCCACCCGTCCCCGCACGCTCGGAGATTCGAGTCGAACTCGCAACCTCGACCACAAACGAGACTTCCGAGCCGAAACAGGAAAACGAACGACGACGGCAACAGCGGGGACGCTTCGAGTCGTCGGTTCGAGCGCAATCGCGCTCCGGTCCCGTGATCTTGATCGGACGAGACCTGTCGGCGGGCGGGATGCGAGTCGAGCGACGCGCCAACCTACAACTGGGTGAACGCTTTCGACTCGCGCTGCATGGGCTGGGGCAGGTGGAGGCCTTCGTCGTCGATGCCGAGGTTGTGCGCGACGACGGGGAGGACGGTTTCGCACTGGCCTTCAATCACGTCGATTCCGAGGTCGCGCACGAGCTGGAAAAGCTCGTCGCCTGCCTTCCGGACGTCGAATCGCTCGACGACGACGAAGCGAGCGGGATGGGCGCGGTCCTGTCCCGGATTCTCATCGACGACGAGTAGTCGCCGCGACCGCCCCAAGAAGGCGGCCGCGCTCTGGCTTTTCTCACCTTTGATTCCGACGCACCATTTGCGAACATGGGGACCAACCAGGAGAAAAGCCAGTGAGCGAAGAAACCAATCCGCTCGGCGAAATCACCGTCGACCAGGACAATCTCTACCGCGAAGACACCTTTACGGACTTGAAGGTGGCGTCGATCCGTCGACTGACGCCGATCCGAGCCGACGGGAGCGACGACACTTCTCGCCCGGTCATGTTCGTTGGCGAAACGACCTTGATGTCTCAGCGCGGTCCACTACCGATCAATTGCCCGATCGAAGCCACGACGCTCGAAGACGCGATGAATGCCTTCCCCCAGGCCGTGCAGGCGGCCGTTGAACGCCTGATGGAAGAGGCGCGGGAAATGCAGCGGCAGGAGGCGAGTCGAATCGTCGTGCCCGGCCAGGGGCCGCCAAGCGGAGGCGGACGCATCATTGGCTGAATCGTGACGCCGAATGGAACAACCCAACTGGCGTCATGACGAACGCAAAAAAGAAAAAAAGAGGCCGGGCTCAGTGCCCGGCCTCTTCTCTTTCAAGCTGTCCGGCGAGATCTAGAAGATCGACTGACCGTGACCGGCTGCACACGGACCAACCGTGTTCAGCTCGCTCTGGCTCGTCGGATCTACACCGCCGGCCGTACCCGTCGTGGCACAACCGTTCATCGCAATACCAGCACCCGAGGTTCCGATCTCCTTGACGTATCCCCAGATCTGATCCGTGCCGTTACCATCGATATCGGCGACGGCCGAGATCGTGAACGCTGACGGGCCAGTCGTCGTACCAACGGTGTCATACGAGAAGAAGACGCCGCCCTCCGGTGCCCAACCCAGCACATCGAAGTCAACGCCGGGGAGGCTGAGGAACGCGCCCTTGACCGTACCGGCGTTCACGCGGTTCGCGACCGGCGGATTCTCGGTGCCGACCGTGATGTAGCTACCGAACTCGGCAAGGTAGGATTCCTGTGCCGTGCGGATCGCGGCGATGTTGACCTTGCCTTCGGAGCTCTTGGCCTTCAGCTGGAAGCGGAGAAAGTTCGGAATCGCGATCGCGGCCAGAATACCGATGATGGCGACAACGATCATGAGCTCAATGAGGGTAAAGCCCTTGTTGGACTTGCGAATGAGTTTACTCA
>CAWLAJ010000288.1:0-5439 GCA_963854795.1 Deltaproteobacteria bacterium UBA4427 | reverse complement strand
AGCGCGACGGTCCCGTAGACCCGCGTCCCGGTATCGCGCAGGGTCAGCCGTTCGAGCACGGCGTCCGGACCGATCCACCCGAGACCGGCGGGCCCGAAGACCGCCCACGCGCGCCCTCGGAGTTCGGACTCCTCGGACTCGTGGGAGAGGAGGAAGAGCGACGTGTCCGGGCGGCGGAGCCCCCGCTCCGCCGCGTAGTCACGGAGCGATCCGTGCTGTAGCTGGCCCCAAAGGCTGTCGAGGGGGCGAATCAAGATCAGGTCGTCCCGGCGGCTGAGGGCGCGGTAGAGGTGGTGGAGTGGGTAGTCGTCCGAAACGACGACTGCGCCTCGGGGAAGCGCCCCTTCGACTTCCAACAGCACGGGACGCAGGCTCTCGCCCTCGACGTATTCCTGGCAGAAGTGGGGCACGCGAACGCACAGCCGGTCTACCGAAAGCAGCGGTCCGGCCTGGTGGCCGATGTAGGAGACGGCGCAGAGCAGCGCCAAGGCGCCCAGAAGTAGCGTTCCCGCGCGTTTCCGGGGCGACCCGTCAGAGCCGCGGAGGGCGGCCGCCGCGCCCACGATCGAGGCGCTCGTGAAGTACGCGATGCCGAGAAGCAGCATCGGGGTGGCGTACGGGATCGCTCGAAGCCACGCGTTCGTGCCCACCCTGGTCCCGAGAGTCAGCGCGAAGAAGCCGGCGATGAAGACAAGCGGAAACACGAGACCCATTCGCGCCAGCGTGAACAGCCCGGCCAGGGCCGCGAAGAGACCCGGCGCCGAGAGGAGCTGACTGCCGTGAACGAAGAAGTCCACTCCCCGGCTCCACAGGCCGCCTGGGGAGAAGGAGATGGCCCCAGCGCCCAGGCCGATGGCCGTGTCGACGGCGGGGCTGACGCCCCGTACCAGGAGGACTGCGATGCCCAGCGCCGCCGGGAGCACGCCGAGGCCATAGAAGAAGAGGTGTCCCAGGATGGGCTTCGCGGCTGCGGAGCGGCCCCGGGCGGCGACGATCTGGGCCAGACACGCAGGCACGACCAGCCAGGTGAGAAGGTAGTAGGAGTACACCGCGAACAGCCAGGTCAGGCCGAAGACGAACAGGACCGTCCAGGACGCGCGGCGAGCCACGAGCGGGTCCGGCGAGCGCGGTGGGTACGCCCAGACCGTGGCCAGGAGATTTGCCAGGACGAGCGCGATCGCGACATTATGGGCCCCGAGCGCTGAGAAGTAGTTGAGGTAGAAGGATCCGGACGCGAAGGCGAGGGTGAGAAGGCTTGCCAGCAGATGCACGCGTCGCCGCCGCGGCTCGACGACGCAGAGGGAGAGGGGAATCAGCGAGAGGAAGAGCACGGCCGCGGCGGACCCCAGGATGCCGATCGAGACCATCGCGCGGAACGACTCGCCGTACCACGAGCCGAGCAGGTAGTAGAGCCCGAGATTTGCGAAGCGGAACAGCTGATAGGGCTGGTTGTAGGCGCGCCGGAAGAGGTTGTGGAGCAGGCTCGACGAGTCCGCCTGCAACGCCTCCAGGAAGCCCTGCCCGGTCTCAGCCACCGGCAGCAGGTGGGAGGAGCGGCGGAGATCCTGGACCATGACCGTGTGGTATGCCTGATCGATGCGCGGGTCCGTGTCCGCCAGGTGCTCGACGCGGAGGGCGTACAGGAGCGTGACCGACGCGAGGATGACGCCGAGAGCGAGTGCCGGCGCGAGGCGGCCACGCGGCCGTGGGTTCCCGGTCACCTTTGCAGCATCCCCCGTCCAGCAACGGACCTCACACCCACGGACCTATAGCTACTCAGGATGGTCCACTTCGTCAAGTTCGGCGGCGACAACTTCGAGGATGCGGTGATTCGAGATCTGGCGCGCGCGATCGATGGTCATCGCCGGTCATGATGAACGCGCATCCTTCGCCCCCGCGTCGACGCGGACGGACGTGGGGACACGCGCATCGCGAGTCGCCGAACCGCACTCGGGGCGCGCCCGCGCGCAAGCTACGACCGTTGTCGACACCTCGTCCGAGCCCATGATAGACTCGCAGCCGCCATGCTGACTTCACATTTTGACGTCGTGGTCGTCGGCGGCGGTTTCTTCGGCTGCTGCCTGGCAGCGCGGCTGGCCGAGAAATCCAAGCGGGTGCTCGTGCTGGAGCGCGAGCCCCGACTGCTCCTGCGCGCCTCTTACGTGAACCAAGCCCGACTCCATCGGGGCTACCACTATCCGCGGAGCTACCGTACCGCAGTGCGCAGCCAGCAGAACTTCGCGCTCTTCGCGAACGAGTTCCGGGATTCGATCGTGTCGAATTTCCGGAAGCTCTACTGCATCGCCGCGCGGAACTCCAAGGTCGGCCAGCGCTATTTCGAGGATTTCTGCAAGCGCATGGGAGCGCCCATGCGTCCGGCGCCGGCCGCGGTCCGGAAGCTCTTCTCGCCCCATCTCATCAGGGCGGTCTACGAGGTCGAGGAGTACGCCTTCGACTGCGACCGGCTGCGCAATCTCCTGGCGGCCCGCCTGGCCGATCTCGAGGTGGACGTCCGCACCTCGACGCCGGTGAAGCGCGTGACTCCTAGGCGCGAGGCGGTTCTCATCGAGTACGAAGGAGGCGAGGCCACGGCATCCTGGTTGTTCAACTGCACCTACTCTGGGCTGAACTACATCGATGGCATACGAAGGCCGCCCAACGCGGACCTGAAGCACGAGATCGCCGAGATCGCGCTGATCGAGCCGCCCGACGAGCTCCGCGGCCTGGGCATCACGGTGATGGATGGACCCTTCTTCTCGGTCATGCCCTTCCCGGCGCGCGGGCTGCACTCCCTCACCCACGTGCGCTACACGCCACACCTCTCGTGGGTCGATCACCAAGAGCCCGACAAGGACCCGAGCGCCGTGTTGTCCAGCTACGCGAAGCGATCCTCGTTTCCCTTCATGATCCGGGACGCGGCGCGCTATCTGCCCGCGCTGCGCCGCGCGCGCCACGTCGAGTCCCTGTTCGAGATCAAAACGGTGCTCGCCAGGACCGAGCTGGACGACTCGCGACCCATCCTGTTCGATCGGGACGCTCAGTGCCCGCGGATCATCTCGGTGCTCGGCGGCAAGATCGACAACATCTACGACATCTTCGACTTCGTCGACGAGAACGTGGAGCTGGATTGAGCGCTCGCGACACTCTCGTTTCGGTCGTGGCAGTGGTCTGCAACGCCGAGGAGTACATCGAGCGCTACATCCTCGATGTGGCGGAGACCCTCGCCAGCGAGTACCGCTACTACGAGATCGTGCTCGTGGACGACGGGTCCACGGATCGCACCGTCGAGCAGATCGAAGCCCTGCAGCAGCGGGTGAACAACATCCAGCTCTACTGCCTGCCGCGGACCCTCCAGGAGAACGTGGCCCTGGTGGCCGGCCTCGACGGCGCCATCGGAGACTACGTGGTCGTCCTCGACCCCCGTTCGGACCCAACGTCTGTCGTTCCTGAGCTGCTGGAGTTGGCGCTGAAGGAGGAGAAGGACATCGTCTACGCCCTCGCGAGGGACAAGCTCTACGGGCGAGGGCTCTACCATACGCTCAGCAAGCTGTTCCTGAGGTTCCTGTCGCGAATGAACGAGTTCGACTTGCCCCTCGCGATGTCGAGCTGTCGGCTCTTCAGCCGCTCGGTGCTCAACCACATCCTGGAAGCTTCGAATCGTCATCGGACGCTTCCGATCGCGCAGGCGCTGGGCGGGTACCGCTGGGGCACCCTCGAGTACGACCGGGTCTGGCGCAACATCGAGGTAAAGAGCTTGGTGCGGACGGAGGCCTTCGCGAAGGCCGCGGATCTCCTGCTCTCCGGCTCGATGCGCCCGCTGCGCCTGGTCACTCTCGTCTCGCTGGCGTTCAGCGGTGTCTCCCTGCTGTACGCGGTCTACGTCATCGCCGCACGCCTGATCATGAGCTGGGTCGCGCCCGGCTGGGCGTCCCTCTCGCTCCAGCTCTCCCTGCTGTTCTTCCTGGTCTTCCTCATTCTCGCCGTGATGAGCGAGTACCTGCTGCGGGTGATGGAGGCGACCAGCAACCGACCGCTCTACTTCATTAGCCGGGAGTCCCGCAGCGCGATCATGGACCACGCTGACCAGGCGAATGTGGACGCCGCGGAGCGCCGCCCCGACCTGGATAGCTTCTAGTGTCCTGTTCCGTAAGTTTCCAGTCATTGTTTTGCGGCATGCACTTCGAGTACTCGACCGCAGTAGCGACGAATGCCCTTTAAGATTTGCTCTGACGACTTTGTCCGGGTTCAGGGTGTCAACGGGTGGCCGGTCATGCTGCCCTCCGAAACCGATTCGCTTCTGCAAAATCAGCATTGAGGGAAGACTCCCTGGACCCCGGAGACTTGTACCTCCCAACGCTTTGAATTGACGCCATCTCGTCTGGATGCGGAACGATGAAGAGCGAGTCTCGAATGTCCGCGTCGACGCCATCGTTCACCGCGACCGGATAGTGCCCTGGTGCCGGCGCGTACACGACGCAGTTGCGGAATCTCAGGTTCGTGTGGTGATAGGAGAGCTGAAACGTTGGCCGCTTGGGCGCGTCCATCCAAGCATTCTGGAGAGGACGGAAAACGCAATCCGCGAACTCGTTGTCGTCCGCGTGCCAACCCAGTGATTCGTCGAAATCAACGTGGTTGTAAGCTCCAATCCGGCCATTCCCATTTGTCGGATCTTTTGTGTGATTGAAATACATCGTTCCCTGCATGTTGAGCTGAGAGCTGTGCATGTCGGAAACTCGAACTCGAATAGGGCACACGAGTTTCAAGGCCGACTTCACCTCACCGCTCGTAGTCAGGTTTCTGATCTCTGAGTCGGCCAGATACCCGACAACTACGTTGCCTCCTATGTTTCGAAGCGGTTCGTACTGCGATGCGAACAAATCCTCACGCCAGTTGCTGCTGGTCTGCCATCCATCAGAAGCATGTAAATGATTCATTCGGATGAAGCGGTTGCGCGGTCCAGGCCAATGCGCTCGAACAAGATGAGAACAACTACGAGACCAAAGCCACTCTAGGTCGATCCTCTGGCAGCCGTGGAAATAGATCGACTCTTTCGGGATGTAGCGGAAATCGCATCCTTCGATGCGAATCCCCGTGTTGTACTGCATCTGGATGCCCTTGATGTTCATGGGATGACCGGGGCCCGAATCGGGGATGTCGGTCAAGTGCCTCCACGGTCCCTCGAACTCGCAGTCAACGATGCGGATATTGGAGAGCCCCGGAGCCAGCGTCAGCAGCCCGAACGCACTCAGCGCATTGGGAACGCCATCGGGTTTTCCGAGATTGCCGGTTGGGATTCCGCGAGGGCCGATCGCGTCCGGGTTGAGTTTGAATCGGTAGTTCGCGATCTCGTTCGAACTGTTCAGATACGGCGAATCACGCGTGACGATGTGTGGCGTCTGTAGGATTACCTCGCGTCTCACTCTTTCTCCCCAATCTTTT
>CAWLAJ010000287.1:0-5447 GCA_963854795.1 Deltaproteobacteria bacterium UBA4427 | reverse complement strand
GTCGAGCGTCGCGGGCGCCGTGATCTCGGCGAATGACGATCGCGCATCATCGAGCGCGACACGAACGGGTGCGAGCCGGAGTCGCAGCTCGGAAAATTGCGGCGGATGAAGATGGCGAAACGCGTACTCGAGCGCATCGAGAGCGCCGAGCAAGACTGGACCCAGCCGGCCGACCGCTTCGCCAAAGGCTTCCCGGTCCTCATGATTCGAGTCCGCGTCGCCGGGGGCGTTGTCTTCGTCCGTCGAGATCGAGCCACCAGGGGCTCCCACAGATCGATTCTCGAATTCAGACATCGCGCGTGATTCGCATTCCCCATGATGAACGCGAGTTAAGGTATGCTCCGCCCGACTCGAATGCGAGCCGCTCATTCAATCAGCCCGTGGCTCGCAGTTGCCCGGGCGTTTTCGGGGGACACCATGCGCTCTCTTCTGCAGCGAACTCTTCGCGCGCGCGTTTCATTCAGCGCCGATACGGTCACCACGTTCGTCGCGCTGGCTTGCGTATTCGCCTTCGCGCCCGCGGCTTTCGGACAAGGCGTGCCGCAGACCGACGACGAGAAAGCCTTCTATTCGATCGGCGTGAGCATCACGGCGAACTTCGAAAAAGTGAAGCCAATCTCGGATCGCGAGCTCGACATCCTGATCCAGGGCGTCCGAGATTCCGTCCAGGGGCAGACACTGGCCGTCGAACAACAGGAGGGCGCAACGCTCTTTCGTGCGATGGTCGAACGAAGACAAGCGGCGGCCGCAGAACTCGAACTCGAAGGCGCTGCGAATTTTATCGAGGCCGAAGCGGCCAAGAAGGGCGCCAAGACGACCGAGTCGGGTCTGATCTATACCGAGCTCCGCGCAGGCAAGGGACAGAGCCCGACTGCCATGGACAAAGTCCGGGTCCACTATCACGGAATGCTGCGCGATGGGACGGTCTTTGATAGCTCCGTGGATCGCGGCCAGCCCGCCGAGTTCCCACTCAACCGCGTCATCGCCTGTTGGACTGAAGGCGTGGCCATGATGCAGGAAGGTGGGAAGTCACGGCTCGTCTGCCCGGCTGAAATCGCCTACGGCAACCGATCGACCGGACGGATTCCCGCCGGCGCAGCGCTTGCGTTCGAGGTCGAGCTTCTCGAGATCTTGAAGTAGCTGCCGCGCCGTCGGGTGCCTACAGCGTGATTCGCTCTGCGGCGAGAATCGCGGTCGCCGACGAAACGAAGCAGAAGAGCACGATCAGATAGGGCAGCAGCGATCGAACTTCTCGCCGGAATCGGCGCGAGAAGCGTTTGTGCCGACCCAGCCAGGTCGGCGATTTGGCGATCATGTTCAGTCGTCTCCGGCTCGGATGCCGACTCACCGGGTCGCATCCGGACTCGTCGGTGGGCCCGTTGGACTGAACTATCGGTCTTCGAAGTTGCCGACTTGATGCCGATTCGCGGGCGGCGGCCTGTCGAGCGCGTCACCGGCTTCGCAAACCCGCGCGATCGTCTCGTCGTCGACTCCGCGCAGCGCCTGCTCTGGATCGACGCCCAATTCCCGAGAGAGCCGGACCCAGGCCCGCAGCCCTTCACCGACCAGCCGAAGTGAATCCGGGCGCTCGCTGACGCTCCCGGGCTCCCGAAGGAGCGCCGCATCGACGGCGGCATGCGCGTCGCTCAATTGTGTCCGCAGGTCGATCGAGCCGGGCGAGGGAGAGCGCGAAGTGCCCTCCCCGACCGGTGCTTGGCCAGCCAGTTCCAAGCGTGCCAGACGACTCGCTACCTTCGCCGAGCGCGCAAGAGCGGGAAGGCTGCGCGGAATGCCTGCAAAGGGATCGGGTCGGCCACCGCGTGAGTCTTCCGCAGCCTTGCGCTCCGCGTCCTTGATCAACTCCCAACTCCGGGCCTGTTCGCCGATCGAACCGGGTGTCGCAGCATTCGCGAAAATATGAGGATGACGTCGGATCAACTTCGAAACGATCGCTTCCACTACGCCCTCGAAATCGAAGGCGCCGAGTTCCTCCGCGATTCGCGACTGAAAGACGACCTGGAAGAGCAGATCGCCGAGCTCATCTCGCAGGCTTTCGAGGTCACCGCTCGCGATCGCTTCGTCGACTTCGTAGGCCTCCTCGATCGTATGGGGTGAAATGCTGGAAAAGTCCTGCTCCAGATCCCATGGGCAACCCCCTTCGGGGTCCCTCAAGCGTGCCATGATTTCGAGGAGCGAGGTGATCGCGGGCGCGGCGGGAGTGGACATCGCGCGAGTATAGACTGGAGACCACGCGATCCGTTCCTGCTGACGCCGGCTCAAGCGGGTTCCCCCGGTCGGTCGATGACCGGATCGGAAGAATCCGATCCGCCATGGCCGGAAACCGGTTCCAACGATTCCAGATGCCTCCGGGAACGCGAGAAACTGCGGTGTCGCGCCTCGAGATCGAGTCGCGAGCACGGAGGATTTCGCAGATGACGGAATTACCGCGCATCGCACCGAGCGCCCCAGTGGGCGGGATCAAGCCCCTCAAGCCGGTCCGAGAATCCGGCAAGGAGCCGAAGCGGCCCGAACGCGAACGCGCCAAGAAGCGGGGACGCAAACACTCGGAATCCGACGAAGAAGCCACCGAGACCGCGCACGACGGAGAACCCGGCAAGGGCAGCAGCATCAACCTGCGCGTCTAGCCTCGACCGACCCGAATCCCGCGCCCTGCCTCCACTTGCATCTCACTGGATGAGGACTACATTTCGGCATACCCCCCCCTATAGGGGTGGGATGAGAATCTTCGAGGAGTCACGCGACATGCCCACCCAACCCGCTCGCCCGCCGGAAACCCATCAACCCACGGCGGCCCACGACTCGGCGACGCCGGAGGTCATTCGCCGCCTCAAGAGCATCGAGGGGCATGTCCGCGGAATCCAGAAAATGGTTCACGGCGACGCCTATTGCATCGAGATCCTGAAGCAGATCAAGGCCGTGAAACAAGCGCTCGAGAGAGTCAGCGCCATCACTCTCGAAACGCATCTCGAGACCTGTGTGACCGAGGGATTGCGAAGCGACGATGTTGCGGAACGCGAGCGCGTGATCACCGAGATCGTCGAGGTTTTCAACGCAACCGGGAAACTCTGAGATGACGCCCGCCCACGAAATCACGGAAGAGAACCCGCGCGATGGAACACGGGTTGTCGGGCGAGATGTCACGCTCGAAATCAAGGGCATGAGATGCGACAACTGCGCGCGTTCGCTCACCGAAGTGCTCGAGGCACTCGACGGCGTGAGCGATCCACGGGTGAGTTTTGCGCTCGAAGAGGCGCAGCTCGCCTTTGATTCGAACAAGACGACGCTCGGTGCCATCCTCGAAGAGATCAACGCCGCTGGATTCCAGGCGGCGACGCGGTCGGGGGGACAGGAGGGGGGACACGATGCGAGCGATGAAGCTGCTCGGATCGCCGAAACTGAAGAACGAGAGACTCGACGGCGGCAGACTCGCATGCAGCTGGGAATCGGGCTCAGCCTGCTGATCATGGCACTCGGGATGGGCCCGGAGTTGCTCGGCGGGTCCGGGTTCACCGGCCGGATGTGGGTGTTATGCGGGCTCGCAGCGATCGTTCAATTCTATGTGGGCCTAGAATTCCATCTCGGCACGTGGCAGGCCGCACGTCGAGGCTCGACCACCATGGATACGCTCGTCACACTCGGCTCCTCGGTCGCCTTTTTCTACAGCTTTGCGGTCCTCGCCCTGGGCCTCGATCGAACTCTCTTTCCGGTCTATTTCGAGTCGGCGGCGATGATCATCACGCTCGTCATGGTTGGGAAATTCCTCGAGGCGCGCGGAAAACGCGAGGCGGGCGGCGCGATTCGAGCTCTCTTTGCACAACAGCCGGATCGCGCACGTGTGGAACGAGGCGGAGAGACCGTCCTGGTCGACATCCTGGACGTGCGGGTCGGCGACGTCGTGCTCGCCCAGCCGGGGGAGCGAATCGCTGTCGATGGCCGAGTCGAGTCGGGCGAGAGCCGAGTCGATGAAGCCATGCTCACAGGAGAAAGTCACCCGGTTTCGAAAACCTCTGGCGATTCCGTCTTTGCCGGAACCGTGAATCAAAACGGGGCCCTTCGCTTCATCGCCCATGCCGTCGGTGAATCGACCGCACTCGCTGGAATCATCCGTCTGGTGCGCGAAGCGCAAGCCACGCGCGCACCGATCCAGAGTACGGTTGACCGTGTCGCCAGCATATTCGTGCCCACGATGATCGTCATGTCCATCCTGGTCGGACTCTTCTGGTGGCGTATTGGAGCCGAGATCTATTTCCCAGCCCTCCATCCGGTCGCGACCGGGTTGATGTTTGCCGCTTCGGTTCTTCTGATCAGCTGTCCCTGCGCGATGGGCCTGGCGACCCCGCTGGCCTTGATCGCGGGGACCGGCGTCGGCGCACAGCGCGGACTCTTGATCAAGAGCGCCAGCGCACTCGAAGCGACGGGATCGATCGACACCGTCATCCTCGACAAAACGGGAACGCTCACCCTCGGCCGTCCGAGTGTCGCCTCGATCGAATGCGCACCCGACATCGAACAGGATGAGATCTTGGAACTCGCGGCGGCAGTCGAGCGACAGAGCGAACATCCGCTTGCTCGCGCAATCGTCGAGTACGCGGACGAAGCGAAGCTCGAGGCTCTCGACGCCGAACAGGTTGTCGCAAGCCCCGGACGCGGCGTTTCCGGAGTCATCGGGGGTCGGAGCGTCCGAATCGGGAGCCGTCGCTGGATGAACGAGTCCGGGATCTCCCTCGACGGTTTCGAGGCGGCGTCGACGCTTTCGGCCGGGCGTGGGCTCACGTCGATCTTCGTCGCCATCGATGACCGTGCCGTCGGCCATTTCGGAGTCGGAGACATTCCGAATCCTTCCGCGCGCCGAACGCTCGATCGACTCCAGAAACTCGGCCTTCAGATCACCATGTTGACCGGCGATGAAGCCGCCAGCGCCGAGGCCATCGCAACGCAGCTGGGACTGAACGACGCCAACATCGTCGCGGGCGTACTTCCTGGAGAGAAGGCAGAAGAGATCGAAAGGCTGCGCAATGAGGGGAGAAACGTCGCCATGGTCGGCGACGGAATCAACGACGCGCCGGCCCTCGCCACGGCAAACGTCGGCCTCGCGATCGGGTCGGGAACCGACGTCGCCATCGAGGCAGCCGATGTCGTGCTCGTTCGGGATGATCTCTCGGCCGTAGCGGATGCAATCGTCTTGAGTCGTCGGACGCTGCGAACGATCCGGCAGAACCTGTTCTGGGCCTTCGGTTACAACGTTTCCGCCATTCCGCTCGCCGCCGGAGCGTTGGTCCCCATCCTGGGGAGCGCGATGCGTTTGAGCCCGGGCATCGCGGCCATGGCCATGGCGCTCTCCAGCCTATTCGTCGTCAGCAATAGCGCGCGCCTGCGCCGATTCGATCCCAGTCGCTAGACAGTCGTTAGGCCTCGGGACCGCTCGC
>CAWLAJ010000286.1:0-5459 GCA_963854795.1 Deltaproteobacteria bacterium UBA4427 | reverse complement strand
ACCTCGCCCCCCGCGAGTCGATTTCTCATCAGCTCGCAAGCATAGATGATGAAATCCTCGCGATCCTTCATTTCGCCGGGAGAGAGATCCTTGTAGTAGTCGCGTAGAGCCAGGACGCCGAAGGCCACGTGACGCGACTCGTCCTTCATGACGTACTTCAGCAGATCCTTGAGCAGCGGCTCCTGGCTCATCTTCCAGAGACTGCCGAAAGCGGCCATGGCCAGGCCTTCGATGATGACCTGCATACCCAGGAACTTGAAGTCCCAACGCGAGTCCGTGATCGTCGCGTCGAGCAATTCCTTCAGGTTCGGATTGATCGGCCATTCCCATTCGAGCTTTTCGTTGACGTATTTGGCGAAGACCTCGACGTGTCGAGCCTCGTCCATGGTCTGGCTGGCAGCGTAATATTTGGCGTCCATCCACGGGACCGAACCGACGAGCTGTGACGCGACGACGAGCGCGCCTTGTTCGCCATGTAGAAATTGCGAGAGCTGATTCGAAATTCCGGCGTGGCTAAGACGAACCATCTCCTTTTCGTTCAGCTTCTGCGCTGGGCCGTAGTCGGCGAAGGGGTTCATCGCCCTGGGAACGATCTCCGATTCAGGATCCACATCCGTGTCCCACGCGAGTTGGGTCGTGCTGTTCCACTGTTCGCGCTTTGCCTTTTCGTAGAGCTCGCGAAGTCCCTCCTTCACGCTTCCGTAATTCCAGACGTAGTTGGAGTCGAAAGAAGTGAGAATGATCTCGAGATCCTTGTCGGTCTTGTCGGTCTGGCTGATCGGTTCAGGATTGGCGGCCATGCGGGTGTTCTCCTCGTTCGAGCGCGGGATTTTGGGCGAATCACGGTCCAATCGATGTGATTCCTGATAGAATATGACGTCGAATTCAGTTTTAGACAAGGGTGCAGACTGACTTTGGATCGGGAATCCTCGATGGCTGGAAGCCGGGAAGAATCACGACGGGATGAGGACTTATTCGAGCATGGCCAGTATCTCCACCAGTGGCGCAACGTCCGGGGCGCGTAAACCCAGCCCGCGCGCGCCGCAGCAGGCGCGCAGTCGAAGGACACGCCAGAAATTGATCGATGCAGCGGTCGAATGCTTCGAGCGACACGGCTTCGAAGAGACGACGACTGCCATGATCGCGTCGGAAGCTGGAGTCGCGGTCGGGACCGTCTACAACTATTTCAACGACAAGCGCGAGATCATTCTCGAGCTCTTCGACCGCACGGATCGAGAAGTCGCCGATCACGTAATCGCCCAGCTCGACCCGGCGAGTTGGAAGGGCACGATCGATCCCCGTGACCGAACGCGAAGTCTGATCGACGCGATCTTTCACGCCGAGCGCCTTCGGCCGGGGATTCAACGCATCCTCTGGGCGCAGTATTTCAAGGATCCCGAATTTCGAGAGCCCTTCGAGGCGCTTCGCAATCGCATTCGAGACGCCATCGACGCCTTCATCGTGGCGGTCGACGAGGCCGGCCTCTGCCGCGCGGACCTCGATCGCGAAATGGCCTCGTTCGTCGTTTTGAACGCGGTGCAGTGGAATTCGTCGCAGGCGTTCCTGAACGACGATCCGGCCTTTCGAGACGCGGCCGCCGATGCGACGGCCGAACTCGTCGCGCGTTATCTCTTCGTATAGAGGCTCGCCTCGATCTTCATTTAGAGGCTCGCCTCGATCTTGATTGCGGTCGTCGTCAGGTCGCGAGCAATCCGTCGTGCGCCACCAGCGGGCGGGCATCCCAGACCGGAACGTGTCGGCGCAACAGGACGATTGGAATTTCATGCTCGGTGCGGAAGCGATACATCCGATAGGCGGGAATCGAGGACTGGAGCCTTCGCCAGTACTCCACACGCTCCTTGTCGGGTGCCTCGCTCCAGCTGACCTCGAAGGACTCGCGGCCAAGCTGGACTTCGGCGGTGGCCGAGGACTGGAGGTTGAGCCACCAGGCTGGTGGGCTGTCTGCGCCCCCGTTGGAAGCCGCGACGACGTAATCGCCCTTGTACTCGACGTAGGCCAGCGGCAGCGTCCGTCGCCGGCCCGTCTTTCGACCTTGGGTCGAGAGCAACAGCATCTGGATTCCCAGCAGATTGCCGCCCACGAGCCCGCGGGTGCCTCGATAGATGGCGCAATGCGCTCTGGTGAACATCAGCCAATTCGCCATGAAATATCGGCCTCTTTTGCTTGCCTTTTTCGATCCGGGGGGAGGCAGGGTTCAGCCGCGCCTCAGGGCAGCCGATGAGGGCGAAGACTAGCATTTGGAGCACTACTCATGTCCATTCGATTTCGAAGATTTGTAGCCGTCGTAGCGGCTGTCTTGTTGTTCTCTACGGTCTTCTCAACGGCCGCGATGGCACAGACCCAATCTCAGGGAGACGCCTCCAACGCGCCGGCCGCCGTCGACGTGATGTTGTTGCGTCCGGCTGGTTTCCTCAGCTTGATCGTGGGTACCGGACTCTTTCTGGTTCTGTTGCCGATCGTGCTGGTGACTCGTCCGCAGGAGATCGGCATCCCGTTCAAGCAGCTGGTCGTTCGCCCGGCGAAATATCTTTGGGTGGATCCAATCGGCGGTCATTAGGAGTCGTGGGTTCGCGATCCATTCACGATGGGTCGAACCCTCCAGGCTGGCTTCAGCCTCGTCCTCCCGGTCGTTCACGTCAACCCCTTGCCTGACGCTCTCGAAAAGAGTGTCATTCGGGGCGTTCGTGCGTTCGCACGGTCGTCATGGGTCTGTCGGATCGTGAACTTGCCTAGATGTCTCGCAGCGTCTGGAGAATCACGATGATGGCGACCGAGATGCCCGCACTGTAGATGAGCCAGCGCATGACGGTCTCGACGTTGGCTGAATACCGCGGGACGCCGACACGATCTTCGACAGCCCAGCGTCGGAAGCGAACGCCCCCAAATACCTAGAGAACGGTTCCTAACGTGGTCAGTAGTAGCGTCCAGAATGCGGATGCGTCGAAGGCCATCGAAGATGCGCATCGGACGCAATGCCCTCGGATTCCATCGGGTCGACGACCGAGTCCGGCTCCCGTCAGGGGATCGATTCCGGCGTGATCCGCAACGAGCGGACGGGGCTGAATTGGGGTGGGCGACGGGAATCGAACCCGCGACATCCAGAATCACAATCTGGCACTCTAACCAACTGAGCTACGCCCACCGCCGGATTCGCCGCGCAAAGTACCCGGGGCCAGATTGGGTGTCAACGCGGCCCAGTCCCCGGGAACAGAGGTCACGAATCGACACTCGGTTCCCAACCGGAACCGTTTCTGTCCACCCGTCGTCAGAGTGGAGACAAGGGACTCATCCCGACTAGAAAAGGGAGTTCTCCATGACTTCATTCCGCGAGCCTCGATCCTCCTTTCCCGTCTTCATTGTTTCGATCGGAGTCTTCGCCCTGGTGGTTTCGGCAACACTGCTCCTTGCCGCTTGTGCGGTCGCCCCGGGCCGGCCAGCGGAATCCGCATCTTCGGACCCCTCGAAAGTATCCACGATCGAAGCGCGCGAAGAGAAGTCGGGTCGCACTCGAGCTGACGTGATCACGCTAGATTCGGCGATGGCGAATCCGCCGAGACAAATGACCGCTCGCGCGAGTCGGCCGCAGTTGCTCGCCTATAGCCACGGCCCAACTTTTCTCGGTGACTGGAACACAGAACGCTACGACTCGATCGAGGTTCGCGGGTTCAGGAGGCCCGTCGATGTCCCACTCTCGACTTTTTCGATCGATGTGGACACGGCTTCCTACGCCAACGTCCGACGCTTTCTCCGTGACCGAATACGACCGCCTCATGGCGCCGTTCGCATCGAAGAGATGGTCAACTATTTCCGATACCGACCGCTCGCCGTCGAGGGTGCGGAACCCTTTTCGGTTGAAACCGAGATCTTCGTGGCTCCGTGGGCACCCGAGAATCGCCTCGTTCGGATCGGCATCCACGGACACGAGTTGTCTGTGGGCAAGACTCCGGCACGCAACCTGGTCTTCCTGATCGATGTGTCGGGATCGATGCACGGCCCGGATCGACTGGATCTCGTGAAGCATGGGCTTGCCGAGCTGACCCGGAACCTTCGGTCGATCGATCGGGTTTCAATTGTCGTGTATGCCGGAGCCAGCGGGCTCGTGTTGCCCCCGACGTCGGGGGCCGATCAGGCACAGATCCTGGAAGCCCTCGGCCGGCTCGAAGCGGGAGGTTCGACGCGCGGGGCGGCCGGAATTCGATTGGCCTACGAAACGGCGACGCAGAACTTCGATCCCACTGGGATCAATCGCGTGATCCTCGCGACCGACGGCGACTTCAACGTCGGGGTCACCAGTCGGTCGGAATTAGTGCGCTTGATCGAGGAGAAGCGGGAGAGCGGCGTCTTCTTGACTGTGCTCGGGTTCGGTCGAGGCAATCTCAATGATTCGGGAATGGAGGCGCTCGCCGACAAGGGCAATGGCAATTACGCCTACATTGACGGAAAGAACGAGGCGAGAAAGGTCCTCGTCGAGCAAGCCAACGCAACTCTGATCACGATCGCCAAGGATGTGAAGATTCAGGTCGAATTCAACCCGGCTCGAGTCGCCGCCTATCGGCTGATCGGATACGAAAATCGCAAGCTCGAAGACCGCGACTTCAATGACGACAAGAAGGATGCGGGCGAGATCGGTGCTGGCCATCATGTGACGGCACTCTACGAGATCATTCCGGTCGGCAGGAAGCTCGACCCCGCGAAGATGGAAGGCTCCGTGGATCCGCTGAAATACCAGGCGCCCGTCGCCGCGACTGAATCGGCCGGGTCGAACGCGTGGTTGACTGTGAAATTGCGGTACAAGGAGCCCACCGAGGCGAAGAGTCGGCTCCTGACCCGCGAACTCTCGGGTGCTCCCCATTCGTTCGAGGGCGCGAGCGAAAATGGTCGGTTCTCCGCGGCGGTCGCTCTGTTTGGGATGCTGCTGCGCGATAGCGAATACAAGGGACAGGGATCGTTCGAGATGGTTCAGTCGCTCGGACGCGAAGCGCTCGGTCGCGATGACCATGGAGAACGCGCGGAATTCTTGCAGCTCGTCGCTCTTGCAAAGAATCTCGACGACACGGGATCTTGACCCCGGGTAAGTTGCCTTCTCTGGGTGCGCGGTCGGGAAGCAACTTGCTTCTGGGGTGATAAGCTCGCCCCATGGTGTCCCTTGGCGAATCCGGAGCTTTCGACGCTCTGTTGATCCGAAATTACCGGATGCTCTTCCTCGGGACCCTTGCCTCCTTTACGGCGTTCTTTACTTCGACCGTCATTCAGGGTGTCGTCGCCTTCGAGTTGACGGGGACGAACACGGCGGTCGGGGGCGTCGTCTTCGGCCAGGGTCTGGGAATGGCTCTGGCCGGTCCACTCGGTGGTGCCTATGCGGACCGACTACCCAAACGACGCGTCATCGCGATCGGGCAGACGTTGTCTGCGATCTGCTTCGGCTCAGTCGGGTTGCT
>CAWLAJ010000285.1:0-5468 GCA_963854795.1 Deltaproteobacteria bacterium UBA4427 | reverse complement strand
TGGGCGCCGACCCGGTGCAGATGGAAAGCGATCGAGGCATCAACGACGCTACCCGAGACGGCGACGAATTGGATTTCGCGGAGAACTACGACCCACCCGATTCGAGCGAAGAGAACGAGAACTCGGGAACCGACGGCGATTCCGGAGCGAGCGCCGAACTGACATCGCGACTCGTCGATCCCGATGACCCCCTGAGTCTGCTCTCCGCGATCATCGTCATGGTCGGCATTTCGCCCGTCGTCGAAGAATTTCTCTTCCGTGGTGTGATTCAACAAGGACTCGTGCAGCGGATGGGCCTGCTGCGCGGAGTGACGATGGTGTCCATCCTGTGGACACTTCTGCGGCCCGCCCCGATCGCCGGCTTCGGTCGATTCCTGGCGGCCGCCGTCGCTTCCTTCTGTCTGGGTTGGGCACTCGGCATCGTGCGCATCGCAAGCCGTTCGATCCTCGGATCGATCCTGCTCGCCAGTAGCTGGGCCGCGATTGGTCTGGCTTCCGTGGCCCTCGAAGGTCGCATGGACCTACCCGGCATGAACGTCGAGGGAACCCATCTACCCTGGTCTGTCACGCTCGGCAGCCTGGGACTCGTCGCCTGGGCCGGTTGGCAAATCTATCAGGAAGCGGAGCGTCGATTTCATGCGAACGGCTCCGATTCCGACGCTCGAGAATGAACCACCCGGTCATCGAAAAATCCTGGGGAGGGATTGGATCATGGACATGTTGATCGATACCGAGACGCTCGAACGCGAACTCGGCAACGAAAGCCTTCGCGTGTTGGACGCGACCCTTCATTTCGCCGCGCGCGGAGAGATTCGCAGCGGACGCGCAGATTGGGAAGAAGAGCACATTCCGGGCTCTCGCTTCGTCGACCTGCTCGAGGAATTGTCACTGCCCGAAAGCGAACTGCCCTTCACGCGACCCTCGACCGAACAGCTCGACCGCGTCCTCGGCGAAATGGGAATCGCCCTGGACTCGAAAGTCGTCGTCTATAGCCGCGGGCCTGAGAGCTCGATGTGGGCGACTCGTCTGTGGTGGCTCCTGCGCTCCGCGGGTGTCGCGAACGTGGCCCTGCTCGATGGAAGTTTCGCCAAATGGAAGGCGGAGGGGCGACCGACGTCGACGGAATCGTGTCGCGTCACAGCCGTCGATGGCAAGAGCCAACCCGATGACTCCTGGTGGGCCACCGCGGACGAAGTCCTCGCCGCGATCGACGACGGCGGGGTCTGCACGCTGAACGCTCTGCCGGCTGCCCTGCACGCGGGCGAAGTGGAAATGGGATATCGCCGCCCGGGGCGAATCGCCGGCAGCCAGAACACGCCTTTCTCGGGCGTACTCGATCCCGAAACCGGAACGCTGCGAAGCGACGACGAACTTCGCGCGTATTTCCAGCTCGTCGGCGGAAAGGAAGACAAGCGCGTCATCAGTTATTGCGGCGGCGGGATCGCTGCGACGCTCGTTGGCTTCGCATTGCGAAGGATTGGCTATTCGAACGTCGGCGTATACGACGGCTCGCTCAACGAGTGGTCCCGCAACGGGGAACTCCCAATGGAGACCGGAGATTAGTCGGGCTGCCCAAGAACGGGGCGGCACCTCTCTTAGATTGTGAGGACGCAGAACGCTCGCTTCTCGATGACATCGAATAACATCTCCTTCCACGATCCGGACGCACATCGCCACCATGTCTGATTCTGATTTTCCGCAACTCACGACGGATCGGCTCCGGCTCGAGCCGTTCGAGCTAGGCCACTCCGCAGGGATTTTTCGGCTCTGGTCGAGTCCGGAGGTCTGCCTCCATTCCGGGGATGCCTGCGACCGGCAGGGGCGACCGATCCGGCTTCCCGCTCGCAGCCCCACGGATAGCGACAAGATTCTCGACTTTTTCGTTCGACGCGCGCAGGCCGGGACGGGTGCCCGCTGGGCTGTGCTACTGGCGAGAGGCCTCACCGCGGAGGACGACGGGTGTATTGGCGCGGTTGGCCTGAACGCCCTCTCGCCGGTCGCGGAGCTCGCATACCACTTCCATCCCGATCATTGGGGCGCCGGCTACGCAGAGGAGGCCTGTGCCGCGGTCCTTCGATGGTGTCGACAAGACCGACCCGGCATCGAGATCGAGGCCTTCATCGAAGCTGGGAATATTGCCTCTGCGCGTCTGGCCCGGCGACTCGGTTTCGAACCCGCCCCGGAATCCCGTGACGGTGCCGACCGCTACGTGCTCCGCGGCGAAGCGGATCCCAGCTGAAATCATCTCAGCTCGATTTGAATCGAGTGGCGTCGAGAACGCGCTCGAGCACGCTGATCACATCTTCGGCAATCTGGTCTTCGCTTCGAGTCGCATCGACTCGTTCCAGCCCGCCGACGGTCATCGCCGAGAAGACCTCGCTCACCCGTTCGAGAAATTCGAGATTCTCGAAGACGGGCTCGCTCTCGCTACCGCGGTCGTGAACGCGCGAGAGACCTTCCTTCGCGGAGATCTCGAAGAGCAGTACGACGTCGGGCCGCGCGAACTCCGCCTCACTGTCTCGGAGAATCTTTTCGGGATCGAGGCCGCGAGCGCCTTGATAGGCAACGGTCGAGAGGTAGGAACGATCGGATAGAATGAGGCGCCCCGCAGCGAGAGCTGGCTCGACCACTTCGCGCATATGGTCGCGGCGATCTTCGAAGAACCACTCGAGTTCGGTCTCGGGCGTGACGCCAGTCCCCGCGCGAGCCATCTCGCGAATCCGTCGGCCCCATGGGCCATCGGTGGGTTCGCGAGTGACGACGAAGTCGACGCCCAGCCCGGAGAGATGATCCGCCGCGCGCCGGAGCTGCGTGGATTTTCCACAACCATCCAGGCCTTCGAAAACGATCAGTGTCCCGCGCTTCACGACCCCTCCGAGTACTCGCGGACTCGCTCTCGAGTCGCGCCCCCGACAATATCGCTCTCCCGCGACGAGAGCCGCCTTCGACTCGCACGCTCCGGCGGGCACGGTTGGTACGGAGTTCGCAAACCATGCTTCCCGTCGCCTTCGGGCGATGCCCGCCACGCTCCTCTAACGGGACCGGGAGCAAGGCGGGGCCGAGAGCGCCGGGTGGAAACACAGGGTTCGGGTCGGGTCAATTTTACGGGGTGAATTCCGACTCGAGTTTCTACCCGGCGCTTCTCATTGGACCGATTTGAAAGGGCTTGAAAGAGACTGAAGGAGCCTGAGGAAGCCAATGGCTCATCCGTGGGTCGCTGCTTCGCCCCGCGGAGTGCGAAAAACACGAAGGGCGTGGCGGTTCACGCGAACCGCCACGCCCTTCGTGCTGCATCCTGGTCGAATCACCCGAAAAGCAGGCGATCCAAAGCGATCGATCGACGATCCATCGGCGGCCACGAAAGTGCACCGCGCGATCGGTTCGTCTCGCGACGAATCCTACATCTGGGCTTGGAGCATGATCGCGATGACGAGGCCGTAAATGGCGATCGACTCGATCAGCACCATGCCGAGGATGAAGTTCGTGAACATTGCGCCCGCGGCGCCCGGGTTGCGGGCGATCCCCGCGGTCGTGTTGCCAGCTGTCAGGCCCTGGCCGATGCCGCAACCGAGACCGGCCATACCGACGGCGAGACCGGCGCCGATGCCGAGACCGCTGACTCCGGCGCCGTCGGCTGCGAAAGCCGCGGTCGGAGCGAGGAAGAGGACGATTGCCCAGACGAAGATGTTGACGATACGATGCATGCTGTTTTTCCTTCTTTCCGAGACCCTGGAACCAACGCGGCTCCCCTCATCCGCCACTCGGGTGTGTGAGGAGGGTCGAATGAACTCGGTCGAATGAAACTCATTCGACCTACGAACGGAGCCTGTCCCCGCCCGAGAAACACTTCCAACACGAGAAGCCGCCGATCAGTGCGGCTCCTGCAACGCTTGCCCGATGTAGATCATCGTGAGAAGCGCAAAAACGAAGGCCTGTAGGAAACTAACGAGTAGACCCAGGCCCATGAAGATGGCGGGGAGCGCCACGGGAACGAGACCCAACCAGATCACGACAACTTTGTGATCGGCAAACATGTTGGCAAGCAACCGAATTCCCAACGTCAGGATTCGCGCCCCATGCAGCACGATCTCTAGCGGCAGGAAGAACGGTGTCAGAACCCGTACGTGATAGTGCTTGCCACCAAGTTCCAGCTCCCAGAGCCCCGGACCCATGAACTGGTAGATGTACTTCCATCCGTGCTGTTTGATGCCGACGTAGTTGTAGACGGCGAAGGAAATGATCGCCCAGGCAAACGTCACGTTCGCATCGCTCGTCGAGCCGAGCAGGCCGGGAATCAGACTCATCACATTCGAAATCAGCACGAAGAAGAAGATCGTTCCGACGATCGGGAAATAGCGCCGCCATTCGGAGCCGATGGTCGTTTCACCGAGATCGCCCAGTGCCTGAATGATCACTTCGATCACGTTTCGGATCGATACGCCCTCGTCCGGCATCACGCCACCATTCTCGCCAGAAACGGCTTGCTTGACGGAAATGCCCGCAAGGATCAACACACCCGCTGCGAAAAGTGCAGAAATGAAGATCCACTCGGTATGAAGTTGGTGAGCCAGGCTCTCGAAGACGTTCATGGTTTTCTCTCGTCGACAGCGACGTCATCGGCGCTGGCGGATGGATCTTCTAGCTCCGGCCATTCGTCGGCCGGGCGGTCAGAGTATTTCGAGGTAAAGAGTCGTCCCGTCTGCCAGAGTCGTTCGTCTTCGTCGATGCCATCGTCGAGAAACACGGGCAGGGTCGCGGGGTCGACGATGGGCGGCCGGTTGAGCCAGGCGTCGAGGATGGTTGCCGGCATCGCGATCGACAGGCCGATCAAGAGGGCGATGGGATTCGCGCCGGCATTCATCGTCATGAAGATTGCAACGCCGAGAATGATGAAGCGCATCGAAAGACCGCCGACCCAGCCGTTCGACAGGCTCTCACCTTTGAAGAGGCGCCTGGCCGCACGGTGGATTGCGCCGAGATTGATCGCCTCGAGAAAGGCGCCGGCTGCGAGGCTGATCGCGAAATGCGGGGTCGCGAGCGCATAAGACGCCGCCACCGCGCTCGCAGAGAGCCCGAGATTCCACTGCTCAACCTTGGCCAATTCGAATTTCATTCCCGCTCTTCGTTCACTTTTTCGCTTGCTTCTTCGTCTATTCGCTGCGATCCGGTCTTCGATTCTTCGGCCCCGAGTGTGTCGGGATGAAGCTCCTTGCCCAATCGAATCAACCTGAGCACCATCGCCGCGAATCCGACGACCGTTCCGATGAGCAGACCCCAAGGCGCGGTTTCCCAGCGATAGTCGACCCAATACCCGAACGCCCCGGCGACAAGGACCGATCCGATCGCCTCGAAGGCGCCCTGATAGGCTTCGCTTCCTGCGGCGGCGGCCGCGCTCTTCAAGCGATCACGCCCCGGATAGTCGGGCGGCTGACTCACGCGCCCCCCTCTCTGCCGTTTTCACGCTCCAT
>CAWLAJ010000284.1:0-5538 GCA_963854795.1 Deltaproteobacteria bacterium UBA4427 | reverse complement strand
CGGGTCGAGATCGAAATCATGTCGCCCACCCGCGAAACCGCCGGCATCGCCATCGAAGAAATGCGCCTGCGCATCGACTGGATGGGCGATCGCGTCGTCGTCCGGGAAATCCTTCGCGTGGTCAATCCCGGTCAACGCGTCATTCGGATCCCGAAAGGCGGCGAAGCCGACACGGCGGCGATCTTTACCCGACCCCTCGACTCGCGAGCCGACGAATTCTCGTCCGGACCGAACGGGGTCGACGACGGAATCGAACTCGCCAACGGCGCCGTGCGATTCCGTGGGCCGCTCTATCCCGGCGAACAGAGCGTCGAGTTCCGCTACAGCTTGCCGGTCCCCAGCGAGGGCCGGAGCATCAATCTTCCCATCAAACTCGCCCCCTCGGCCGCTCGTCTGGTCGTGATTGCGGGAACCGTTGGCTTGCAAGCCGACGGCCCGGCGTTGATCGCGTCGAATCCCGTCCAGTCGGATTCCGGCCAATCCCTCGAAGCCTGGGCGCGGGCGGGATTGGCGGCGGGCGAAGTCTTCGAACTCGCGCTGACACTGCCCGAGAGTCGGAGCGGTCGAGAGCTCCTCACGATTCCACGCAGCGATATCTGGCTCGAAGTCGACGACACCCAGCTCACGGCCACGGTCGATCTCCAAATCGAAATCGGTCCGGGCGCGCCGCTGGCGGGTACGCTGGAATCACCGCTGCTTCGAGTTTCGATTCCCGACGGCGCGACGCTTCAAAGGGTCGCCCCGGAAGCCGAGTCGCTCGGCCTGATCCCGATCGAAAATGGCGGCTTCGATGTCGTGGGTCCCATCGCTTCGGGTACGACTTCCCTCGGCTACTCCTACCGAATGCCGGTCGGACGAGCGGGCGCCCAGCTGGGACTTCGCTTTCCGGCCGATGTCGAAACACTCAACGTCTTTATCGCCGATACCGGGCTCGCTCTCGACAGCAGCCGCCTTCATCGCCGACGTCCCTTTCGGTCCGGAACGCGCAACTACCTGCATCGCGAGGCCTTCAACATCAGTCCCGACGAAGTCGTCGACCTCGAATTGGTTCCGCTCCAGGCAAGCGGCGTGCCCCGCACTGCGTCCATGGCGCTAACGATCGCGGCCGCAGCCGTCGGTGCCTTCTTCATGTTCGCCCCACTTCGGACCGCGGCACGAAGCGAATCCTTCGGCCTCTCACCGAAGGCGACAATCGCGGCCAAGCGCGAAGCCGTCTACACCGCCATCCGAGACCTCGACCACGACTTCGAAACCGCCAAGCTCGAAGAGGCCGACTACACGACGATGCGCGACCGACTCCGTGCCGAAGCCATCGAGCTTCTACGCGCCGAGCGTGAAGCGCAGCGAGAGGGCTCGGCCCAGATTTCCATGGCGAAAGCCCCGGCGTCCTCCCAACCGACTTTGCTTTCCGGGTCACGCCCACCGACGACCGGCGGCTTCTGTCCCAGCTGCGGAGGAAACGTGATTTCGAGCTGGCGTTTCTGTTCTCACTGTGGCGGCAGCCTCAACTCGCCGGAGGAAGCGAGCGGGTGAGCCCGGTCCTGCTCCAGGGCACAAGCATCGAAAAGCGTTTCGGACGCGTCCCCGCCCTTCGCGGGATCGACTTCGAGATCCAGCCCGGCGAATCCGTAGCCATCCTGGGAGCCAACGGAGCCGGCAAGAGCACATTGCTAAGAATCCTGGCCGGGTTGTCGCGCCCGAGCCGAGGAAAGTTTCAGACGCTCCGACATTCTCCGCCCGATCAGGCCGATGATCAGACCGATCGCACTGGAGCATCGGGCGTACCGCTCGACCGAAACGCGCTTCGAGCCGAAGTCGGCTACGTCGGTCATGCCACGCTGATCTATGCCGAATTGACCGCGCTCGAGAATCTCGCCTTCAGCGCACGGCTCCATGGTCTTCGCCCCGCCCGCGAGAAGCTCGACGCCGTCCTCGACGAGGTCGGGCTGCTCGAGTTCGCCAGTCGGCGTGCCGGAACTTTCTCCCGCGGCATGGCGCAGCGACTCTCGATTGCGCGCGCCATCGTTCATGCCCCACACATGCTGCTGCTCGACGAACCCTTTACTGGACTCGACGAGACTTCGGCAGAGCGGCTTTCGACGCAGCTCGCGGAGCAACGCGCCGATGGCCGAACGCTGATCCTGGTGACGCATGATCCAAGACGCGCGACCGAACTCACGGATCGCGCGCTGGTTCTTCATCGCGGAGAGATCCGTGCGACTCCGGGACGTGCGGCCGGGAATTTCGAATTGGCAGCGCTACGTCGAACGTTGGGACAACTCGCGGACAGCGTCGGCGACGGCGTCGGGGGTCACCGTCGCAACGAGGGTCGAAGCGAGGCCGCGCCGTGAACGCGAGCGTCGCATGGGCGCTCCTTTTGAAGGACCTTCGGACCGAATGGCGTTCGCGCGATCGCCTGGTCGCGATGATCGTCTTCTCCTTTCTCGTGATCGTCGTCTTTCAGTTCGCTTGGCCGCCAATGGACTCGAAAGAGATGCTGCGCTTCGCACCCGGCGTGCTTTGGGTGACCTACGTCTTTGCGGCCATCATCGGACTCGGTCGGACCTTCGCCATGGAGCTCGAGAACGACGCCATGACCGCGCTGGCCCTGGCGCCGGGCACACGCGGCTGGATCTTTCTCGGAAAGGCGACGGCGACCTGGATTCTCATTACGACCGTTCAAGCGATGACCGCCTTCGTCTTTACCTTGTTCTTTCGCGTCGACCTGTGGCAGGGCATCGCGGGCTCCGCACTGATCGTGGCATTGGCCAATGTGAGCATCTGTAGTGTCGGGACCTTGCTTTCCGCGATGAGCGTGCGCAGTCGGTTCCGAGACGTTCTCTTGCCGGTGTTGCTGATTCCCACGTTGATCCCGGTCTTGATGGCAGCCGTCCGCGGGAGCACCGCAACCTTCGCGGGCGAGGCCCCGCCCTTTGATGCGCTGCAACTCTTGATCGTCATTGGCGGCGTTTATTCGATACTCTGCTTTCTACTCTTTGATTATGTCCTCGACGAGTAGTGACCGATGCCTAGCCGGAATCGATGCTCCGTCCGTTTGAAGCGCGCGATGGCCGTTTCGGAGAAAACATGAACGCCTCGCTCGACTCGCTCGCTCCTGGTGCAACGATCGGCCGCTCGCAACGCGTGCTCGGTTGGATTCTGCTCCTGTTGACGCCGGGCTACGCTTGGGTCGTCGTGGGGGCGCCGACGGATGCGGTGCAGGGAACGATGCAGAAGATTCTCTACGTCCATCCGCCGCTGGCCTATGGCGCCTATCTCGGATTCGTCGTGACCGCGATCGGCGGTGCGCTCTTCCTGTGGCGCGGCGAAGAACGACACGATCAACTCGCGATTGCGGGTGCCGAAGTCGGCACAGTCTTTTGTTCCTTGATGCTGATCACCGGCCCGATCTGGGCTCGCGGTGCCTGGGGTCCCGGCAATTGGTGGGTCTGGGACGCTCGGCTCACATTGACGCTGCTGCTCTGGTTCGTCTACCTCGCGTACCTGCTCTTGCGCAGCTTTACGGAAGGGGAGGAACGAACCGCTCGCTTCGCCTCGATCTACGGAATCCTCGGCGTTGTGCTCATCCCGCTCAACTATTGGATCATCGATCTCGTCGGCGGCAACGCGCAGCATCCCGAAAACATCCAGAGCGGCAGCCTGGGTGAGGGGATGGGCCTCCCCTTCCTCGTCGGAAATTTGACGCTTTTCTTTGCCTTCGCCTATCTGCTCGTTCTGCGCTGGCGTGTCGGTGTGCTGCGCGCAGAGGGCGAACGCCTCGACTACGAGAACGAAACGACCCGCTAGAGCTCGCGGTCGTGCGGTCCACGAACTACACGAACGCTATACGCTACCCTCCACACCGTTGCCCACGCTACGCCGATTCTTGCGGACTCGCCCCGCTGCGGAAATCCTCTTCCACTTTCTGGCACCGCTGCGACCGGGACATCGCTGATCTACTCTGTGTGAGCGGCGAGACGAAGTGTCCCTCGGGACAGAATTCGATCGCGGGCGGCTCGTGTCCGAGCAAAGATTCCAAAAGAGGCGGGCCAGAGGCAGTCGACCTGCAGGAGTATTCGCTAAGCTCCCAAAGCTAAGCCTGGAAGGACCCCCGATCCATAATGGCATGCTGCTTGCTCTACATACAGCGACGACGAAAACGAGACCGCCACCCGGTACGGCTGTCTTGGCTTACTTTGTCCCCAGCGAAGGAGGCGTCCGACTAGGATGGCCAGCATGAAACGCGGCGTTGGATATTGCGAGAACACGGATTGCGAAGATTACGCCAAGGGCGTCTTTCTTCTGAATCATGGCGACACTTTCTATTGCCCCCGATGTCGACAACTCGGCAAGGTGGAGAAAGAGCGCGGCTTCTACACAGGCAACTCGGACATCTTCAAAGAGGTCCGCGTCGAGTACAACTTCGACCCGATCAACGGCGTCTACCGCGAAATCGCGATCGTCCGCGACGAAAGCCTCTGGGGCCGAAATAACGTCTACACGCTGCAGTCGCCCCTGATCAAGACCGAAAAGCGCGCCCTCAAGGTCGCCGAAGCCATCCTGGCCAACCTGAACCGCTACCGCGGACTCCTCAATGGCGACGATATCCCGCGAACCACCGAGATCATTCTTTCCTTCGATGATCCCTTCGATGACTTCTCACGAAAGCTCAAGCAGCTCTCGAAGGAATGGGAAGCCAGCGGACTGCGGGAACAACGGCGCTAGGCCCCAGCCTCTTCCGAACACCCTTCGCGGCACTCCATCCACCGAAGACCACCGAAGACCACCGAAGACCCCCGAAGACCACCGACGACCCCCGCACCGGATCCCATTCGTGACCCAACCGATCAGAATCAAGCTCTCGGCCGAAGCCCGCGAGAAGTTGATCGGGAGCCTTCAGCGCTTTCTCGACTCCGAGTACGAAGTCGAACTCAGCGATTTCCAGACCGCCGGCCTGCTCGACTTCCTCGTCCACGAACTCGGCGCGCCCGTCTACAATCAGGCCATCCAAGACGCGAGAAGATTCATCGCGGAAAAGCTCGACGATCTAGAAGGCGAATTCTACGAACCCGAAGAACCTTCCTGACACCGGCCCGCTCCTCTCCGCCGGGTGCCGCCGATCCCGTGAGCGGTGTCTAGACTCGTGGAGTGTGCAAGCGCCAGCCATCAAACGACCTGGACCGATTTCAATGAAGCTCTACTCGGATGCATCCAAGAGGGCGCCGAGGCCCCGGCGTGTTCGGATATTCATCGCCGAAAAATCCCTGCAGGTCGAAGTCGTCTCGAGGGATCTGCACAAGGACAATCGGACGCCAGAGTTTCGCAAGAAAAACCCGATGGGTACCCTGCCCGTGCTCGAACTCGACGACGGGACGTGCATCGCCGAATCGATGGCCATTTGCCGATATCTGGAAGCCCTCCATCGAGAGCCATGCAACCTCGGTGCGTCGCCGCTCGACGTCGCAACGATCGAGATGTGGAACCGAAGGTCGGAGTTCGCATTCCTGATGCCCATCGAATTTGCGGGTGGCTTTCTCG
>CAWLAJ010000283.1:0-5552 GCA_963854795.1 Deltaproteobacteria bacterium UBA4427 | reverse complement strand
CGGGTTTCAATCGAGAATGATCCGCTCCCGGACCGCCGTGTAAGAGGATTATCGTTGGTTTGCGCCGAAGAACCGGACCATCCGGGACAAACTCCGCGCCCTCGACGTCAAAGAAGATCTCGGTATCTCGAACAGCGACTCTCATGATAGGCTCGGACTTTGCTGTCTAACGGATCGGCGATAAGCGGCGTTGAATAGCGCCGCCGACCCGGCCGAGCCTGAAAAGGTTGATGCCAAAATGTACAGCGGTCATTTGAGCCGCGCTATTCCACGCCCGACTTCATCGCCTTGTTAGACCGCACTTCGCTGTGGGGCTGTCCCACGCGGCGCCACATGAACCCTCCGAGAGCGAGCATCCACAACACCAAAAGGAGGTTCGCGGGCATATTGATCGTCATCGCAAGTCCAGAGAACCCTGTGTACGCCATCACGACACCTGCGGCCATTGTGGGCACGCCCCCAGCGATGGCGAGGCACGCGAACCACTTCGGATACTCGTCTCGTAGCACGGCCATTCCATACAAGGTCATCGTGAGCCCCAAGGAGAGAGACAACATGCTGGCCAATCCGATCTCAATCTGGCGGACTGCAAAGGCGGCTTGAAACAATCCTTGCTTCTCTGATTCTGGCGCGGCGGCCCAGGCATCCACCATGCTCTTCAGAGCTATGCCGTCCACCGCCTGCAGCGCGGCAGCTAGGGCCAGACTGACAACTGCTCCGGCAGTCGCGATCCACAAGACGCCTGACGGGCCATTCGTTTCGAGCTGCACCGTTAGGAAGAGCAGCGCCGCCACCATCGCAGCAACGCCCACTAGCTGGACAAGGTGGCTAGCAACCCATAACCGATCTGCCGCGTACTCGGCAAACGCGGCAACAGGATCGTTCGGGTCGGCTCCCATCGGATGAAGGAACGTCCCGATGCAAAGCAATGCAGCTCCACCGATTGCGCAGATAGCTCCAATTTTTCTTTCGCTGAGCATCTGTTCCCGATGTTCGCTCTGCGGTCTAACGGATATGCGGTTCAGCTGCGCCCAACAGCGCTGACCGCCAGCGCTGAGGCAGGGTCGTTCGCCGCCAGAATGCTACCACGGTCGATTGGAGCGAGCTGTTGGGTGTCAGCTGCAACCGCTTGTTAGGCGGCCAGCCCCTACGTGGGTTCGACCGGACGGCCGTCTACGAAACGAACGAGTCGGAGCACGAACTCCAGCGTCGTATCCATGCTCTTCAAGTCGATCCGGTTGCGCGTGTCCGCAGGTGTGTGCATCCCGCGCGGCAGGACGAAAGGTGGAACTGCGCTGACGACGGTCGCCGCGGGGACGCCGCTTGCGAGGAAGGGGAAGGCGTCGGTAAGGCCCCCGCCTGAGGTGTGGCCGATCGGCCGACCTGTCTGCTGCAGGTGGACGGAGTCGAGAAGAGCGACGACCGCCGATGAGGGCTGAAACCCGCGCAGGATGCCTCCTTCGCGATGAACGACGGTGAGCTGCTCGGAAGCTCCGATCGGATCCAAGTTGACCACGTACGTATTGAGCACCGGCAGATTGGGCAAGTGATTGCGCACAAAGCTCCAGGAGCCCTGGACACCGACCTCCTCGGCGGCAAGGAACACGAACATGACCTCTGTTCTCTCGAGAATCGGCCCATGGGCGAGCGCCGTCGCGGCTCGAAGGAGAACAGCGCAGGCCGCGCCATTGTCGAGTGCACCGTGGCTGCGTTCGGACCTGAACACGCCACCCGAAAACACGGTGAGAAATACTCCTCCATAGATGAGCATGACGATGGCAAAGATCCTCGAAGCGGGCGCAAGCCGCCGATGGCCGAGGGACAGTGAGAGAGCTAGGGGAATCAGAAGAGCAAAGATTCCAAGCACAGCACCGGCGACTTGTACCGGCAGGCGGATCACGTGGTCTGTGAGTTCGGTCTTCGTGTCGTAGTGCGCCGTCAGGATAAGCCTCTGGTCTGGGCTACGTGCCGGGATAGTTGCGAGAACGTTGTTCTCCTGGACGCTCAACCCAGGTGTGAGTGGGAGTTGCCAGTCGAGGTAGCCCACGGGGAGAGCCAGGAGGAGAAGCGCCAAGCCAACGGCGAGCTTCATTCGCGACGAGAGAAGAGCGCATGCGTACACGCAGCAAAGCACGAACAGGCCAACCCCCAATGCGATCGGGTCATAGGGATAGGCGGAGAAGCTCTGAACCTGCGGCTCGACGCCCGCTACTTCCAGGTGTTCGGCGATGAACGACGCGGCGGCGTGAAGCTCCGGCGTCCCGTTTTCGCGCGGTGCTTCGGCGAATGCAGAAAGAAGTTGGGCCCAATCGGACAAGTATCGTCTGCCGCCTAACGGATACTCCCATAGCCTGCAGGATCCGCTCAAAAGGGTTTGGTGGATGGTAGTCGGTCGTCGCCAGACGGCACGAGCCGCCAGCGTCAACCGTTTAAGGCTTCCCAAGTCGCTGGCGGCGGACATCGCTCCCAGCACGCCAAAATCCTGTCTGGTTCAGGGGATTGTTATACGGCGTGCGACGAACAAGCTCGACTCGTAGGAAACGTCGACTTCGCCGCCGGCCGCGGTAATTATTCCCGAAAGCGACTTGAACAGATCGACACGGTCGGAATTTGAGAGAAGCGCGTGGTCAGAGTGAGTTCCGAGAAGGGATAGATAATCCGCGGCGGAGTACCGCATCGACCACGAATAGCTCTTACATCTCACATCATCGAAAAAGCCCGACTCGCGAATGAGCTCAGGTACGGGGCCATCGGTCAGGTACCAGTTGGTCGGAGACGGACCGAGTAGCTGCGGCGCATGGCGTGCGTAGGCAGCATCCACATCCGGCAGAATATCGGCATTTACTCCAAGAGTCGCGTTTCCGAGGATTGCGAGACTCCCCGTCTCAACAAGGGTGGATGCTGCTCTTTCGAAACGTGTATCTGGATCCAGCCAGTGGAAGGCCTGCGCAGAATAGATGAGATCGAATTTGTTTGATTCGGGCGTCCAGTCTTCGAATGTCGTTTCAACAACCGTGGTGTCTGGGAATGCTGCCAGCCGGAGCCGCGCGATTTGTGCAAGCCTGGCGCCGGGCTCAAGCGCTACGAGCTTCACGCCTCGCCGAGCTACAGGCACGGTGGCGATTCCGGACCCGCATCCTAGTTCAAGAGCGCGTGGCTGATCGGGTAGTTCGGCGATCTCGAAAAGGTCGTCGAATAGCGCATCGGGATAGCTAGGCCGAAAGCGGTCGTATGCCTCGGCGGACGAGTCGAACGAAAGAGCTCGGCTTGAATGCATCGAGATTGCTCCCGGCCGAATGCCGTATAACGGATCGGCGTTCAGCGGCGTGCGGCGAACTGCCGAGCAGCCACGAGAACACCAAGAGAGGACTTGATCTTACCACGCCTCATGGCGGCTAAGCGTGAGCGCGTCCGCTGCAACGCCTTGTTAGGCAGCGCGTCGTCGTCTCCAGACCCACCCGTACACTGCCAGACTCCACACTCCTAGACACACTCCGAGTAACTCACCGGGAATGCCCGCGCTGTCTTCTGAGTAGATGATCGGTAGGAGATAGTGCTCGATGAAGTCTCCCTCGTACCCCGACTGCCCGGCGAGACCGCGCAACGAGTTCTCAAGCGGCGTTAGCGGGCACACACGCCCGGTAAGGTTGACAAGCGAGCCCCAGATGACCGTCGGGACATGGAGCCAGGCCAGTCGCGGGTAGGCCCCGAGGGCGAACCCGCCAAAGACCGCGAACACGCTAAACAAGAGGTGCAGAATCAGAACCGCTTCCGCCGCAAGCTGGTAGAGCATGTAGCGCTGCCTAACGGATAGGCCGATCAGCGGCAAATCCGGCTAGAGGAAGTCTTTAGAATAACAGAAGGTCGGAGCCCGTCAGCAAAAGCCGCACACGTCCTCATTCCGAAGGCAACGAGTACGTGGGCGGCGTAGTCGGCCACGCACAACCGGATTTGTCCGTCTGTAGCGGTTTGTTATACGGCGAGTCGGGCGGACCATATCGAGTCGTGGGTTACCACGGCGTCTGCGGATGGAAAGGGATCTCCGGTTGGTCAACTGGGGGAGTACTTCCACGGGCGAAAACGAAAAAGGCGAGAAGTACGGCGAGTATCGACGCGATGACGAACCAGCCTTGAAGCTTTTGGCCCGTCGATAGTGGCAGAAGATCGGCGGTCTCGGAACCGCGCCATTCGGAGACAAGCCGTTCCGCTTCTGCGAAATCGATATCAGCCACTTCTAGTCGGACTCCAAGGGTTGGCTGAAGGGCGGGAACGGAACCGCCGGCGTCGCTTGCGGACACTCTCGCAGAGATATCGTTTTCAGCGAGGAACTCGGCCGCGAGATCCGCTTCGAATCGGTACGAAAATGTCTCTGACAGAAACGGCATTACGACTCGCCGTATAACGGATACTCCCATAACCTGCAGATCCCGCTCAAAGGGTTTCGCCGAGAGTACCAGCCTCGGAGCCAGACAGCACGAGCCGCCCACCGCCTCGTCTCGAAGGCAAGAAAAACGTGGGCGGCGTTCTTAGCTCTCACCCCGACCAGGATCTGTCTGGTTCAGGGGATTGTTATGCGGCGTCGCCGAGTGAGCTATGGAGACCTCGTGAGCCGCCATCCCACTACTCGACGATCGTTCCTTGATGGTAGACGAGCTTCCAATCGACCCCTCGGCGACGCCAAATAGTCGATCGTCGAGTCACGCGTTCGCCCTGGAGAAGCGTGTAGGTCAACAGGTAGTTATCTGGAGCTAGCTCAAGACAATGGAAGTCACGCGTCTCCCATGCATCGCCGAAAGGCTGGGAGTAGCGTTCGACTAGAGTCTTGAGCACGTACCCACGGCTGTATCTACGGCCGGAGGCGCCGACTTCCCAGAATTCCGGTTCCGTCATTAGTTCGAAGTCAGCAAGGCTAGTTCCGAACTCAACCCTGTGAAATAGAGGCTCTCGCGCCTTCAGCTCCTGAAGCACACCAAGAAGGTTCGGATCCGTAGTGAGATCAGGTTCCATCGACATGGGTCTGTGGTTCACCGAGGCTTGGGGTTTGCGATGCCGCCTAACGGATAGGCCGATCAGCGGCGAATCCGGCTAGAGGAAGTCAACAGGATAGCGGAAGGTCGGAGCCCGTCAGCAAAAGCCGCCCGCGTCCTACTTCCGAAGGAAACTAGTTCGTGGGCGGCGCCAGTCGGACACGCACGACTGGATTTGTCCGACTGTAGCGGTTTGTTATACAGCGGGGTCTCGCTCGGAAGACACGAAGTTGGACGGATGGCGCCGAAGCGCGAGGCTTGGCGAAAGCCATCGACATCAGAAACTACAGCGGCGGAATCAGAAAACATCCGAAGGCGCAACGAGCCTACTGGAGATCTATCGACCGCCTGTCGTGGCAGAGCGCGTTCCGTCATCCGACCGAGCGAGACAGATAGTCGGCGATTCAATCAGCAGAAGAATCGATCAGCCTGCCATCGAAGCCAAAACACCAATCAAATACGTCGAACAAGACAAATAGATGTTAGTTGGCTGGCCCTGCTGTATAACAGGTTAGTAACCCGCGG
>CAWLAJ010000282.1:0-5565 GCA_963854795.1 Deltaproteobacteria bacterium UBA4427 | reverse complement strand
GGCCTAGTTGTCCCCTTCCGGGGACAGAGTGCTTCCTCGTGGAGTAGAGTCCCCCGAAAATGAGCGAAAGCCCACGCGGTCGCGCCGGAGTACGGACGTTAGTCAGCCCTTTTGTCATCAGCCGATCGGGTTTGCTCGGCGCGGGGCTACGCAGCATCGCTACACCACGTGGCTGCACCGCCGGGCTATACAGTGACCGCCGACGTTGCCGGTGCCGCCAACCTCGCCGCTCCATTGCGTCGGCAAGGCGATCTGCTTGCCGCCCGTGCGTCGATACGCGAAACTCGACGCCTGCGCAGCCCTCCAATCACAGCCGCGCCAGGCGATTCAATCCACGGAGGACCGCGGATAACCGCCAAAGGCCGCCGAGGAGCAGGGACCAGACCAGTGCCGAAGCCGGAAGACCCGATCCAATTCGCGATCAAGAAGCTGCTTCCAAAACGGATCAAAAAGCAGGTCATGAATGCGTGGAAATTCGCCACGACCAAATACGTCGTCGTGTCCTATCCCAAGAGCGGCCGAACCTGGTTGCGGGCCACGTTGACCTTCTATTTTGAGGAACGCTACGCGCTCGACTCGCCGCCCCTATTGGAGTTCGCGAACCTTCATTACCTCGATCGTCGAATTCCGAAGATTCTCTTTACGCATGATGGCGATCCCGATGGTCGACCCGACGAAATCGATCTAGACAAGAGCCGCTATCGCTCTAAGCACGTGATCTTTCTTGCTCGCGATCCGCGCGATGTCTGCGTGTCGATGTATTTCCATCGTAAGAAGCGCGACCTGGATCTCGATCTTCCGATCTTCGAATTCGCCAACGGGTCGAAGGGCGGTCTCCGGACGATGATCGAGTTCTTGAACATCTGGGCGGACGCGCTCGGTATGATTCCGAACTCGCATTGCTTCTCCTACGAGAAGATGCATTCCGAATCCGAGAAGACATTGACCGATGCGCTTCGATTTCTCGGGGAAGATCCCGACCCGGCAGCGGTCGCCCACGCGATCGAACGCTCACAATTCGACAAGCTCAAGGCGATGGAGAAGGGCGGGGCCTTCGAGAGTGGTCGACTCACACCGGCTGATACCGAGGACAGCGAGTCGTTCAAAGTGCGCCGCGGAAAAGTCGGTGGCTATACCGACTATTTCGATATAGACCAACAAAAGCAGTTGAACGACATCGTCGAAGGTTCGCTCTCATCCGACTACGCGGATCTGCTCGCTCGGGCGTAATTCCGAATTCTGGTAAACGCTGTGATCAGTGTCCCGTCGCGACGGAGTCCGTCGGCTCGCTCGCCGATGTTCCGCCGGACTCGCCGCCCGACTCTTCTAGTTTCTCGTCGTATCGATAAACGGGAGAGAGCGTCGAAGCCACCTGCGCATCGATCGCTTCGATCTCCTCCGTAGAGAAATAGTCGCGGTAGCCGCCGACCTTGGCGCGCCGCACCTTGTAAGAATCCTGCACACCCTTCTGGCCCGGCTTCATACGACCACTCGTGAAACGAGAATCGTTGTTCTCTTCTTGCCGTCGCATATTCTCGATCGACGCATACTCGACGGCATCACGGATGTCATCGGCCGCAACTGGATCGCCAATGAAGGCCATGACCTTCCGGAACTCGGCCTCAGGATCGGTCCGAAGGTCTTCGTACCGAACGATCAGCAACTCGTCGAAGTTATGTGCTTCTTGCGCCCAAAGGTTCATGAAGCGAATCACCCGGGACAAGCCCCAGATCTCACTGGTCACGAAGTCATATACCGACACGTCCGCAGAGTCTTCCGGGTAGTGATTGAGAATCTTCTTGCCCGGTCGCATGCGATGCTTCCACTGAAAGAAGAGAGACACGGCGACGTCTTTCGGGTTCCGAACGAGCAGGACGGTGCGCTTGCCCAGATAGTCCACCTTGGAGTCCGCGTGGCCCGTGTAATCCTTGAGGTAGTTGTCATGTGTAAAGAGAACCCGCGGAATGCGGGAGTCTCGGCGGTGCAAATTGTCGAAGCCGAGCATCTCCTCCTTCGCGAGTCCATAAGCGAGCTGATAGAAGCGGGACATCATCACCCTTAACCAGGTGCGCCCACTCTTTCCGAAAGAAACCACGACGATGTCGGCAGCCGCAAGCTTCTCCGCTTCTTCCCGCCCGCGAAACCGGCGCTCGAGACGCCGCCTCGGATCGGTTGGCAGTCGCCTAACAAGCCAAAGCACCGTGTGGCGAAACGCCTTATTGAGCGGGACCGCCATCGCGAGATCTACTCCTGCCAGTTAACGATGTCCTGCGGCGAGAGCCAGCGCCCTCTTCAAGCGCCGTGCAGGGATGGAAGTGAAGAACATTCGACTCGGCCGCAGGGACAAAGGATCGGGGCGAACTCGGGCTGCGCAAGGTATCACAGGCGAGTGTCGGATCGAAGAGAGCCGATGGTCCAGGGCGCGTTCGCATGACCGAGAAACTTTTCACCCGACCGCCGCTAGTCATCCGACGTCGACAGCAACAAGAAGGTTGCGAGCTGCGCGAATCCGGACAGCAACGCATAGATGAGGCCAACGAGGAGCAAGCCCGGCCCAGCGACATTCAAGAGTCCAACGCTCGCGAGCAACAGAATCGCGGCGATCAGCCAACCCATGCCGACCAGCGACCAGAAGAGCCACGGAATTCGTGGAGGAGAACGCTTTTGCCGAATCGCCAGGAACGTCAGATAGAGAAACAACATGCCCGCGAGTACGCCATTGCTGAGCGACCAGAGGCCGGCGTCCGAGACTCCGAGAGCGTGAAGCGGAAACGGCAGCACCGAGGCGAGGAGAACACAGACGCTTGACGCAAAAACATTCGCAAGCCCGTAGCGATCCTGTCTAGACCACCGTGTCGGATTCGCCCCTCGAATCGCAACGACGATACTGGCGAAGCCGGCGAGAGCCCGGGACGGGGCTGATGTGCCTCGTCTGAGGGCTACTTGTCAGAACACCTAGTATCGGTGGTGCGGAAAACGTTGCTTATTTTGCCTATCCGCCATCAGCCCCGTCGCGGAACTTGTCAGGCGGCCTCGATCGCGGGCTGCTGCGTCGCCAATCGCAGTGGAATCAACAGCATTGCACCGATGATGAGCACCCCAACGAAGCCCTGCAACGCCAGACTATAACTACCGGTCCTGTCCACGCTGAGCGCCGCCAGGATCGGCCCCGGGACGACGAAGACCGCGATCACGGGCGTCATCAAGCCCATCACTCGACCGTAGCTCGCGACCCCGAACTCGATACCGATCATCGCGCCCCAGACCGGCAACATTCCGCCCGCGGCCAGGCCCATCAGCGAGGCCGCCAGCAGCATCGACGTGTAGCCGGGCTCGAGCGAAAGCACGGCGATCCCGGTAGCCACCAGGCCCTGAGCCAGCCAGAGCCCCACGCGCAAGCTGATGCGATCCGCGGCCCAACCGAAGACCAGCTTGCCGATGAATCCGCAGACCGCGATCGTCTGGATCAAGCGCGTCGCGTCGCCCGCTTCGATCCCCAACCCGGTCGCGTATTTGTGCAGATTCGCGAGCGCCCCGACATAGGCCAGGAAGAGAATTCCTAGACTCGAACCAATCAGCCAGAACGAATGGCTACGAAGGACTTCCCCAGTCGTCCAATTCCGGGAGACGGGTGCTGCGGCGGCCGTCGCTGCGGCGGACTCGGCCCCGTCCGGATGCAGACCCAGGTCTGACGGGTTGTCGCGTAGGCCAAAAAACACCAGTGGCAGCAGCAGCACCATCACGCAGGCGGCGAGCAGCTGCAGAGCGCCGCGCCATCCCATCGATTCGATCGAATTCTCGAGCAAAAACGGCACGATCAATCCGCCGAAGGAGGTCCCGGTGGCCGCGATGCCCAGCGCGCGGCCCCGCGAGACACTGAACCAACGTGAAACGAGGGCAGATCCCGTGATCGGGCCGACTAATACATTCGCCGCACTCAAGAGCAGGGCCACCACCGCTGCAAACTGGTAGACCCCCTGGCAGATCGACATCAGGAAGAGGGCAGCCGCGAGGGAGAGGGTGCCGATGACGATCAATCCCCGGGCCGACCATTTGTCGACGAAGGGTCCGACCACTGGCGAGATGATGGCGCCGGTCACGCCCCCGATGCTGATCCCGAGCATAACGTCGGTCACGCTGGAATCGAATTCCTGCTGGACCGGATCGACGAGAAGCGGAAAACCGTAGGTGAAGAAGCCTACCATGAAGAGTTGAACGGCGAATATACCGACAACGATCACCCATCCGTAGAACACTCGCGCCTCCCTGTGTTGCCGCCTTGTCGAATAGCTGCCCCGTTGAATCGTTGCCTGACCGGGGCGCTGCTCCGCGCCCTCGGCGCGTCTCTGGAAAGGAGCCCTGGTACGAGCCTCCCACGACTCGAAGCTGTACTCGCTCGGGGGAACGACAGCAAGGGGAGAATCCGCAGCCATCGCGTAGAGCGGCGGCAGTGGCGAAGCATCGGCACTCGAGGATTCGGACGAGTCGGCGGATAGGCAAAACAAGCAGCGTTTTCTGCACTGCCGATACTAGACGTTCTGGCAACTAAGCCCCTGCCGGGCCTAGTTGTCCCCTTCCGGGGATCCTGCGACAGAGCGGGCTTGTGAAATTACAGATTCAGCCGGACACCCTGTCATCATGACGACGGGGGACTATCCGGAGGATCGAAATGACCGACCGGCTTTATCGAAATCTCAAGGACTGGGTGACGCTGGACGAGCTTGAGGTCGAGATCCACTTTGTTAAGGAAGGGGTGGTGCTCTCGCGCGACTCGAGGTCGTCTGAGAAGTTCATGCATGGCATCAAGGTGCTGATGGCGAAGAACTACATCGACAATCTCTCAGAGGAAGCGCGAAAGGGGATGCAGGAGAAAGCGGAGCAGGGGATCTGGCCGACACTGGCACCGCTTGGCTACCTCAATGTTACGTGTACCGACGGCAAGAAGAGAATCGAGCCCGACCCCTCCGTCGCTCCTCTCATCACCAAGCTCTTCGACTGGTACGCGACTGCGAACTTCTCACTTCGAGAGATTGCAGCGAAGGCGCGTGCTTCGGGGCTCAAGTACCGCAAGAGCGGGGCTCCCGTCCCGACTAGCACGGTCCATGCCATCCTTCGGAACCGACTCTACAGCGGTGAGTTCGAATGGAATGGTCAGCGCTGCCAGGGCAACCATGCGCCTCTGATTTCGCGCAACCTATGGGAGCGCGTCCAGGGCGTGATGGATGGCCGCGATCGGACGCCTTCAGGCCGAATACGACCGCATTCAAAACCGCATCCATGACGCCTACGTCGACAAGCTCGACGGCCGAATCGACGCCGCTTTCTTCGATCGCATGTCGGCCGACTGGCGCCGGGACCAGGAGCGGTGCCTGCGAGACATCGAGCAGCACCAAGAGGCCGACCAGTCGTATCTCGACGAAGGTGTCCAGCTCCTCGAACTGGCTCGAAATGCCCAGAGACTATTCGCAAAGCAGGAAGCGAAGGAAAAGCGGCGGCTGCTCGGTTTTCGAGTATCGAACTGCTCTTGGAAGGGCGGGGAGCTAACCACCGAGCTGCGCCAACCCT
>CAWLAJ010000281.1:0-5579 GCA_963854795.1 Deltaproteobacteria bacterium UBA4427 | reverse complement strand
TCTTCCGGTGCCTCGAGAAATGTCAGATCGGCGCCCGCATCGGCGAACGCTTCCACACGCCAGAGCGCCTCTTCGATTCCATCCGTGGCGTTCGCGTCGGTGCGCGCGAGAATCAAGATCTCTGCCCCCATCTCTTCCCGGATCCGAACGCAGGCCCGTACACGCTGGAGCGCTTCATCGCGATCGACGACTTCCTTGCCCGGCGTGTGACCACATCGTTTGGGCCAGAGCTGGTCTTCGATCATGAGACATGCGAGTCCGGCCCGTACGCACCCGAGCAGGGTCCGCTCGGCGTTGAGCCCATTGCCATAACCGGTATCGGCATCGCCCATCACGGGCAGCGAGGTCGCCGCGCAGACATTGGTCGCCTGATCGATCATCTCGCCGTAGCTCAACAATCCCACGTCCGGCAAACCCAGGCGACTCGCTGCCACGGAAAATCCGCCGAGGAACGCAGCCGGAAAGCCGGCGCGCTCGACGACGCGAGCCGAAAGAGCATCGAAGCAGCCGGGCACTTCGAGGATCTTCTCTTCGCCGAGCAGTCCTCGCAGTCGCCCTGCTCCATCGCTCGAATCGGGAAAGAGCATCATCGGTCCGCGGGAGTCCTCTTCAGCCATGGGCCCATGTTGGCACCCTCGTTGGCCTCAGGGCAAGTAGCCAGGCGGCAAACCATTCAGCGTCATTCAGTGTGTAGTGCGCACGGAATTCGGCTAGCCGGGATCATCCGATGGCCGCTCCGCGGCTGGATTCCCCTTCCGCGCCAGTGCCCTCCAGCCGGTCGCCGAGAGAATCAAGGTACAGCCAACCAAGGACCAGAATCCGGGCTGCTCGCCTAGCAGGCTCCACGCCCAGATCGCATTCAACACCGGCTCTGCGAGCAGCAGCAAAGAGACTTCGACCGCAGGGACTCGTCGTATTCCTCGCGTGAGAATCCAGTAGGCAAGGCCGATCTGAATCGCGCCCAGGTAGACGATCAGCAAGAGGTCGGTCTCGTGAAGGTCGGATGTGAAGCGCATGAAGGGCAGGCAAACAAAGGCGGCGAGTACGTTGCCAGCAAGGGCTGCCGCACCGCTCTGATCTTCGCCATCGACCAATCCGTCTCGCCCCAGCCATCGAAGCCCCATCAGTCCCAGTGCGAGGGAAACTCCCGCCGCGATCGCGACCCAATTCCCCAAGACCGGATTCGGGGCGGTGCTCGTCGCGGGGTCCACCTCGACAAAGAAGAGTCCCAGCCCGACCATCAACATCAGCAGCACGGCGTAGTCGCTCGGACGATTCTCCTCTCTGAGCAGACGCGGTGCCAACAAGAGAACGTAGATCGGAGACGTCGACTGCAGGAAGATCGCATTCGCAGACATGGTGTATTTCGTCGCGATCACGAAGCACACGAATGTACTCGCATAGCAAGCGCCAACCAGGAGCACACGAGGTCTCCAGAATCGGCGCCACGTCGGCAGCAGGATCCAAAGCGTGATCGCTGCGATCGCCGACCGTGTCCCGGCGACTTCGAACCCGGAGAGGCTCGACGCCTTGATGGCAATCCCGCCGGTCGAAAAGAGCACCGCGGCGCCCAGAATCTGAAGCCGGCTTAGCGAGTCAGCGGAGATCAATTTCGACCCGGAGAAGCCCATTGGAACGAGTGGTGAGCGGAAGAATACGTGCTCGAAGGTTCGTCACCGCGAGATAGTGCCGTGACTCCGGTTGGATGCAAAACCGCCAAGGCGACGCGTCGAACACCAGTCGAGAGGCCGCCTACCAACGAGTGGGTTGATAGTCTTTGAGAAACTGTCCCCAACAGTGGATACCAGAATTGAATCCATCGAAAATCGGAGCCAGCACTCGAGCCGCTCCGTCCAACGCATCGAGAGGCGGCGCGAAACGCTGATCAAATTCCTTGTGCACGGCATGCTCGAAGGGATCTTCGTCGGTCACCCAGCCCGTATCGACGCTGTTCATGTGAATTCCGTTGCGAACGAAATCCGCCGCCGATGTCCGCGTCATCATGTTGAGCGCGGCCTTCGCCATATTGGTGTGGGGATGCCGATCCGTCTTGAAATTTCGATAGAACTGCCCCTCCATTGCTGAGACATTCACGACATGCTTGTCGCGCGACGGCATGCGAAGCATCAGAGGCTTGAGGCGCGCCGTGAGAATGAAGGGCGCGATCGAATTGACGAGATGTACTTCCAGCAGCTCGATCGTCGGAACGTCCGCGAGGCTCATTCTCCAAGAATTCTTCTTGCGCAGGTCGAGCTGTTGTCCGTCGCCGTCGAGAATTCCGGCCGGAAAGAGATGTTCCTGATTGGCCTCAGCCAGAAGATCGAATTGGTTCAAGATGGACGCTTCGCTCAGCCCAGGCAAGGCAAGACCCGACGCGCTCGCGAGGGCGTCCTGGCTTGGAGGAGCCGTCGCTGCGCCTTGTTCCGCAGAACGCAGCCCCAGGGCCTCTTCGTGTCCAACAACGAGCGCACGCGTTTCTGGATCGAGCCGGTCGAGTCGTTCGTCTGACAGTAGATGCTTGTAGTAGGCGGGCGGACGCCTGACGGTTTGGCAGGCATTGTGGATCAGAAAATCGAGAGCCGGCAGCCTCTCGTTCAAGTGATCGGCCAACGCCTCGACGCTCGGCGTATGACGCAGGTCGAGGCCATAGATTGAAAGCCGCTTTTGCCAGGTCGAGAAATCATCGAGTTTTCGAAATCGGCGCGACGCATCGGCTGGAAATCGCGTCGTGACCACCACCTCGGCTCCCGCACGCAGCAACATGACCGCGGCTTCGAATCCGATCTTCACGCGCGCGCCCGTGATCAGCGCCCGCCTCCCGGAGAGGTCGGCGGATTGCGTCCGTTTATCCCAATTGAATTCGGCACAACTCGGACACAGCGTGTCGTAGTGGTGGTGCAAGTCGAGATAATCGGTCTTGCAGATATAACAATTTTGCGGCTCGCGGAGTCGTGTGCCCGCCGCGGCGGCTCGGGTTGCCGCGGGAGGTGCGGTCGCTTCGATGGAGGCCGGTTCGGCGGCTTGCATCTCGAGCAGCAGACGCGAATCGGAGGAAATTTCGGAATGGGAAGGCGGCACCGCGAAGCGCAGCGATCGCTTCAGGGCGCGATTGCTCGTCGAGTTGAGCGCGGCGTCATCCTGCTGACGCGCGCGTTTGCGATCCTCCATCCTTCGTCGCGCGATCGCGGCGCGGCGTTCGACGCGCTCCGGAAAGGCGAGCCGACCGGCTGCTTCTCGAAGTCGCCGGCGAAACTCTGGGTCGAGGCGAGCGACCGCATCGAGATTCGATGACAGCCCTTCCAGCCAGCGCAAGGCTGCTTCGGCTTCGTCGGGGTCGTTCTGCGATCCGTTGATCATACTGCGGCGCAATCTAGCATCCCGGAAACCGCCATGACGAAAGGGCACGACTTCGCCGACGCGGACCGCACGCGAAAGACGCGATCCACGTTCTCTACAAGATCAGATCGGCGAGCTTGCGTCGGTGGTAGAGCGCGTCACCGTGCTGATTCTCACACCACAGCGCGCGCCGGCGATAGAGCTGCGCATCGCATTCGTAGGTGAAGCCGTAGCCCCCGTGAAACTGGATTGCGCGATCGGCGGCGAAGGCGAAAGCCGGACCCGTATGGGCCTTGGCCATTCGAATGGCCACCTCTCCCCGCTCACCCATTCCGAAAGTATGCGCCGCTGCGTAGAGATGAGAGCGCGCCTGTTCGATTCCCACGTGCGCATGCACGATCGGATGCTTGAGCGCCTGATAGGAGCCGATCGGTTTTCCGAATTGCTTGCGTTCGCGGAGATACTCGACTGTGTCGTTGATGCAAGCGGCAGCCCCGCCACACATCTCGGCCGTCGCGAGGAGACTCCCCGCGAGCTCGACGTGCTCGAGCGCGACCTTCGCCATCGAAACATCGAGCAAGGCGTCTTCCGCGACGGATACTCCATCGAGGACGAGTTGACACGAACGCCGCGTCTCGTCCACGACCGCCTCGCGACGCTGCTCGCACTGCGCGATCGCTTCAGGGTCCAGAAGAACCAGTGCTGCCGCGCCCTCGAGTTCGACGGAAGCCACGATCAACGAAGAGCAATGGGCGTCCTTCACGAAGGTCTTCGTCCCACGGAGGATCACTCGCCCGCCGCGTCGTTCCGCACGGCAATCGATGTGAAAGGGATCCCAATCCGCATGGGGCTCCATCAGCGCCAGGGTCGCGGGCTTTCCACTCGCGAGTTCCGGCAGCAGCCTGGACTTCTGTTGGGTTGTTCCGGCCTCGAGTAGCACTTGCGCGACGAGGGTCGTCGACACGAACGGTCCGGCCATCAGATGCCGACCCATCTGTTCGACGACGGGAACGACCTCGGCCAGGGTGAGCCCGACGCCACCCAAGGATTCGGGGATCGCGATCCCGAGCCAACCCAGCTCCGCGACTTCAGCGAAGACGGTCGCGTCGTATCCGAGCTCGTCCTCCATCAGACGCCTCACCGTCGGGATCGGTGATTTGTCCGCACAATACTTGCTCGCGGACTCGAGCAGGTCCGCTTGTTCTTCGCTCAGCCCGATCTTCTCTCGCTTGCTCATTGGGTCTCCGCCTTCAGCTCTTGGGTAGGCCGAGCACATGCTCGCCGACGATGTTGGCCTGGATCTGGCTGGTCCCGCCGCCGATCGTCGCCGAGAAAGCGTTCAGATAGGCGCGCTGCCAGACGCCGTCATCGATCGCGTTCGCTTCTCCAACGTAGTAGGCACCCTTCGCTCCCTGCATCGAGATGGCGAACTCGTTCAGGCGCCGAACGAACTCGGTGTTCATCAATTTGGACGAAAGTCCGAGCGACATTGGGCGCTCCTGATTGAGGGGACCCAGACTCTGGCGCTCAGCGCAGAGTTGGATGGCGCGATCTTCGATCAGCAACTCGACGAGTTTGTCGCGTACGACCGGATCTTCGATCGCCGGGCGACCGTCACGGCTCGCTCGTCGAGCGAGATCGATCGTCTCCGCGGCATCCGGGACCGTAATCGAATAGCCGCCGGCCTGGCCGCCGCGCGCGCTGCGTTCGTACTCGAGCGTACGCATCGCGACCGACCATCCCTGCCCTTCTTCGCCCATCAAACAGTCGGCGGGAATACGGGCGTCGGTAAAGAAGGTCTCCGTGAAACCGTACTCACCCGTGAGCTTTCGGATCGGGACGGCCTCGATGCCGGGCACGTTCATTGGCGCCAGAAAAAAACTCAACCCGGCGTATTTGTTCCGCGCATCCGGGATGCTGCGCGCCAGCAGGATCATGTACTTCGCGTAGCTGCCATGGGTGGTCCAGGTCTTCGTGCCATTGATCAGCCACTCGTCACCGACTCGTTCGGCACGCGTCTGTACGTTGCCGAGATCGGAGCCGTTGTCGGGCTCGGAGAATCCCTGACACCAGATGTCTTCGGCGGACAGGATCCCTTTGATATATCGAAGTCGCTCTTCATGCGTTCCCATGTCGAGGATCAGGGGTCCCGCCCAGCTCAGACCGATGGTGTTCAGCATGATCGGACCGTCGTGGCGACGCATCTCTCGGGTGGCGATGTCCTGGAAGGCTTGATGGAGCCC
>CAWLAJ010000280.1:0-5602 GCA_963854795.1 Deltaproteobacteria bacterium UBA4427 | reverse complement strand
GGATCAAGGCAACGTGAAATCCGTCGGGGTTGACCTCAACAATGGTGAGTGAGACGCCTTCGATCGTCACCGAGCCCTTGTTGACGAGTTGGCCCGCGAGGTCTTTGTCGCATTCAATGTGGAGAAGGGCTTCGTTCCTATCTCGATCGAAGCGCCGGACACGCCCCACCCCGTCGACATGCCCCTGCACGATATGGCCGTCGAATCGGCCGGTTGAGGCCATCGCGCGTTCGAGATTGACCGGATCGCCGGCCGCGAACTCGCCGACCCGCGTCGATTCGAGAGTTTCGGGAATGGCGTCGAAGCTGAAGAACTGCGGTTCGATGGCGGTCACCGTCAGGCAAACGCCTGCGATGGAAACGCTGTCCCCGAGTCGCACGCCGTCCGCGATCGGCCCCAATTCGATCTGAAGCCGCGCGAGATCGGGCTCTGTCTCAATCGCTCGAATCCGGCCGACATGTTCGATGATTCCCGTAAACATCAGCCACCAAACCTTCCGTCGATTTCGCGAAGCATCTGATCGCGCACCCGTTGATAGTCCGCGCCGAGCTCGATGGGGGGATTCGGACTGGCCGAGACGATCCCCTCGAGCTCCATCGAATGATAGGCGAGCTTCGAATCAACAAATTTCAACCCGTGCGCCGTGGAAATCACGACGACCTGATCACTGCTACGTACGAGCCCGCGCTCCTGTAGTTTGCGAAGCGCGACGAGGGCCACACCCGTATGAGGGCAATTGAATAGCCCCGTACGGTCGGCGCGGGCGCATTCTTCCATGATCTCGGATTCCGAGGCCTGCTCGACCACACCGTCATAGCGGGTCAGTGCATCGACCGCCTTTTGATAGGAGACCGGATTGCCGATCTGGATCGCCGACGCGACGGTGGCACGCGCGGCGATCGGCTCGAAGACCCGAAAATCCTTCTGATAGGCCAGATAAAGTGGGTTCGCGGCTTCGGCCTGGCCAACACAGATTCGCGGCCGCTTGGAGATCAGCCCCAGTTCAAAAAGCATGTCGAGACCCTTCGCGAGCGCCGAGACATTGCCGAGATTGCCGCCGGGAATGACCAGCCAATCCGGCATCATCCAATCGAGTTGCTGGGCGATCTCGAAAGCGACCGTCTTCTGCCCCTCGATTCGAAGGCTGTTCATCGAATTCGCGAGATAGACGCCGTCCCTTTCCGAGACTTGTCGAACGATTTCCATGCAGCCGTCGAAATCCGTGTCGAGTGCGAATACGATCGCGCCGTTGGCAACGGGCTGGATGAGTTGCGCCAGTGAGATCTTGCCTCGCGGCAGGAAGACGACGGCGGGGATCCCCGCGGCCGCCGCATAGGCGGAGAGCGCTGCCGAAGTGTCGCCGGTCGAAGCACAAGCCACCGCCGGAATCCTCGCGCCCTTGGCAATCATCTGCTTGACCTGCGATACGAGCACGGTCATTCCCAGATCCTTGAAGGATCCGGTATGAGAATTTCCGCACAGCTTCAACCAGAGATCTTCGATGCCGATTTCACGCCCGTATCGCTCAGCCCAGAAGAGGTTGGTATGGCCTTCATACATGGACACGACGTTGTCGTTGTCGATGTCGGGCAGTACCCATTCCTTCTTTCCCCAGACGCCGGAGCCGTAGGGCCACTGATTTCGATGAGCGCGCGACTCGAACAGCTTCTTCCATTCGTCCGCGGAAGTCTTCGCAAGCTCCTCCATGTCATGCACGACATGAAGCAGCCCGCCCTCCTGGTCGGTGTAGACCACCTCGTCGAGTCCATGACGTTCGCTGGGATCGTTCAGGCTCTCGAACCAGGCTCTCGGCTCGGGTTTCGTCGCCGTAGACATCTTCAGGCCTCCTCTTCGATTCCCATTGAGCGCGGCGCCTCGGTAATCTCGGCAAGCGCCGAAATTGCTTCGAGCGCCCGTTGCAGGGCGTCTTCGCGAGTCCTTCGTGTCAGGATGATGATCGAAACCAGGCCGTTCGCCCCACCGCCCTGCGGTCGGGTCATGGCCGTATCAATGGCCACCCCCTCTTCGCCCAGCAGACTCGTCACCTGGCCCAGCACACCGGGCTCGTCGCAAGCCGTCATCCGGAGATAGGCACGTCCGGAAAGCTCGGCATCCGGCATCACCGCCTTTGCGGCAATATGCTCCGGCCGATACGAAAGAGGCGGGACGGGCCCGCTGCCGCCACGACGAATTTCCCGCGCGATCTCCATCAGGTCTCCCACGACCGCACTGGCGGTCGGCATTTCGCCGGCACCGGCACCGTAATAGAGAGTCGGGCCAACGGCGTTGCCGCGAACCTCGACCGCGTTCATCGCTCCATCGACCTTCGCCAGCAAGCTGGACGCAGAGACCAGCGTCGGCTGAACACGCGCCTCGATTCGCTCTGTCCCGTCCTTCGATCGATGGCATTTGGCGATGCCCAGTAGTTTGATGCGATAGCCGAACTCGGCGGCCACTTCGAAGTCGATGGGTAGCAGCTCGCGAATGCCGGCTGTCGGAATTTCCTCGAACGTGAGATCCGCGCCGAACGCCATCGCCGTCAACAAGGCCAGCTTGTGAGCCGCATCGATCCCCTCGACGTCGAAAGTCGGATCCGCCTCGGCATAGCCCAATTCCTGGGCACGCTTCAATACGACATCGAAATCCTCGCCGGTGGATTCCATCTCGGTCAGCACATAGTTGGTCGTGCCATTCAAGATTCCCAGGACCGATTCGATTTGATTCGCAGCCAGGCCTTCGCGGAGCGAACGGAGAATCGGAATGCCACCCCCTACGGCCGCTTCGAACGCGATATCGAGTCCAGCGGCGGTCGCGGCGCCAAAGATCTCACGACCATGCAGCGCCAACAGCGCCTTGTTCGCAGTGACGACATGCTTGCCGGCGGCCAACGCCTCCAGAATGAACTTTCGCGGTACGTCGTAGCCACCAATCAGCTCGATCACGATCTGCACGCCCGGATCCGCAATCAATGCCGACGCGTCCGCATCAAAAATGATCTCGGCAAGGTCGACGCCACGATCCGTGTCTAGATCGAGATCAGCGATGCGAACCAATCGCAGAGGCGATCCCAAGCGCTGCTCGATGACTTCTGCATTGTCGCGTAGCACCTTGACCACGCCGGTTCCGATCGTGCCGAAGCCAATCAGTCCAACGCCAATCGACTCACCCCTCGAATTCCCGCCCATCTCTCATTCCTTCCTCGAACGAAGCCACGTAGCTCGATCCGGCGACTCCTTGTTACATGTTGTGACATGTTGTTTCGTCATCGGCCTAGATCTGCGCATCTCGAATGAAGCGACGGATCCCTGAGACCGCCTGTCGGATCCGATGTTTATTCTCGACCAGAGCGAAGCGCACGAAGCCCTCGCCGGCTTCTCCAAATCCGATGCCGGGCGAGACCGCGACACCCGCTTCCACCAGCAGTCGCTTCGAAAACTCGAGCGAGCCGATCGCTCGAAAGCGCTCGGGAATCGGCGCCCAGACGAACATCGTTGCCAGCGGCTTCTCGATTTTCCAGGACCCATCGCCGTACTGTGCCAGACCGTCGATCAAGGCATCGCGTCGCTCCCGATAGATCGCGACGTTTTCCGTCACACAATCCTGCGGACCGCGAAGCGCCGTGATCGCACCGATCTGAATCGCCTGTGGCATTCCGTAGTCGAGGTAGCTCTTGATCCGCTTCAAGGCGTGGATCATCTCGGGATTGCCGCAGGCAAATCCGACGCGCCAACCCGCCATCGAATGGCTCTTCGAGAAGGACACGAATTCGATAGCGATGTCCTTGGCTCCCGGCACCTCGAGAATGCTCGGCGGCTTGTAACCATCGAAGGCGATTTCCGCGTAGGCAAAATCGTGAAGCACCATCAGATCATTGGCCCGCGCGAATTCAACGATCCGCTCGAAGAACGCAAGATCGATGATGTGGGTCGTCGGATTCGCGGGAAAGGAAATGATCAGCATCTTCGGACGCGGCCAGGTCCGACTGACGGCCTGTTCCAGGTTTTCGATGAAATCGGAATCCTCGGTCAGGGGAACCTTGCGCAGATCGGCGCCGGCGATGATCACCGCGTATTGATGAATCGGATAGGCGGGATCGGGAACCAACACGACATCGCCCGGCCCAACCGTCATCAGTACGAAATGGCTGAGTCCCTCTTTGGCTCCGATCACGGCCACGGCTTCGGTCTCGGGATCGAGCTCCACCTGATGACGACGCGCATACCATTCGGTGATGCCGGCGCGCAGATTCGGCAAACCCTGCGAAGACGAATAGCGATGATTCCGGGGATCCCGTGCGGCCTCGCAGATCTTGTCGATCACATGGGTCGGCGTCGCAAGATCTGGATTGCCCATCCCGAGGTCGATGATGTCTTCACCGGCGCGCCGGCGAATGCGGGTCAAATCCGTGACTTCCGCGAGTATGTACGGGGGCAATCGGTTGAGCTTGTTGAAGTCGTGTCGAAACTCAGTGGTCATCTTCTTGGTCCTGCGACCCTCGCCTTTGAAGCCATCGTCAGACTCGGGCGGTGGCTACGGGGGGTTCGGAAATTCTCGTCTTCTTTTCAGGAGCTGGGATGACCCGCGTCGCCATCCAGTTCGCAATCCGATTCGTTTGGATCGCCCCGCTCGACCCCAAGACTCGACCCGCTTGGTCGGCGAGGCCTCGACGGGCTAGCGAGCGGCAGCCAGTCGAAGAGCGGCCCCGGCCGAGTTTGCGGCCGGCGCGGTGAGCGTCTCGTCGAGCGATCGAGTGATATGGCACATCCCTTTGGGACTCCTTCGAATCGCTTGATCTTACTGGAGAATCTGAATTCGAGGTAGCCGCGACGTCAACTCGGCAGGGTCTTTCGGAGGAACCCGAAATAGACCAGCAATCCTCCGGCAAGCAAAACCAGGGCCGTGACGGTCTCCTGCGGACTTCCGACCACGATCGCGGATCCGATCGCCAGATTGACGACCAGGTAGATCGCGGGCACCCAGGGATAACCCCAGGTGCGATACGGCCGGTGAAGTTCGGGCTTCCGGACTCTCAAAGCGAAGAGCGCAACGGTATCCGCGGAGGTCGCGAGGATGATCCCGAAGACGGTGAAATTCAACGCCTTGGGAAAGGTCTCCAGGAAAACGACCAGCCCGATGGCGACGATGGCCTGAACGACGATCGCCGTGCTCGGCGTCTTGTAGCCATCATGAACTCGATCCACGCCGACGAAGGCGAATCCATCGAGGGCCATCGCATAGACGATCCGCGGGCCGACTAGAACCGTCGCGTTCAGCGTCCCCAGAACCGACACCACAACGAAGCCCCCGACCAGCGTGCCTCCGACCGGACCGAAGAGATTCTTGGCCGCCGCCTGACCCGCGTCGCCGGCCAGGCCCATCTCCGCCGGTGTCAGTGCATAGAGGTAGATGCAATTGACGAGCAGGTAGAGGGTCGCACAGAGGCCCAATCCCAGAAAAAGCGACCTCGGCAGATTTCGCGCCGGATCCTTGATCTCACTCGCGACATAGACGCATGCGTTCCAGCCCAGATAGCTGAAGAGAATCGGCGACAGCGCTTGCCCGAAACGAACCCACGAATCCACTCCGTGAATCGTGGCCGCCC
>CAWLAJ010000279.1:0-5646 GCA_963854795.1 Deltaproteobacteria bacterium UBA4427 | reverse complement strand
AGAAAACGCAAACCTGACCCTGAAATAGTCTGGCGTGGAGAGGGACACGTTGAAATCGCGGAGCGATCAGGGCAGCGGGTCGACGGCGATTCCGCAAAGCTCGAGACTTTCCCGCCAGAGCCGCTGGGGCTGGCGCCGGCATCGAAGTCCAGAGGGTTTTCGCGGCGCGTGCGCGATCGGTAGTAGCCACCGCTGGCGTTGGCGAGTTCGGAATCTGCCGCCACCATCACGGCCGTTCGCGCCGCGCGTTTCGCGCTCGGAAAGAGCCGGCGGATCATCGGACGCGCCAGCCGATAGGCGAAGCCTGGATTATCCGCGCCGATGTTGGACGCGACGGGACCTGGATCGACGGCGTTGACGACGACCTGGCCGCTGTCTCCATTGCTTCGCTTTTCTAGACGGCGTGCGAGTTCGATCGTGAAGTAGAGAATCGCCAACTTCGACTGCCCGTAGGACCTTGCCAGGCTATATCGATTTTCGAGTTGAAGATCGTCGAAATGAAGTCGAGCGAATTCGAAGGCGAGCCTTCGGCCAGAATCGTCTGGCCCGCCCCCTTCAAGGCATCGCAAAAGTCCTCCCAGGATTTCCCAGTCATCAATCGATCGTGCGACGATTCGTCACTCATTGCCTGCGTTGTTCCTTGATTCAATCGCCCGGCGCACCGGAGTTGGCGACCAGACGATAATTGCAGTCCGATCCTTCGGCACCGGGGTGTGCGGAGGCCTCGATTTCAAGGCTCCTATGGCCAGTCTGCTAAGGTCGCCCGTCATGTCCGGACCGAGAATCTTCATCGATGGCCACGCGGGAACGACGGGGCTGCGCATCCGCGAGTGGCTGGCAGCGCGTGTGGATCTCGAGTTGTGGACGCTCACCGAGTCGGAACGAAAATCCGAGCCCGCCCGAAAGAAGGCCATCGCCGAGTCGGATCTCACAGTCCTTTGTCTGCCAGACGAAGCCTCACGACAAGCGGCTGCGTGGGCTGACGAGGCAGGAGCGCGCCTGATCGATGCCAGCTCCAGCCATCGAGTCTCCGACGGCTGGGTCTACGGGCTGCCGGAATTGACGGCGACTCATCGAGAGGCGATCCGGGACGCGCGATTCGTCACGAATCCGGGATGCTACGCGTCCGCCTTCGTGCTGCTCGTTCGACCGCTGGTCGACGAGGGGCTCCTCTCGGGTGACGCCGCACTGTCGATTCACGGTTTGTCCGGCTATAGCGGCGGCGGAAAACTATTGATCGAGCGCTGGGAATCCTCGGACAATGGACGCATCGCGCTGCCCTTCGAAGCGCCCTACGCGCTCGATCGAATCCACAAGCACGTTCCCGAGATGCAGCGGTACGCGAACCTTGCTCACCCGCCTCAATTCGTTCCCGCGGTCGGACCCTTCAAATGCGGAATGCGCGTGGAAATCCCGATCCATTCGAGTCTCCTCCACAACTCCTCCGCGCCCGATGCCCGGGAATCGGAACCCAAGGAAGCGACCGGCGAAGCCGTCTGGAAGGTGCTTGCCGATCGCTATCGCGATGAGCCGTTCATCGAGGTCGAGCCCTATCTGGGATTCGAGCCCGTCGACGATTTTGCCCTGGACCCGACCAGTCTCAACGACACCAATGGCATGCAGCTCCATGTCCTGCCGAATCCGGCCGGCCATGTCCTGGTCGTCGCGCTCCTCGACAATCTCGGCAAGGGGGCCTCCGGTTGCGCGATCCAATCGCTCAACCTGATGCTTGGGCTCGGCGAGACGACCGGTCTGCCGACCTGATCTCGGTCTGCGGCACCCCTGAACCCCTCGAAAATCGAAATTCGCACCTTGTCTGAAGCGTTTCACAGTGGGCGGGCACGATCCAAATCACTCTACGGCTGCATTCAAAGAACGAGAGCCCCGACGGACCCGCCCCACCGGAAGGTCGAATCAGGAGTGAGCAAGATGCCGAAGTCCCAGAAGCTGCTGCAGTCCGAAACCGACCAAGAGCGAGACCGGGAACTGGTCCGCCGGGTCCTCGCAGGCGACCAGGAAGCCTTTTCCGAAATCTACAACGCCAATTTTCGTCGTATTTACGCCTTCATCGTGAAACGCGTTGGGGATGCCGCCGAGGCCGAGGATCTCACGCAGGAAACCTTCGTTCAGCTCTACCGCTCACTCGGCTCCTACGAGGGCCGATCGAGTCTGCTGACCTGGACCTTCGGGATCGCTCACAACGTCTGCTCGCGTTTCTTCCGACACTGCTCACGCTGGATGGTCGGCGGCAAGAATGCGCGCACGCTCGATGAGTATCCCGTCGAATCGACGATCGAACGCCAAATCGATGCGGCCCGCGCCCTCGATCGCTGCGGCGAAGTCCTCGAGGCCTCGAGGCGACGCGCGCACCGGGAGATTTTTCATCTTCGCTATGGCGAGAGTCAGTCGATCCGCGCCATCGCCAAAAAGGTCGGGAAGACGAACGAAGCGGTGAAAGTCAGTCTTCGCAGAAGCCGGGCAGCGCTCAGCGATGGCATACCGGAACTCGAACTCGTCCTGGACAAAGTCGCGAAGAGCGCCTGACGACGACGAAGCTCAACCAAGCCCTGCACGAAGCAGCGGCAGAGCTCTCTCGGTGCCCATTTTCTTCAGCAATGTCGTCAGCTTGGGTCCCTTTTGGCGAGCGATCAGGAGATCGTAGGCGTAGGGATAGAAGTCCTGGGGCTTGAGCGATGTCCCGTCGCATAACGTCTTCAGATGCGGAATCAATTCGGCCTCAGAGATATCAGGATTCCCCTCGAGGACCGAAATCAGCCGCGCCAGCACGTCTCGCGGCTCTCCCTCGAGCGACTCGGTCGACGGTGAATCGCGAATCCGATAGCAGAACTCTTCCGGCGCGAAGTCGATGATCCAATTCCAGACCCGCTCCGCCCGCAACCGAAATCGTTCGTGCTCCTCATACGTCGTGACCTCTCCGGTTTCTACATAGTGTGCGAGCGTGCGTTCGATGTCACCGTCGTAGATCTGCAAGATCAGCGACAGCGGTCGAAATGAAGGCGCACGCACAGGTTCATCGCCGTTCTCGATCTTGTGCGGAACGACGCTCGAGAGTTCGATCGTGCGGCGAACGATCTGTCGTTTCTTGTCCTTCTTGCTGCCGTCGTCCGGCTGATAGGCGATCGCAACCGCGCGGTCATAGTCTTCGTAGAGCTTGATCACGTCGAGGTCGAAAGAGATCTGAAACTCCGAATTGGGGCGCTGACTCGCGAAGATCCATCGCAACATCTCCGGCTCGAAGACCCGTAGACAATCCGCGACCGTCGTCACGTCGCCTGCTGAACTCGAAATCTTCCCGCCGAGCCCCTTCAAGCGAACGAAGTCATAGGCAACGTACTCGGGTGCATGACCCTCGTAGACGGGGCCCACGATCTTCTTCGCCGTGTCGTAGCTGCCACCGGCGGAACTATGGTCCTTTCCACCGGGTTCGAAACAAACGCCCTCAAACCGCCAGCGCATCGGCCAATCGATTCGCCACGGAAGCTTGACGTCTCCGCCCTCACGGAGATCGACGCTCGTCTGCTCCCCGCAGTCGCGACAGACGAGTCCGACAATCCATTCCGAACCAGGGTCCCACGAGAAATTGATCGCATCTCGCCCGCAGGCGCGACAGAATCCCGCCAGTGGCAGCCAATCATCCGAGAGCGGTGTCGTCCGAAATTCGTTGAGCACGCCTCGAATCAGATCTGCTTCTTCGAGGGCACGGCGAATCCCATCCGCATAGCGTCCGTCGCGGTAGTTTCGCGATTGGCGAATGAACTCGGGCTCTATGCCGAGTGGCGCGAGGCTCGATTCGAATTGCTCGATGTGATGGCTGGCGTAGCTGTCAGTTCCGCCATGAGGATCCGGAACGTCGGCGACGCTGCGCCGAAGATTCTCCTCGAGCATGACCTGCTCAGGCGCGTCGACGGGCACCTTGCGAAATACGTCGAAATCATCCCAGGAATAGATGAAGCGAACTGCGATTCCCTGATCGCGCAGGGCGCGCGCCACCAGGTCGACCGTCATGACCTCTCGAAAATTGCCGACATGAACGACGCCGGAGGGCGTGATTCCCGCGGCGACGACGATGGGGCTCGCCTGGGGATGCGCGGCGACGACGCGACGCGCCGCAATGTCCGCCCAATGCGAATAATATGGATCGAATTCCCGCTTGCTGTGCTGAGCCTGCTTGGCCATGACCCCGTCCCACCATCTCCGAGCAAGCGGAGTGTGGCAGCCCATCCGGGGGCCGCAAGGCCGCTGCGAGCTCGATGAAGAGTCTAGGCGGACACGGATGCACCCTTCGGCACGGCCGGACGCCCGGACGACGCATGCTCTCGGCGTGCATCCGCCTTGTGGTATGTGATATTAGGCATCAAGTCGGACGTTCTTCATTAGGATAGCTTCTCCCGTAGCGCTTCGTATGGCGTCTTACCGCCGTGGGCTCTGCGTGGGCGATCGAAATTGTAGAAGCGTTCCCACACGGCCAATTTCTTCTCGAGAGCGTCGGCCTCCCCCACTTGCTAGTCGCCCAATCCGGAAAGATCAGCGGCACCGCAGTCGCACTCGCGATCGCGAATCCAATGGCCGACCCAACTCTGCAAAGCCACGCTTGACAAGATTGCCCAGTCCGTCGGGAGACGGTGCAGATTCGGGCCGTCGAGATTTCTTTCGTCAGAGTGCGGAGACGTTTCTTCGCAGCAGGACCAGATCGGGATCCCACCCATCGTGGGTGAGCCCATTGGCGATTTCGGCCGCATCGGCCATCGATTCCAATGAGACGACGTATACGTCGAAGAATCGATCACTCCCATAGGTCCATGGGTGAATGACCGTCTGATGGCCAGCGAACGAGAGTCCCTCCGCGATCGCCTCGGCGTCTTTTTCGAGAGCGCGCGTTGTCACCCGAACACCGAAGGGCGACGCATCCGAAGCCACGAACACGCCGTCCCGCGCGGCCTGGCGCTGGAAGGCCAGCCGACGGCGAATCGATTGAGCAACCAGCGCGGCCGGAGAGGCAACCCTTCGAGCTCGCGCGGCGATGACCAGTCGGACGTCGAGCGTAGTGTCCAGATCGCTCGAGAAGAGCCATCCAAGGAACGGAATGGACGAAAGCCAGGGCACTCTGGAACGACCCTTCACCTGTTTCGATTGTCGATTGACCCCGATGATTGCCGTCTCACCATGGTCGAGTCGCGCCGTCGCAATCAATGTCTCCTCGAGAAAACTCGGTCCCACGGACTCGATCGGTCCCGCCAAAGAGGGGCTGAGCGACGAGATCTCGACATCGAGATCCAGCTGAATCTTGCCCGTCGCACCGGCCGTGGCTTCGATACCCAGACGCACGCCAATGTCCGTTCGATCGAAGCGAGTCGTTTGCGAAATACTGATTCCGAACACGCTATTGCCGTCGATCTCGCCCGCACGACCCTCGGTCACGGGCACAGGGACGTTGTTGCCCACGAAGATTTCGTGTCGCTCACCGGCAATGACGATCAGATGCGGCTGTATCAGAACCTCGGTCTGGATGTCGAATGCGCCGCCCTGGATGACTCCCGTATCTTCGATCGGAATCGCCGTGGGATTGCCACTGCTATCGGGGGGTCCGGCGATGGTGACGCCGGTATCGCGGGCAACCCGCCCATA
>CAWLAJ010000278.1:0-5665 GCA_963854795.1 Deltaproteobacteria bacterium UBA4427 | reverse complement strand
ATTGCTCCGCGCCTCGTCGAGTTCGCCCCAGGTCTCGTAACAGATGGTGACTTCCGGGAGCTCACCCCCGTTCTCGAGTTCGAGCTTCTCCTGCGAGGTCCAGGTCTGCGCGTGACGCAGAGCCTTGTCACTCCGAAGGTCGTCCGAACTCGGCTCCGCTCTTGATCCGCCTGTGCCAGTTCCACTCATGAAGGCGTTCCGATCCGGACGCTCGCCCGGCGACTAACGGCTCGCGCGCAGAGCCTGGTCGAGATCCGAGATGATGTCCTTCACGTCTTCGATCCCGACAGAAATGCGCACGTATTCCTTGGTCACCCCCGTGGCGATCTGATCGTCGGCCGAGAGTTGGGAATGTGTCGTCGAGGCCGGATGAATGACCAGCGTCTTGGCATCTCCGATGTTGGCTAGATGGCTTGCCAACTTCACACTCTCGATGAACTTCTTCCCCGCCTCCTCGCCACCGCGAATTCCAAAGCCAACGATCGCGCCGGACCCATCCGGCAGATAGCGACCGGCCGCTTCGTGATGCTCATGACTCGAAAGGCCCGGGTAGTTCACCCATTCGACCAGCTCGTGCGAGTCCAGGAATTCCGCAACGGCCAGCGCATTCGCGCAATGCTGCGGCATCCGGAGATGGAGCGTCTCGAGACCGAGAAGCGTCAGGAACGCGGCGAAGGGGCTCATGGCGCCCCCCGTATCGCGCAGCCAATGCGTTCGGACATGCAAGATGTAGGCGATGTTGCCGACCGGTCGGAGCGCTTCTTCGAATACCATTCCATGGTAGGAGGGCGACGGCGAACAGAACTCGGGCCAGCGCTCGGGATCCTCCGCCCACAAGAATTTTCCGCTATCGACGATCACACCGCCGATGTGGACGCCATGTCCACCGATGAACTTGGTCGTCGAGTAGATGATGATGTCGACGCCGAATTCCGACGGGCGCAGCAAGGCGGGCGTCATGACCGTGTTGTCGCATAACGTCGGGAGTTTGTGGCCGTGTGCGATCTCCGTGAGCGTGGAAAAGTCCGGGACGTCGTTTTTCGGATTGCCGATGCTCTCGAAATAGACGCAGCGGGTATTCTCATCCACCAACTCATGGATCTGTTCGGGTTTGTTCGGATCGAAAAAGCGCACTTCAATCCCAAGATTCTTGAAGGTCTGGGTGAAGAGCGTCCAGGTCCCGCCGTAGAGGCTGGTCGAAGCGATGAAATTCTGACCCGAATGGCAGATCGTGAGGATCGCGGCCGTGATGGCTGCCTGCCCGGATGCGAAGCAGAGCGCACCCGCACCCCCATCCATGGCCGCGAGTCGCTTCTCGAGGACATCGTTGGTCGGGTTCATCAGCCGGCTGTAGATATTCCCGAACTCGGCGAGGCCGAAGAGATTGGCAGCATGCTCGGTGTCATTGAAGACGTACGAGGTGGTGGCGTAGATCGGGACCGCACGGGAGTTCGTCGTCGGGTCCGGTTCCTGACCCGCATGGACTGCCATGGTTCCCAGACCCTGGGGGGGTTGTTCGTCACTCATCTTCGATCTCCTCTACTCGACGCATGTCGTGGTTTGACCTGATGTCGTGCGGAAGAGTGAACGTAGAAAAAGCCGAGCAGCAACTCCATCGCCCGACGATTCGACGTCGATCGAGATCGCGACTTCAGCGCGTTTCAACCGGATCGAATATATAACTAGTTGAATTTTAATATGTTTTACGATCCTCTTTTTTTAACTGACCAATCTGGTCAGTTAATTATAATTCGCCGCGAACCGACCCTCGCACGAACCGGGGAGGCACGACGATGGGAATCGATCCTTCCCAAGTCATCTGCGACGTCGCCATGAGACACAACCGTCGCGCCAGCGCGGCCGGGAGAGTCTGCATCGAGCGCGCGGGAGTCAACGAGATCCCAGCGGCCGATGACAGCTTCGACAAGACCTTGAGCGTACACACGATCTACTTCTGGCCCGACCTGCAACCGGCCTTCACGAAATCCACCGCGTGCTTCGTCCTGGCGGGAGACTCCTACTGGCATTCCATTCGAGCAAGAACCAGGCCGTCGTCGATCGGCTTCCCAAGAGTGTGTACTCGCTGCGCAGCGATCGGGAAGTCGTCGACGCGTTGGGTCGCTGCTGGTTCAGCGATGTGCAGATCGAGAAAGCGGATGGAGTCGTGCACGGGACGATCGTCTGGCTGTGCGCCCCGCTCGGACTCGACGGAAATCCGCTGCGTGACACGAACCATCCGGACGAAGCGCGACAAGAACTCCCGGTCGTCGGAATCGAAATGCTCTCGGGCTTTCGCGCCGACGAAGACGAAGCGAATCGATGGGCCGGGGGAACCGTCTACGACCCCGGAAACGGATACACGTATCGAGGTACGATCCGAATGGAGGGGGACAACCGCCTGCTGTTGCGGGGTTTCATCGGGATCTCGCTTTTCGGGCGTACAACGACCTGGATTCGCGTCGGCAGCGAAGGGACGCATCCCAAGCTTCCTTGAACCCCTTCCGGCGGCTCGAGGATGGGTTGGAATGTCCTCGAAACAGGGCTGCGAGAGAGCCTACGTCTCACACACTATGGTCGGGCCATGACGCTGAAATGCCCTGGGGAGAAGATGCCGAGGGTGGCCTCCGACGTTATTCGAGCTGACTTGATGCCCTGCTGGTCAGAAGAACGTCGGACCCGCGCTGCTTCCGAGCAAGACTCCGCCTGCGGCGCCGTAGGTCTTTCGCTGATGAACGACGTGCGATTGGATGGCGATCACATCGCGTCGGAGTCGTTCGAGCGGACTCTTCCGATAGAGGGCTTTGCTTCCCGCGATCTCACAGGCGAGTTCGATCACACGCGCCGCACTTTGTCCTGCGAACGTAATCGAGAGGCCGATACGCGCCCTTTCTTCGAGCGTCAGGCGATCGCCGCGAAGCAGGGTTTCCCAGGCCTGGCCAATCGCATCGAACACGAAGGCTTTCGACGCCGCGAGCGTCGCCTCGCATTCTCCGAAGGCGATCCGGACATTCACATCCAACGACGATTTCTGGAAGCTGGGAAAGCCTCGCTCTTGATCGGCCAGCACGCGGGCTTCATCGATGGCGGCCCGTGCGATTCCGAAGGGAATACCGGGAACGTTCGCGAAGAAAAAACCGTGGTAGGCGTAGAGCGGCTCGGGTCGCCGTGGGCGATCGAAGACGTCGAATGTGTGTTCTTCTGGGACGAAGACGTCCGAGACGCGATAGTCATTGCTCCCACTCCCGGCGAGCCCCGTCGTAAACCAGGTGTCGAGGATCTCGACATCCTTCGGATCGAAGATCATGACTCGCCAGCGCGGAAAGCCATTCTCATCGAGAATCGGCGCGCCGTTTTCGAGAATCGTGCAGCCGCCGGTCACGTGTGTCGCATGAAGCGAGCCGCTGCCGAACGACCAATGACCGGTCACCCGGTAACCACCCGCAACGACCCTTGCCTGGCCGACGGGTGCGAGCATCCCGGCGGCTCTCGAGTCGAGATCCGAAAAGAGCTCGCGCGAAACGGATTCTTCGAGAAAGCCCGCGTAGAAACCGCTGTCGGACAAGATGCTGCTGCACCAGCCGACGGAGGGATCGGCATGGGCGAGGATCTCCATCAACTCGATTTGATCGAGTGGACTCATTTCCGGCCCACCCCACGCCTTGGGCATCGCGATTCGAAACACACCGGCAGCACTCAGGTCTTCGACGAGAGACTCGGAAAGACGACGCGCTGCTTCGATGGATTCGCGTTCCTTTTCGATTCGATCGGTCAGGGAGCGCACGTTGTCGAGGATCGAATTCGTATCCATGGTCAGTGTCGCCGTCCCTGCATCTTGGCTTTCGCGAGTGCGCGCCGCGTCGTTTCGTCCTCGGGCTCGATTTCAATTGCTCGTTCGAGATAGGGGATCGCTTCTGGTGCTCGTCCCGCTCGCAGCAACCCAATCCCGAGATGCCGGACGAGTTCAACGTCGTCCGGAAAATACGGGATCCCGAGTTCCCAGGCGACGATGGCCCGATCGAGGTCTTGAAATCGCTCCGTCAATCGACCGTATTCGACATAACCTTCCGCGTGAGCATAGAGATCGAGGCTTCGTCGGTAGTGACGCAGGGACCGCGCCGGGGTCTGCGTCTTCACGAGTTCCTTGGCCAGGCGAATTCGCAGGATCGTCGAGTCGCGACCATATAAGGCAGCTCGATCGAGAATGGACTCTGCGGTCGAGTAGTCCTTCTCGACAAGAGCGGCGGGAAGTCGTTGATCCAGCTCGACATAGGGAACGATTCTCGCCAGGCAGAAGAGGCCGGCGAGACTCCATGCAATCCTCCTCGCCCAAACGGAGGTGTCGACTTCGAACTCATCACCATCGGCCTCGGCGGTCTGGACGCTTTGGGGGTTGCTACGCAGGAGGACGGCGGCCAGTTTCGGATTCCGCAATCGCCAGATGGCGCCGTCGAGCATGAAATGATGAAGGTTCACGGCGGCCGCGACACACATCGCCAAGCCGAAATCAAAATCAGGGCGTCCCAGCAGATCAGGACCGAAAAGAAGGACGGGGGCCGCCCAGACCGCGTTCCCAAAGACGAAGACCTTCGCAAAGTAGCGGCCATAACCGCTCCATCGCTTGTCGCCACGGGCATAGTACGCGGTGATCCACAAATACTGGACGGAATGTCCGAGTGCGACCCAGACGAAATAGAATTTGTAGGTCTCCCCTTCGATCGCGCCGAGCGCCGGATAGCGAGCGGCGAGATCGAAGGACGAACCGAAATAGGGAATCGAAAACCAGACGGCCTGGGTGAGCATGATCAGTGCGGTCGGTGCGAAGGACCGAAACCCGCCGGAGCGCACGAGAAGTGTCGCGGCGATGGCGATCGAAGCGAGGTAGCCGAGTCCAAGGATGGGCACGACGAGATTGCGCAGGGCACTCGAGAGACCGATTGAAATGAATTGAAATGTGTCGAGTTCGAGGGACGAGAAACCGAGTGGATCGACTTGACCGCTATTTCCTTCAACATGCATGGTCAAGAACACTGCGGCGAAGGACAGGACGAACGAGGTATGGAGCATTCGCTTCGCCAGTGGAGGAATTTCTACACCCCGCCGTCGCAAGAACATCAGCGCGATTCCGTAATTCTGGCCGGTGTAGTGCCAGGGGCTCCACGTGAGATACACCGTTATGAGTATCGATCCGGCCAGCGGCGAGTAGAGCGCACCGAGCAGGACCAGAATCATTCCGACCGTTCCGTAGACCGTGAACAATCGATAGGTACGGCGCTCGGGTCCATGCTCGTAGACTCGAACCAAAGTACCGCCGTAATGCGAACCGCTGATACTCAGGACGAGATAAGACATCAATGCGGCCGGAACGACCTCCTGCGCCGACGTTCCCCAGACGAGCAAGCCCGAAACGACGAGGAGATAGAGGAGACCGGCTCCGAGGAAGAGGTCGGGAATCGATCCGAAGAGCCAGGGATTCTGCGGTCGGGACGCCATGAACGGCGAGAATAGCCCGCCTGAATCCACTCGCTGGCAATTCAGTTACGCCTCCGCTGCATACCGGCGATAGGCTGCCGCAAGTCGATTGACGGAGGATGTCGATCGCATTACCACTTCAAACTGAACGGAGTCCAGCCGATTCACCTTCAAGAAACGGGCCGGCGAACTCGCT
>CAWLAJ010000277.1:0-5667 GCA_963854795.1 Deltaproteobacteria bacterium UBA4427 | reverse complement strand
TCACGTCTTCATCGCAACGAACGAAGTGGAACCCTGAACGGGATTACGCGCGTGCGCAGCTTTGCCCAGGACGACGCACACATCTACTGCGAACCGAATCAGGTCGCCGGTGAGATCAACTCCTTCTTCCTCATGATTCGGGAGGTCTACGACAAGCTTGGCTTGGAGGGCCTCGAAATGGCGGTCTCGACTCGGCCGGAGCAGTCGTTGGGTAGCGCCGAAGACTGGGAGCGCGGAGAACAGGCCCTGATCGCGGCGGTGGAAGCGGCCGGATACCCTTGCAGGATCAAACCCGGCGATGGCGCCTTCTACGGCCCGAAGGTCGAGGCGGATTTCCGGGACGTTCTCGGGCGGGCATGGACCCTCGGAACGATCCAGATCGATGTGGGGATGCCTGGCCGCTTCGGGCTTCGATACGTCGGTCGCGATGGCGAGCTTCATCAGCCCGCCATGCTCCATCGAGCGGTCCTCGGCTCCCTCGAGCGCTTCATCGGAATCTATATCGAGCATACGGGTGGCGATTTTCCCTTCTGGCTTTCGCCGATCCAGGTGCTTGCGCTTCCGATCGCAGATCGCCACGCTCCTCGGGCACGCGAGATCGAAAGCGCGCTTTCGGCGGCCGGAGTGCGAGCGGAAACCGACGATCGGAGTGAAACTCTCGGGTTCCGAATCAGGGATGCCGAAAAGCAGAAAATTCCGCTCACGTTGGTGATCGGAGATGAAGAAATCGAACGGGGAACGGTTTCCCCACGATTACGAAAATCGAAGCAGGCCATGGATGCGATGTCGGCCGAAGCGCTTGTCGAAGTGCTTCAGATTGCGAATGCCGAACGCCGCATGAAACCGTTGGCCTGAGGAGGAAAGTCAGATACCTGCTCGATCCAAGTTCAGAATCGTAGCGCCGGAACGCGACTCGACCCGGGTCAATGAACGTATTCGAGTCCGCGAGATCCGCGTCATCGGCGCAGACGGGGAGCAATTGGGGGTGATGTCGCCCGAAGATGCTCTGATCGTGGCGCGCGAAGATGGCCTCGATCTCGTCGAAGTGGCGGCCAATTCACGACCACCCGTTTGCCGAATCATGGATTACGGCAAATACAAATACGAGCAAAAGAAGAAGAGTGCGAGCAAGAAGTCCCATTCAGCGACCCTCAAAGAGGTCAAGCTTCGCCCCGGGACCGATCAGCACGACTTGAACTTCAAGCTCAACAACGCTCGCAAGTTCTTGATGGAAGGCGACAAGGTCAAGGTGACGGTGATGTTCCGAGGCCGGGAAATGGTCCATACCTATCGCGGTCGAGAGCAGCTCGATGAGGTTCGGAAGCAACTCGGAGCGATTGCGAAGGTCGAGAGCACTCCGCGCATGGAAGGTCGATTCATGTCGATGATCCTGGTGGCGGATAGGGAGGCAGTCGCGGAAGCCAAGCGATTGGCTGAAGCGGAGACCGAGGAACAGTCGGAAGAGTCCGCTGTCGTCGAAAAGGTGAAAGAAACGAGTTCGAACGCAGACGCCGCTACGGACGAAACCGAGGGCGCTGCGGCAGAGACACCGACTGCGGAGTCGGAGGAGATCAGTCCGACGGCGGCTGACTAGACGTTGACTAGACGCTGTCGGAACAAAGGGAGTTTTTAGAAATGCCGAAAATGAAGACCCATAGTGGGTCTGCGAAACGATTCAGCCTGACCGGTACGGGCAAGCTGAAGCGAAACAAAGCGAACAAGCAGCATATCCTGACGAAGAAGCGGACCAAGCGGAAGCGTGGACTGCGCCAACACGATCTCGTGTCGGCCGATGATGTGCCGCGCGTGCGAAGGCTATTGCCCTATTTGTAGGGAGGAATCGTCGGTGAATGGGAAGGCGACCGTAGGTCGCCGAAACCCCGAAGCAACCCAACCAGCTCGAATGGGCAACAACACGGCACGCCTACCGAGCATGATCGAGCCGTGACTTCGTGTCACGAATTTCGAAGAAGAAGGAACTGAAAGATGCCGAGAGTCAAGCGGGGCGTTTCTGGCGCCAAACGAAGGAAAAAGGTCCTCCAACGAGCCAAGGGCTATTTCGGGGGACGCAGCAAGCTTCACGGCGTCGCGATGGAAGCGGTCGAGAAGGCGGAGAAATACGCGTATCGAGATCGTAGGCAGCGCAAGCGCGAATTCCGAGCGTTGTGGATCGCTCGAATCAACGCGGCGGCACGCCAGAACGGACTTTCGTATAGTCGATTGATGGCCGGCCTCAAATCGGCGGAAATCGAGATCGACCGAAAAGTCCTGGCTCAGTTGGCGCTCGACGACCCGCAGGGTTTCAGCGTCATCGTTGCGCGAGTCAACGAAGCGAGCACCTGAGAACGACCTGGTGTGAGCCCGTGTCCGGACGTCGTTTCGGTCTGGCACAGTAGACTGGGGCTTGGACAGAGTAGAGAAGAGTAGAGAGAAGAGAGTAGAGAGAGTATCTGGGGAGAGCGCGGGCGATGACAAAGGCAGAGATCGTCGAGCAAATCTATGAGCGAGTCGGCTTCTCGAAGAAGGAAGCCGCGGAACTCGTGGAGAGGGTCTTCGAGATCATGAAGGAGACGCTCGCCGAAGGCGAGAAGGTCAAGATCTCGGGCTTCGGGAACTTCGTCGTGCGTGAGAAGAACGCACGCAAGGGACGCAATCCCCAAACCGGGCAGGAGATTCTTCTCGATGCTCGCCGCGTCCTGACCTTCAAACCCAGCCTGGTCTTGAAGAACGTGTTGAACGAGAGCGATGTGACCGACGCCGATCGCGCTTCCCATGAGCAGTCCGAGGGAATGATCGAAGACGCGGGCGCCTAGGAGCCTGACCCAAGACTCGTCGCGACGCCCATGCGCCGATCCATCACCGCTGGGTGCGTTGCGAGACCTTGCTGTAGCTCGCGATAGCTGCGGCCCCGCGCCTTCCCAGCGGCGCGTCTCGACACCTGGGCTTCCCACGAGAGTCTTGGGTCAGGCTCCTAGTTCAGTTTTCCCGCGAGAATGCTCCGAAAATAGTCGACGGTCCGGCGCAATCCCTCGCGCAAACTCGTGTTCGGCTGCCAGGCAAGCATCTCCTTGGCGAGCGAGATGTCTGGAAGGCGCCTCACCGGGTCATCGGGGGGTAGCGCCTCGTAGACGATTTTTGACTCCCCGCCGACTTCCTCGAGAATCTGCGTCGCGAGCTCGAGCATCGTGAACTCTTCCGGGCGGCCGAGATTGATCGGGCCGGTACATTCGTCCGGTGAGTCCATGAGCCGAATGAGGCCCTCGATGAGATCATCGACATAACAAAACGAGCGCGTCTGGCTGCCGTCACCAAAGACCGTGATCGGGCGACCGGCGAGCGCCTGAACGATGAAATTCGAGATCACTCGACCGTCATCGGGCCTCATGCGTGGACCATAGGTATTGAAGATTCGCGCAACCTTGATTCGAAGCGCGTGTTGGCGGTGGTAGTCGAAGAAGAGCGTCTCCGCACAACGTTTTCCCTCGTCGTAACAAGCGCGAGGTCCAATCGGATTGGTGTGCCCCCAATAACTCTCGGGTTGAGGGTGGACTTCCGGATCTCCGTACACCTCACTGGTCGACGCCTGTAGCACCTTGGCTCGACAGCGTTTCGCCAGGCCGAGGATGTTGATCGCGCCGTGAACACTGGTCTTCGTCGTCTGGACCGGGTCGAATTGGTAGTGCACCGGCGAGGCTGGGCAAGCGAGATTGTAGATCTCGTCCACCTCCAGATACATCGGGAAGGTCACGTCGTGCCGCATCGCCTCGAAGTAGGGGTTGTCGAGGAGACTCGCGATGTTGTCACGTGTTCCCGTGAAGTAATTGTCGACGCAGATCACGCTGTCACCGCGGTCGAGCAGGCGACGACAGAGATGCGAACCCAGAAATCCGGCTCCCCCCGTCACGAGCACGCGCGTGCGCGGAGTTCGTCCGTCGCGTCGGATCTTCTCGCTCATGTCGATTCCCTTTCGGACGCGCATGGGGTCGGTCCGCTCGACGTCAATGTCCCTGCCCGGGTCCCCAGGGCCCACGCTGCGGCGATGGGAAGACAAGGAAGCGACGGCCCGCGAAATTCACCACCGGCAAGAGCAGCGTGGCGAGCGCCTTCGCCAACACCGGCGTGACTTCGCTTTCGATCAAGCGCTGGGTAATTGCATAGTCGATCAGTCCGACCCCGACCACAACGACTGCATAGAGGGACCATTCCACGAGGTTGCGCCAACGTGCGTTGCGATGGAAGAGAAACGTGACACAGAGAAAATAGTTGACCAGGGCGGCGATCCCGAAGGCGGCTGGGACCGACACGCTCAGCTCGAATTCGAGACCATTGAGAAGGCCGAAGAGGGCGAGGTTGGCGAGCGCGGCCGTCGACCCGATGAGAATGTAGAGAGCGAACTGGAGCGCCAACGGCGCGCTTCGCGCGTTGTAGCGAAGGATGCAGTAGAGGGCGCGGAAGCCGTCCGAAAGACCGATCTTCTTGCCTTCGGCATAGGTCCGGCCGTCGTAGGAGATGCCCATCTCGTAGATGCGCAGTCGACGGTCGGCGAGTTTGGCCACGATTTCGGGTTCGAAGCCGAAGCGATTCTCTTCGATCTCGATCGATTGGATGATCTCGCGCTTGAAAACCTTATAACAGGTCTCCATGTCGGTGAGACTCAGGTCGGTGAAGATGTTGGAGAGCAGGGTGAGAATCTTGTTCTGCACAGAATGCCAGAAATAGAGCACGCGATGTGCGCCGCCCGACAAGAAACGACTGCCGAACACGACGTCTGCCTTGCCGCTGATCAGTGGCTCGAGCAGGCGCACCAGATCATTGGAGTCGTATTCGAGATCCGCATCCTGCACGGCCACGAAATCGCCGGTCACCTTGCTAAAACCCGTTCGGAGCGCAGCGCCCTTGCCCTGGTTTCGCTCGTGAGCGTGGACCTTGATTTCCGGATGGCGGTCGGCGAGGGCACGTGCCTTGATCAGGCTGTCATCGCGTGAAGCATCGTCCACGATCACGATTTCCAACGCTAGATCGGGTCCCGCGATCGCGAGAACACGTGCCACGCAGGTCTCCAGCGTATTGGTCTCGTCATAGCAGGGGATCACTACGCTCAACGTGGTCTTCGCCAATCGTGTTCCTTTCCCAGATGCGCCTGGCCGTCGTCCCCTGGCCTCTAGCCGACGGCGGGTGGCTTCGGCCAGGTTGACACCCTCAGCCATTGGGGTCGGACTGTCACCGGCGAGAACTTAGCGGCGATGACGCTGTGCGCGGTCCTGAAGGCGCGACTCTCGAGCCGCAGCCCCCGCGGGACTACTGAGTGGACGAAGTCGTGGCCCACAGAGATTGGATCGGCGCCGCGAATGTTCGGTTCCCGACTCGACACGTCAGCGATCCCCTCGGTGACCGAAGGGACCCCCAAGCAGATCTCCGGACAGACTCGAAGTCGATTCTTGTCACAGCACGACCCAGTCGAGTGGGCGCAGGTTTTTCGTGCAATGCGTTGACCAGCGTGGCATTGTCGAGCCCAAGAGAGCCGCAGTGAGCGAGTCGTCGCTCGACGTAGGGGATGGGGGAAGAGATGCCGAAAGGTGCGAAGAAGACGAGTCGATCACAGAAAACGCGCGAGCGCGGCGACTCGAAATCGGCATCATCGTTGCCAATCGCCAGGTCTCGAGACGG
>CAWLAJ010000276.1:0-5670 GCA_963854795.1 Deltaproteobacteria bacterium UBA4427 | reverse complement strand
ACTGTGTCGGGCCGCGCGGATTCCCTCTGAATGCGAGCCACCAACTCGTCACGGACCAATGCTCACGCGTCGCAGCGAATATCGTGTAGACCATGAAGGGCTGGATCATCGTGGCCCAACCCCAGGACGCTCCGGGATTGCGAGCCACGAAGAGAACGTGCAGCACGAGCGCGGTCGTGCCCGAAATCTTCGGCCGAATGCCCATTGCGAAGAAGAGCGAGCTGATTAGCAGGATCAGGTAGAGGCTCCAGATCGGTCCACTGGTCGAGATGTGTTGGAGAACATCAAGACGGTGAACCAGAGCCCAGCTCAGATCCAAGTTCTCTGGGAAGCGCTGGCTGTAGGCGTAGCCCGCGTATCCGGTCGGTCCGTAGAGCACTTCGACCAGCGGCCATCGGAACAGATAGGCGAGAAAAAGAATCGTCCCGAGACCCACGCGGCAAATCAGGAGAGCCTGTGACGGCACGGGACCGAAGAGCCAGCCGTCGACTTTCTCATGAACCGAACGAAGCTTGTCCAACAATCCAGTCATGTCCCGGTCTCGCATCTCAACGACGGCATTCAACCCGTCCCAGCTTCTCTGATTCGATCCACTTCTCACCGGTTGAGTAGTCGATGAGCGGCAGGGCGAGTGTCAACTCGACGTGCGTGAAATTCGGATCGTTCGCCGCGGGACAGAAGTGATCCCCCAACGCCGACAGATTTGATGGGTAGTCGCCATGTCGAAGCCACGCCGTCCAATGGACGATCATGTGCTCGTAGACGACCGGCTTCCAGCGAAGACCTTCGGGTGGTCAGGTTTCGATCGGATAGATCTGGGTCTTCCTGCCTTGTGAATCGATCCCATGAACGACCGTACAGCGAGCGCGAACGAGCGCTTTTAGCGGATCTCGCGAGCCGCCGAAGACGCGCATTCCCGGCCTGATGCCAACGGACTCGAGCAGCTCGAAGGCCAGGGTATGGGGTCGATGCAGGAAGCGCAGACTCACGTCGGTCTGCCATGCAGCCAGGATCAGGGCCGCCATGTAAAGCAGAAGCAACGGCATCAGGACGTAATTGCGAATCAAGATCGGTCCTTCGCGTTTCCTCACGTCGCCCTCGAAGAACGCGCCCTGCATTCCCCATCAACGCTCAGGTTCGGTACGGCAACCTGCGTCGTGCCTAGTGTATAGTGGTTTCGTTCATTTTTGGTGGAGCTCCATGGCGACCGCAACCATCGATATCAAGGGTTCCGAGCCGGCTCTCATCGGACGTTGGGTCGACAACCTCTTCGGCTACAACCTTTTCTTTCTGCTGACGATTCCGGCGGTCATCTGGCTCGCTCGCAGTCAGCGGCTCGATGAATGGCCAATCTGGGTGATCACGATCTCGGGCCTCGTGATCTCCGGCCCTCACTACGGCGCCACCCTACTGCGCGTCTATGAGAAACGACACGACCGACGGCGATACGCCCTCTTCACGGTCTGGCTGACGCTGGCGCTGCTCGGTTTCTTCGTTGTGAGTCTATACAGCGTAGGTCTTGGCTCCTTCATGCTGACGGCGTACGTGTGTTGGAGTCCGTGGCATCTGGCCGGTCAAAACTTCGGCGTGGCGATGATGACGCTGCGACGAAGGAATGTACCCATCGACATCTGGTCACGCCGCTTTCTCCACGCGTCCTATCTCCTCGCCTACGTGCTGGCCATGCTCGCGCTCCATACGGGCGGGACGCGATCGGAAGTTGCCCTCGGCGCCGACGACGCGAGCATCTACTACATCATGCGTCTTGGAATCCCTCCAGAGATCGCGGAGCCCGCACTCTGGATCCTGGGCCCCCTCTATCTCGCCGTCACGATCGCCGCGTTCGTTCGGCTGGGTCGTGGCGGTCATGTTCGTCATCTCGGCCCCACGCTGATGCTGACAGCGACGTATTCACTCTGGTACGTGATCCCGGCGTTGTCCACCTCGATGGTTTCCCTCATTTACGCAGCCGTATGGCTCTCGATCAACCATTCGGTCCAGTATCTATGGATCACCACCTATTTTGCGAAGAGAAACGATTCGACTCCACCGCTCCGGTTCCTGGGGAAGTGTCTTCTCGCTGGCTCGACGCTCTCTGTGGTTCCGGCCCTCTTGTTCGTTCCCGGCATCCTCGGCAGCTACGTGCCCTACGTCGGCGACGCCGAAATCATGGTCTTCACGATCGTAAACCTCCATCATTTCGTCCTCGACGGAGCCATATGGAAGCTCCGAGATGGTCGGGTTGGCCAGATCCTCCTCAACCAGAAAATGAAAAGCGTCGACAAAACCGTAGATCGATCGAAACCGCGCAACCTGAAACGATTCGTCTACGCGTTAGGCGCGCTGGGGCTCGCGACGCCCCTGTACTTCGCCGTCGAATCAAAGCTCGCGGTCACATCCGACTCACACAGCTTCGTCGAGGGATCCGCGAGTCGACTGGCGTTTTGGGGAAAAGACTTCGCCGATGTCCAGGCCGCGCTCGCCCGACATCGCCACATCGCAGGCGATTCGCGCGGCGCGGTCGACGCATACCGACGGGCGTATGAAATCGCTCCCGAGAACATCGGGATCGCCGTGAGGCTTGCTGCTCTTTTGCTAGACGACCCGGAAGGCGCCGAGGAGTCTCTCCGACTCGCAACGATTGCGGCCAAGGCAAGCGAATTCTCGGATCCAGCAATACTCATCATCCTGGGAAGCGCGAACGCGCGGTTGGGTCGAATCGATGTTGCCCGGGACCGGCTCGAACGAGCGCTCTTGATCGCGGAACGGCGAAACGATGCGACGTTCGCCGCCGTCGCTCGGGAACAGCTTCGGCTACTCGGGGGGCCACGTTAGCTGGCGATCGGGGCTTCTGAGCTGAGCGGTCGCGGCAGGCCAGGATCGCCTCGTCTCAGCGGACAAAGATTCGCCGACTGCGTGCCGCATCGGCAACTCTGCGCTTCTCGACCTCGCGATCGTAGCGGCGGCGCTGCACGGCTACGCCTTTCACGACGGCATCGCGTCCAGGACCGTCCGCGAGGATGGACTCGATAGGCTCCCTGAGATCCTGATAGAGCATCGCCATCTCGAGAGAGTGATTGCGATCCGACGGCGCGAGCTTGTCGAATGGCTCGAACACCCGAAGCATGCCGAAGCCGTAGCCGGCCTGCCGAAGCTTCGGGCTCGTAAAGTCCACGCGTGTGTGATCGTCGATTGCCGGGGGCACATCCTCGACCCAAGGCCAGAGCCGACTTGGACCCCCGAGGTAGAGACCGAGAAGCTCTTCGGGTCGCGCGGTCTCGATTTCTTCCAAGGACTCGCGCACCGGCGAAGTGCGCATGCGTCGTGCCAGGTGATCGACGTCGATCCGCAGCGGTTGCTTCGAACCAATGATCAGCAGCATGTTGGACAGCGGGTTCCCGGTCTCCACGATCGAGCCCTGAAGCCAGAGGCTGGTCTCTGGAAACACCTCGAGCATCGAACGCACCAACATGCGCAGCTCCCGCTCACCCATCGTGTAGGTGGGAATCCAGTTGAGCACCAACCCGTCGTCGGTGAGCGCGTCGTAGGCCAGCTCGTAGAATTCACGGGTGTAGAGATTGACGATGTCCGCGGTGAAAATTTCAGGCGGGTCGAGACCGATGACCTCGTAGCGTTGCTCCGTTCGCATCAGGAAGTTGCGCCCGTCATCGATGACGAGCCGGACCTTCGGATCGTCGATGACCCCGTCATTCGTCCAGAAGAAGGGCGCAGTTTCACGAACATGCGGGCTCAGCTCGACACAATCGAGCTGCTCCACTTCTGGATGAAGCGCCACCGCCGACAGCGTGTTGCCCACTCCGAATCCGATCTGCAACGAGTGCGTCGGATTCGGATGCAGGAGATGAGCCAGGTGTCCCTCGCGTTTCCCGAGGCTCGCGGTAAAGGTCCCTGAAGTCCCGCGCAGGTCACCGTACGTGAGGAAGCGCGCCTTGCTCCGCACGTGTTCGTACACGCCGGTCGAGTCGGTCACACCTTCGCGGTAGTAGATGAGTTTCCACTGCTCCGTCGTGTAGGCGTCTGTGAGCAGCGTAGTCGGAATCGCAAAGCCGGGAATCAGGGCGACTGCGAAACTCGCCGCTCCCCAACCAACTCGCCGCCTCGGCGTCGAGGCCGTCGCGACGAGGCAGACGCCTCCCAGCACCGCGCTCAGGCCGCTCAGCAGAGCGAGCGAACCCCGCACTCCGAAGATCGGAATCAACAAGAAGGCGGTGGCCAGCGAGCCCAAGACAGCGCCCCAGGTATTCGCGGCATAGGCGCGTCCGAGTGATCGGCTCACGCCGCCGAGATCATTGCATACGATGCGCGCAACGAGAGGGAAGCTGATACCCAGAATCAGGGTTGACGGCAGCAGCACCAGGCCCGCACGCAACGCCACGAGCAGAATTGCCGAACCAAATCCAGTCGGCTGATCCACGACGTCGAGGCTGAGCGTGCGCAACGAGGCGTAGATGATCGATGTCAGAACGACCGACAAGGCCACGAGAAGTTGGGACCCGCCGAGCCAGACGAGCGGACGCTGGATACGGTCGTAGAATCGAATCAGCAAGACGTCGCCGAGAGCGAGACCGACCAGGAAAGTGCCTAACATCACCGTGAAGGCGTAGTTGGTGTTGTGGACATGGACGATCATGGCGCGTGTCCAGATGACTTCGTAGCCCAGGGCAGCGAATCCGGAGAGCGCGAACACCCCGATGGCGAGTTTCGCATCCCGGCTGATCGGGCTCGGCTCGGGATCGGTCCGTACGGTGTCCTGTCCAGGGGCCTGACTGGGAAGATCTGCCGGGGTCGTCGTCGCCTCTTCTCTCGATCCCACGCCGCCAATCAGGATCACGGCAGCGATCCCGAGATTCACGGCCACCGCTGTGTAGACCGTCGTCGAGAGGCCAAGCGTCGGAACGAGCGCGAAGCCCGCGGCAACGCAGCCGACGAAGGCACCGAAGGTGTTCGCCGCGTAGAGGAGTCCGGTGTTCCATCCGATGCGATCTTGCCGTTTGATCAGAAAGCCCGCGATGGCCGGCACCGTCGCACCCATGAGCGTAGTGGGAACGAGGAGAACGACGATGGCCATCAGTGCGCGGGACAGATTGAAAAGGATGAAATGATCCTCGAGCGCGCGCGCAAGCATCACGTAGAGCGGTTGGGCGTTCGCCAGAATCGGACCGACGACGAGCGCCGCCAGGCCGATCCCCAACTCGAGCAAGGCGTAGACACGAACGGGGTTGGCGCGCGCCGACACGAGCCGGCCAAAGAAGAAGCTCCCGAGTCCGAGACCGCCCATGAACGCGGCAAGGACCGCCGACGTCGCGAAGATCGAGACACCGAAGAGCAGCCCGAGCTGGCGTGTCCAGACGACCTCGTAGACAAGCCCGGTTGCCCCGGACATGAAGAACAACACCAATACCAGAACTCGTTCGCGCCTCACGGGCGAAAACCTAGCAGGCGAAGAGTGATCGTGGGCTGTAATCGCGAGTCTTCGATCCGAATCAGGTACCGTAGACCTGCTCGTCGAACGGGGCCGGCAGTGGAGTAGAGTCTGCAGATGAATAGAGCATTGGGGTCTGTTCCGAATCGAAAGGAACCACGATGCGACCGGGACTAGTCGGTCCCACCACGCCTAGCAAGCAGCTCGCGTTCGCTTGTTTCACTCTC
>CAWLAJ010000275.1:0-5705 GCA_963854795.1 Deltaproteobacteria bacterium UBA4427 | reverse complement strand
TCGCCGTCTCTGGCTCGAAGTTCATGATTCGAAGGGCGGCACGCCGCTCGGTGAGGCGCAGCGCCATATCTTCCGCATGGGCGCAGAAGTCGGAAAGGCCGCCCACGAGCTGTTTCCCGGCGGTGTGGTCGTCGAAGCCAGTCCCGCGGATCATGCCGAGGCGGTCGCGGAAACCGACCGTTTGATGGCGGACGAAGCCGTTCCCGCGATCTTCGAAGCGGCTTTCGAATACGAAGGCGTGCGCATTCGCGTCGACATTCTCGAGCGGCTGGGAGCCCGGCGTGGCAGCGGGAAGACAGGTAGTCGATGGGGACTTCGCGAAGTGAAATCCTCGAGCAAGCTGAAGCGCGCCCAACACCTGCCCGATCTGGCCATCCAGAAATGGGTGCTCGAGGGGGGCGGGATCGAAGTGGATTCGGCGCAGCTCGTGCATGTGAATAAACACTTCGTTCGTGGCGCCGGTGCGATCCATTGGCGCGACTTCTTCCAGCGGGTCGAGTTGCTCGACGAATTGAAGGACGCGGAAGTCGAGGACGCCGATGGCATCCGGGCACGGGTCGGCGCGATGTTTGAGACGCTCGCCGTGACGGCGGCGCCCGAAATGGAGCCCGGTTCCTTCTGCAAGCGACCCCACCCCTGCCGTTTCTGGGAGCAGTGTACGGCGAAGAAACCTGCAGCCTGGTTCGTTCGGCAGACGCGCGCCAAGCCAGAAAAAAAGGCCCGCATGATCGAGGTGACGGAGTCCGGGCAGACCTGGTTCTCGAACGGCTTGTCGGACGCGCTCGCCTCGGCCTCGCCGCCGATCTGGGCGCTCGATTTCGAAGCGATTGGCGCGGCGATTCCCTTCTTCGAGGGGACGGGACCCTATCGGCCGATCACCTTTCAATGGTCGCTCCACCGGCTCGCGGCCGATGATGGGGAGCCCGAGCATTTCGACTACCTGGCAAGCGGGCGTGAGGATCCTCGGGAGGCCGTCGCGCGCTCGTTGGTCGAGGTCTTGACGCGCGATGACGCCCCGATTCTCGCGTACAGCAATTATGAGAAGCTGCGTTTGAGCGATCTCGCCGCCCACGTTCCCGATCTGGCCGAAGAACTCAATGGAATCATCGATCGATTGGTCGACCTGCTGCCGATCGCCCAAGCGCATATCTATCACCGTGATCTTCTCGGGTCCTTTTCGCTCAAGAACGTTGGACCCGCGCTGGTGCCCGCGGTTGGCTATCAGGATCTGACCGGCGTGGCCAATGGAGTGGCCGCCCTCGCTGCCTTCGCGGAGATCGTCGAAGGGAAGCTCACGGGTTCGGTCGAGGTTCGGATCAGGGAAGAGCTTCTCCGTTACTGTGGTCGCGACACGCTGGCGCTGCTCGAGGTGTACCGGGCGATGCGCCGTGGTTGTGGGTTGGCGAGCTAGGAGAAGCCGGCGACTTCTCGCCCGCGAATCGTATTCAGTCGGCGTCCTTCGCTTCTCGAGCCGAGATCCACCGAACACACTCGCACTCCAGAGAACCGTCCTCGAATTCCCGGGGTCAGTGGATTCAGGATTCACTGGACCACCGCTCCAATCGGTTTCTTGAAAACCTCATCGTTGTGGATGGCCGACGCGTTGCCGAGAGAACACCAAATGGTGTCATCGGCGAGCGACCGGTTGATGTACAACCACGCCGGAGATCGCGATGTATCGACCCATGCCCCTACTTCTGCTCCTTCTCGCTCAATGTCTGGTCGTTGGGACGACCCAGGCTTCCGGGTCCAATGCGCACGGGGCGCACGGGGCGCTCGGGCCGCCCATCAAACCGAACGAGATGCAGGCGGGCGGGTTGCTGCTGCGGGGATCCGATGGGCTTCGGGCCGCCCCCACGCTCGCGACGGACGTCGAGATCGAGGTCAACGGGTTGATCGGTCGGACACGGGTCTCTCAGCGATTTCATAACCCGACCTCCGACTGGGTCGAAGCCGTCTACGTGTTCCCACTTCCCGAGAACGCGGCGGTGGATTCGATGAGAATGAAAATCGGCGAGCGAATCATCGAAGGCCAGATCCAGGAGCGCGCGAAAGCGCGGGCGACGTTCGAGAAGGCGAAATCCGAGGGGCGAAAGACTTCGCTCGTCGAACAGGAACGGCCGAATATCTTCACGACGTCGGTCGCCAATATCGGTCCGGGAGAAGAGGTCGAAGTCGTTCTCAGCTATCAGGGGGAGTTGCGATACGACCAGGGGCGCTTCTCGCTTCGCTTCCCGATGGTGGTGGGGCCGCGCTATATCCCGGGGCCCTCGAACGTCGAAGAATTTTCGGAGTCGGGGTGGGCCGAAAATGGGGTCGAAGTTCCGGATGCGGATCGGATCACGCCACCCATTTCCGATCCCGCTGACGGGCGAACTCAGAATGTGACGATTCGGGTTCGCATCGATGCGGGGTTTCGGCTCGTGGACGTCGAGAGCGCGACACATCCCGTGCGCGTTCGTGCGAAACGGAAGGACGTCTTCGAAGTCGAGTTGGCGGGGGGTGCGGTTCCCGCGGATTCGGATTTCGTCCTGCGCTGGCGGCCCGTGGTCGGAAAGGCGCCGGGTGCCGCGCTTTTCTACGAGCAGTGGGGCGGTGAGCGCTATGCGCTCTTGATGGTGCTTCCTCCGGATCCCGAGTTGGCCGGGACCCGTCGACTCTCGAAGGAGACGATCTTCGTGATCGATACGTCGGGGTCGATGGGCGGCACATCGATCCGTCAGGCGCGAGCGGCTCTCACGCATGCGCTGCGACGAATGAATCCCAATGACGCGTTCAATGTCATTCGCTTCGATTCGACGGTCGAGCGTCTCCATGACGGGGCGAGGCCAGTGAGTCCGAGTGCCATCCGAGACGCCGTCGATTGGGTCTCCGGGCTCGAGGCTCGTGGCGGAACGGAGATGTTGCCCGCCTTGAAGGCCGCGTTGGCTCACGGTGAAGAGCGACGGGCCGTTCGGCAGATCATCTTCATCACCGATGGTGCCGTCGGAAACGAGTCGGCGCTGCTCACGGTCATCAAAAAGGATCTCGGCCGTAGCCGCCTCTATACGGTGGGGATCGGGTCTGCTCCGAACTCACATTTCATGTCGAAGGCGGCCGAGTTCGGTCGTGGGACGTTCACCTATATCGCGACGCCCGAAGAGGTTGCGGCTCGGATGGGCGAACTCTTCGCGAAGCTCGATAGTCCCGTACTTCACGATCTCGCCGTCGAATGGGGTGCGCCCGGAGTTGAGGCGTGGCCGCGCCGGATTCCCGATGTCTATCGGGGAGAACCCGTCTTGATCGCGGCGCGTCTGCCGGCCGGCGTGGTCGGCATTGGTGGCGCAGCAGGCATGATCGGCGCCGGCGCAATCGCCGGACAACTGCGAAATGCGGGCGGGCTGCGCAACGTCGTCCTGACCGGCCGACGCGGGCACGAAGACCTTCGAATCGAGTTGGACGTCAGCGGTGGATCGAATCACATTGGCGTCGCCCGACTCTGGGCGAGGCGAAAGATCGCTTCCTTGATGGACTCCCTTCGCGAAGGCGCCGAAGTCGCTCGCGTCTCGAGCGAAGTCGCCGGTCTCGGAATTCTTCACCATCTGGTCACGCGCTGGACCAGTCTGGTCGCCGTCGATGTCACGCCGACCGCCCCGATCGATGTGGTTCCGGACAAGCGCGCCATTCCATCCCTGCTTCCCAAGGGCTGGAGTCTGCGAAAGTTGTTCGGATTCGGAGGCGACGATGAGCGTTCGCTTCGATTGAAACCATCGCCGCGCACCCGGTCCGGAGGGCCCTTGCAGAAACAGGCGAAGGCAGCTGTCGCGTCAGGGCAGATCCTTGTCTTCAACCCGACAGGAACGCTGCCGATGGGAGCAACGCCGGCCGCGCTGTTGCTCTGGGTCGGCTCCGCGTTGCTGGGTGGGTCGGGATTGCTGTGGGGATTTGGGCGACGGACTTGAGGCGGGCGGCGCCGGCGATCGCACTGCTACTGGGGTTGTTAGGCGCGGCCCTGGTTGCGAACGGCCTCTGGATTCCTGCGAAGGCTCAACTCGCGCAGCTCCTGATCGAGAATGCGTGGACGCGGGCTCAGGCCGGAGAGACTCGCGCGCGCCCCTGGGCCTGGGCGGATACCTGGCCGGTCGCCCGGCTCGCTGCGCCCCGATTGGGTGAAGATCTCTTCGTCTTGGCGGGAGCCAGTGGGCAATCGCTGGCCTTCGGGCCGGCGCATGTCAGTGCGAGCGCCGCGCCCGGGCGGTCGGACAACGTCGCGATCGCCGGTCATCGCGACACACACTTTGCCTTCTTGAAGGATCTGGAGGAGGGCGACGAGTTGATTCTCGAATCACTCGAAGGCCAAGTTCACTATCGAGTCGCTGGCACGGAGGTCGTTCACGAGTCACGCACCGATCTGCTCCTGCCAACGGGGCGCGCGGAGCTCACACTGATCACCTGCTACCCGTTCGAAAGCGTCACGCCGGGTGGTTCGCTTCGCTATGTCGTCTTCGCGAGCCGGACGAGGTAGCGCGATCTCTGCCCCTTGCGCTCGTACGTCCTGTCGCCGCCTCCGATGGGATGGCCAACCTTCAAGACCGCGGTAGCGTTGGCCCTACCCCTCTGAAACGGAGACATTCATGCGCGAATACCAGACGGCTTTGATGGACAACCGGCGTTGGGCCGAGTTCAAGCCGCGCCCCGACGACATCTTCATCTGCACTCCGGCCAAATGCGGAACCACGTGGACGCAGACGATCGTTGCCAATCTTCTCTGGCAGACCGGTGAGCTGCCCGGGCCGGTGATGATGATCTCTCCGTGGATCGAAGCGCAATTCCTGCCGGTCGAGGCCATGATTCCGATGCTCGAAGCCCAGACGCATCGTCGCTTCATGAAGAGTCATACGGCCGCGGATGGCATTCCGTTTTTCGACGACGCGAAGTACATCGTCGTCGGGCGCGACGGACGGGACGCTTTCATGTCGCTCTGCAATCACATGGAGCGCATCAAGGGAACGGACGATCTGAACGCGAAAGCCCGCGAAGCCGGAATTCCTGAAATGCCTGAGTTCGACGGCGATGTACCTGGCTATTTCGGCGAGTGGCTGGCCAACGACGACAACTTCTTCCACATCGTTTCGAGCTATTGGGAGAGACGAGGGCAAGCCAATCTTCTCTTTGTGCACTACGCAGACTTGAAGTCCGATCTCGGGGCGGAGATGCATCGCATCGCGGATTTCCTGGGAATCGAAGTTCCCGAAGCGCTTTGGGACGATGTGGTCCATCGCTGCACCTTCGAATCCATGCGCGAAAATGGCGAAAAGGTCGGGCCCTTCGACATGATGTTCGAAGGCGGCGCCAAGGGCTTCCTGTTCAAGGGCACCAACGGTCGCTGGCGCGATGTCCTGACGAGCGATCAAGTCGCCGCTTACGAGAAGCGTGCGCGAGAGTGTCTACCGACCGAGGCGGTTCAATGGCTCGAACAGGGTCGCCACCCTGGCTGAACGAGGGCTGCGATCTCTCGACCGCGCATCGACGCTACGTTTCCAAAGTCCACGAACTCCGCGATCAAAGGAGAGTACTTCATGAGCGAAGCCAATCATTTCAGCGGACGAGTCTGCCTCATCACAGGTGTCGGTCCCGGAACCGGAGCCGCACTGGTTCGGCGTTTCGTCGAGGGCGACTACCGCGTCGCGATGCTCGCGCGCAATGAAGAGCGTTTGAAAAAACTC
>CAWLAJ010000274.1:0-5732 GCA_963854795.1 Deltaproteobacteria bacterium UBA4427 | reverse complement strand
ACCCGCGGCAAACGACGGGGCGCCCGTCTTTACGGAGATCGTAGGTAGCGGGCCGCTCAATTCTGCCGGGCGGACGAGCTATGCCGATGCTGACATCATCAGTCGTCTTGCAGCGATTCAAGCAGCCAATCTGGTCAAGTGCGGTGTGGCCTGTGACCGCCGAGATCCGTCCTTCTCCTTGGCGACCTCGCGGGCAGTGAATCTTGCGTCGCGTCGTCAGCTCGGCCGAGAACTCGAGGATCTCGATCAGGATCCGTTTTCGGTCGGAGTCAACGAAGTCGGCATCGTGACCAATGACACATTCGGCTTCGCCTTGCGGGGTGATCTCGACCTCACGGACACGCTGCAGCTCAAGTCCGTGACCGGTTTCGAGCGCTGGAAGCGATCGAATCGATCGGATCTCGACTTCACCCCTGACGTCGAATTTCAGCAAGGCACCCAGGACCGGGGCTATCAGATTTCGCAGGAACTGCGTCTGCTGGGGCAGCTCGATACGGCGGCGGTGATCGATTGGGAGGTCGGTGCGCTCGTTGTCGCAGACGAAGTCGAGGTTTATAGCGAAGCGGACAACCAACCCAATAACCAGGGATCGGATTCCGTTCGCGATTATCAGCAGAACGTCCTGGCCATGTCCGCCTATGTCCAGGGAACCTGGGAGTTGTCGGAAACCTGGGGACTCGATGTCGGTACGAGGTGGAACTACGAACGCAAAGAAATCGACTACGAGCTAGCACCCTTCATCCCGCCCATCTTTGCAAAAGAGGACGTTGCATTCGACGCGCCGACGGCGAGCGCAAGGCTTCGCTTCGCTCCGACAGAAGAGATCTCGTTCTACGTTTCGTACAACCGCGGCTGGAAGGCCGGGAGCTACAACGCGACCAGCAACCCGAACAAAGGACTGACTTTCGCGAATCCCGAGCGACTCGACGCCTTCGAGTTCGGCTTGGACATGAGCGCGTTCGAGGGTCGATTTCGGCTCACGGGTGCCGTGTTCTCCTACGACTACTTCAACTATCAGATCTTCACGGTCGAGAGCAATCTTTCCCCACAACCTGAATTCGTCACGATCAATGCGAACTCAGCAGAGGTCTATGGCGCAGAGATCGAGACGTTCCTCGAGCCGATCGATGGCAGCGTCCTGCGCGTGAACTTCGGCTGGCTCGAGAGCCAATTTCTCGACTTCGCGCAATTTCAGCTGACTCAAGTTCGGGATGGCAACGGTGTCGTACAAGTCTTCGACAAGGCGATCATCAACACGGGCAATCGCCTGCTCAACTCTCCTCAGTTCACCGTCAGCATCATCGCGAGCCAACAGGTCGAAATGGGCCGATTTGGCGATCTCACCTTCCGATACAGCGGATCCTGGACCGACGACACGTTCTTCGATGCGAGCGAAGGTGGCGGTATCCCCAACTCGAACGAAGAGCAGGTCCTCAGTGATTTCACCATCGGCGAGAAGGCCTACTGGCTGCACAATATCGGAATCGACTACAGGCCCCGCGATCTGGGCATCTCCGTGACGGGTTGGGTGCGCAATCTGACGAACGAGGCCTATCGCAACTTTTCGGCCGATCTCAACACATTCCTGGACACAACGATCCATTTCATTGGCGAGCCGCGGACTTACGGCATGACCGTCCGGGTCGATCTCTGATTTGCAGACTGCGACAGGGCACTTTCGGAAAAGAAATGGCGCGTCTTCTCCCGTCTTTCCTGTCTTGATCGAACGACGCAAGCCCTCAATTTTCAGTCTCGCTGATATTTTTGTTGAGCCCCCTAGGGGATTCTTGTACCATGTGTCTAAATTCTAATATGTCCTTTCCCGCAATCTCGTGTGGGAAAGCTAGTTGTCATGAACAATCACAGTCAACAGTCAGAAGGAGCACGAACTCATGATTTTCTTACGAAGCAGGATCATGCTCGCGGCTGCGTTGATCGTTGTCGGAACCATGTTAGTTCCGGTCACCGTTCAAGCCGCATGCGACGGGGGTAGCTGCCCGATCGTCGGCGGAAGTCTGCGCACGATGGTTGGCGGTGGATTCATCATTCCGCAGGTTCCAACCGTGGCGCCTTTCACCGGGCCGGTCGGACAGATGGGTTTCGGAAACACGGCGATGGGCGCCATCCGTCCAAAAATCGGTGCGGCCGCTACGGTGATGTCGGGTCAGGTGACGGGGCCCACGATGCCCAGATCGATCGACATTCCAATCGGTCAGCTGACCTACGGTAGCGCTCCTTCAGTCATCCCCGGTTACTACACGACACCGACTCTCGTCCAGGTGCCGCTCAATGGTTTCGTCGCCGTTTTGTTCGGCGTCTCGACAAACATCGGTCAGTCGTTTCCCGGTGATGTTCGACACTTGCCAGCATCGCTCCCGATCTCGATGGCGACGACCGTCATCGGCGGCCCGGCCCATTTCGAGAAAGAAGGTCGTCCGGGTGCGGCGACTCTCACGAGCTGCGCGGGAGCCATCGTTCCTGCAACCCCGATCCCGGCGACGTGGCAAGGTGGCTGCGCGACCTTTACGCCTTTCACGGTCAGTGGAGCGACCGGAGTACAGGTTGCGCCGGCCCTCATGCGCTACACGAGGACGGCCAATCAGTTTGGTGGTGCCGCAAGTCAGAGACAGGTGAGGCGAGACGATCCCCTGACCTCGAACAACTGGCTCGGGCGAATCAACTTCAATAACTTCATCGCTCCCTACACCGCCGTCGACATGGCCAACACGTCCATTAGAAAGGTGTATCCGACGTTGCCGCAGAACCTGATCGAGCCGGCTGTCTGGGGCGCACCCTTTGGTGCGGTTGCTCAGCGTCTCGGCGCGTCGCCCGGTAATATGGTCTCGGCACTCTTGACGATGAACGGAAAGCCGCAGGATACTGCGACGGTCATGATCACGGCCTCGGGAACCGGCATGGGACTCGTTCAGACATCCACGTCCTGGGGCGGGCCGCTCACGACGGGCATGGTGACCGTGCAGGTCATTCCGCTGAATACCAACGTACTTCCGTCGACCTTTACCGAGACAGGCTCAGACAATCGAGACTCGGGCGGCAATGGCTACATCTCATTGGTTTCGGGCAATGTCTCCTCTCGAAACCTTTCGGGACCAGGGACGGGCCGCACGCTGTGGACGCTCCAGGTGCCGGAGCCGGCTATGGCCTTCGGGCTATTCGCGGGCGTCGCTGCGCTGGCTGGACTCTCAAGACGCCGAATCCGTTAGTCGGGTCTTCTCTCGCCGCGTAGCGCATTGCTGCGCGGCCGGAGCGGGAGTTGGGAAACAAGGCGGGGTGCGAGAACACCTAACATGGGCACGGAGACTGGCCGAGCAGGCTGGTTTTCGTGCCCATTTTCTTGGGGCCCGTAGCTCAAGGTTGCCGGCAGGCTATGCTTGTTCCGGGCGCGCCGTTTGCTAAACCCACAAATCTAGTAGGGGTCGACGCTTTCGTGGAGTACGTCTCGGACGACAGCCTGGCAGGGCTGTCGAACTCGCGCGGCCATCGAATTGGAAGCGTCGCCGTTCACCTACGAACGAGTCGAGTGTGACCGGGTGACTGGTTCACGCATCGTAGAGGAGACCGCCTGAGTGTCGACGCACGAAGCCTTGATTGCGAATACGAGCCAGCCCCCTTCGAACGAAAAACACCGCATATCGAGCCGTCTGGGGGCCGTCTGCTGGCGATTTATACTCGCTCTCGTCTTGGCTGGCTGCTCGCCGGTTGATGGAAATTCAGTTCCCGAGCCCGACGCCGGCGTTTCTGTAGCCGAACGCTGGGCCGTGTTACTCGAGACCAAGGATTCTCTCGAGCGAACTGCGGCCATGGCCCAGTTCGTGACGACGCTGGGAACCGCGGATGCGGATGCGATCGCTGAAATCTTGACGACACGTTACCGACGTCATCGCTCGATCGACGACCTGATCCTGTGGAACGCCTGGGGCAGGCTCGATCCGGAGGCGGCGATGGCGCGCGCCCAGGTCGTGGGATCGCCGATGGCCGAATCCATCCGCGGGGACGTGGTTCTGGAGTGGGCGTCGCGAGATCCCCTGTCGGCGATCTCCGTCGTCGGAACCACCGAGCCCGCGGTTCGACGCGCTCTGGTCAGGGGGTGGTACGTATCGGGTGTGGCGGGGCTTTCGGAATTCGTGCTTGGCTCGGACGCGTCGCGCGCCGGTCAGCATTTCATCGCCAACTACACCGGCGAACTCGCCGCGGACAAGGGCGCGCAGGGGGTCGCGGACTGGATCGACTCCGTTCGCGGACGCGAGGATCTGGAACCGATCATGATCACGCACGCCCATCGCAAGGGCATCATGGACATGGGGCACGCGGATGCGAAGACGGCCATGGCCTATTGCGATCTTCACTGCGACGAGCCCTACGGAGAATCGATGCGGTCGCGACTCGCGGATCGCCTGGGCTTTCTCGGCCATGGCGAAGAAGCCGTGATCTGGCTCGAAGGGGCCGTGGATGCGAATCAGGTGGAACGAGGCCGAGCCGCCCGTCTCGCATATCGTTCCTGGCTACGGTCCGATCGCGACGCCGCCGTGGCCTGGTCGGACGAAGCGCTCGGAATGTACAAGAATGAGAGCTGGTTTCTGCCACTGGCTCGGTTGGCGATCCGGGTTCATACCCGCGCTGATCCCGAATCGGCCCTCGAGTGGATCGACGTGTTCACTCATCCGCAGGACCGAGAAGATGCGCTGGTGAAAATCGCGCGCCGCTGGTTCGAACTCGACGAGCAGGCCGCAGAGAGTTGGCTCGAGACGTCTTCGCTAGATAGCGAAGCCCGGACGAAGGCGAGGACTCCGCAAGCGATTCGAGGTCGGACCCGAGATCTCAGTAAGAAACTGGATCCGTCGCCCTGAACGCTGCGCGTTGGCTGCGCCTTCGACGTCCCCGCGGAGAAATCACTCGATTTCGTAGCCGAGTGCTCGAAGCTGATTCAGTTCGAGTTCATTGATTTCTCGAGTCTTCGGCGTCCCCCAGACGGGATCGAATTCGGCGAGTTGCCTGGCCCGCGACCGCATCGATGCCAGCTCCTCGGGACGTTCTGCAGAGAGATCCTCGAGTTCCAGGGGATCACTCTCGGCATCGAAGAGTTCCTCGGAGCTTTCCGAGCCGGTCTGCTGGTGGACGTAGCGCAAGTAGCCCGACGAGAGTGAGAAGGTCGAGCGCTCGACCTTTCTCTTCCGCTGCCCCCATCCCTGCCGCAAATGAGAAAAGCCGTCCCGCCCAAAGGCTTCGGCGGAAATCCGGCCCTCAGCCGCCGCGAGGATGTCCGGGAGCAGTGAGACTCCGTCTGCTTCAGCGAGTTCGACGGGTGGCTCGATGCCCAGCAAGTCGTAGAGCGTCGGAAAGATGTCGACGTTTCGCGAACGAGATGAAACGATGATTCCGCCATTGTCGAGTCGGAAGGGCAGCAGGATGATGAAGGGAGTCTCGATCGTTTCTCGATAGACGAAGCGCGCATGACCCTCGTGGCCGCGCTCGCGAAACGCTTCTCCATGGTCGGAAGCGATGACGACGATGGTGTTTCGCAGGAGTCCCCAATCGACCAGGTTTCCGAGGAAGATATCGATCGTCGTGTCGGTCCAAAGGACGGAGCTGTCGTAGTTGTCCGAGTACGAGCTACCGAAGATCGCTGAGGCTTCGTCGTAGGTGTATTCGTGGACGTCCATCAAATGGAGATAAAGAAACCAGGGTTTCTCGGCGTCGCCTTCGACCCTCAG
>CAWLAJ010000273.1:0-5775 GCA_963854795.1 Deltaproteobacteria bacterium UBA4427 | reverse complement strand
TCTTCCTCGCGTTCGGGTTCATAGCGGGCCGGGTCGTAGTGATCCGGGTCTGGAAAGCATTCGGGCATGCGGTTCGAAACCGCCGGGGAAACCCCGACGAGCTTTCCGGCTGGAATCGTCCAACTCTTGTAGTGGAAGTCGTACATGACCTTGCGCATCAAGATGATCAGCGGTGGATGCAGGCGCAGGGCTTCCATGGTCGAATGCTCGAGCGCGGGGATTTCGCGCAGCGCTTGATGGCTGACCGCTCGCCCATCGGCGTAGAGGGAATCGAGTTCACTCACCACCTTCGTCATCACATGAGGGTGTTTGAGTAGTTCGATCAGTGTCCATGCGGCAGTGCCCGAAGTGGTGTGATGTCCCGCGAACATCAGCGAAATGAACATTCCCGTGATCTTGTCGATGGAGTAACGAGGTTCTCCCGCTTTGTCTTTCAACGTCAGCAACACATCGAACAATTCGCGCGAGGCCGATGGGTCGCGGCGTCGCCTTTCGAAAACTTCGCTGAGCATTCCTACGAGTCGCTCTCGCGCGCGATCTCGGGCGCGAAAAGCGGGCAATGGAAGGTTGGCATTCACGTACGCGATGGCGTCGGTGCCTTTCTCCAGTTCGTAGAACGTCTTGAAATAGTCCGGTGTCAGTTCTTCGCGGAACTCCTTGCCGATCAAGCAAGCGCTCGATGTATACATTGTGAGTTCGGCGAAAAAATCGAGTACATCGATCTCGCCCTCATCGCCGAGACCGCTCATCATGCGCTCGACCTCAGCGGAAATGGTTTCGGCATGACCCTTCATGAACTTCGCCGTGAGCGATTGATTGCGGATTGCCTGTTTGCGTTGTTCCGCCGTGCCGTCGAAGACCACACCCTTGCCGAAAACCGGCGTCATGAAGGGATAGGCGGCGGCTTGGTCGAGTTGTTCGTCGCTGCCGCGGAAGAACGCTTCTTGCGCCTCTTCGCCCATCATCATGACGACGCGATTGCCGGCAAAGTTGATTTCGCCGATTTCGCCGAGTTCGTCGCGTACGCGTTGGAAGAGGGCGATGGGGTTCTTCCGTAGGGCGCCGAGGTGGCCGAGGAACGGAATGCCGCGGGACAGCACCGGGGGCCGGGTACCGCCGAGCGATTGCGTCTCGGATAACGACTCCGAGGGCGCGGCGTGAGTCGTGCGCGTCGGGGAGGCTTCGTGCATCGCGGCCAAGTTATCCAAGTTACCATTCGCTTGCAAGGTAAACTGTGATAGGGTCGCTCGACCGCAACTGCGCAAACTTGCAACGGAATTTGCGAGTGTGCCGCGTGCAAGTGTGGACAGAATGCGAAGACAGGAGTCAGCCCATGTCGGTTCGCGCGGTATTCATCGGTCTCGGCAACCCGAGCGAATGCATCGCCGAGAAGGATCTCGCACGGGCAATGCAGTGGGCCCGCAAGGCCGGCATCCGCCTTCCGGTGGGTCGGTCGGGCGAGCAGTCGATGGCGCGATCGCAGGGCGTCGAAAATGCGTGGCGTCGATGAGTTCCCGAATCCGGGCAGCGGGTGCGATTCCCGAACGTCGCACGCATGCCGAGCGCACGGCGGAAACCCGCGAGCGCGTCGTGGCGGCCGTTGTCGAAACCATCGCCGACGTTGGGTTCACGCGGGCCACTGCTGCCGAGATCGCCCGTCGTGCGGGCGTCACATGGGGTGCCGTACAGCATCATTTCGGAGACAAAGACGGGATCTTGATGGCCGTTCTCGAGGAATCGTTCGACCGGTTCGCAGCGGTCTTGAGTGATCCTCCGGAAGCGGCAGTGCGCGAAGATCGTGTGGCCCACTTCGTCGATCGGAGTTGGGTGCATTTTTCGAGTCCCCACTATCGATCGACCTTCGAGATTCTGCTCAACCTGCCTGCGGAAACCGAACTGCCTTGGCAACGTGAGATGCTCTCGGAGTGGCGACGCATCTGGTCGCGGTACTTTCCCGAGAGCGATCCGGCGAATCAACAGACCGTTGAACTCATGCTCTACGCCGTATCGGTTCTCACCGGGCTTGCGACGACGCAGATGCTGGAAGGCAATCCCACGCGCCGGCGTGATCGAGAACTGGGTCTGCTCAAAGACACCCTTGCCCGGGAGTTGAACCCCGCCGGAAGCTAGGTTCGTTTTCAGGCCGGCATCTCTGGTAGGGTTTCGCGCATGACGACCGTCACGAATTCCCTGAAGCGTTCCGGACCCTGCGCTGGAATCAAGGTTCTCGACTTCACCACGGTGATCTCCGGGCCCATGTGCACGCAGGCATTGGGCGATTACGGCGCGGACGTGATCAAGGTCGAATCTCGCCTGGGTGACTCTGCCCGCTACAGTGGCGCGCCCTTTCGCGAGCCCGGTTTCTCCGCCTTTCTCTCCCAGTTCAATCGAAACAAACGAAGCATCGTGGTCGATCTGAAGACGGACGCCGGGCGCGATCTGATCCTCGAACTCGTCACGAAGGTCGACATCGTCGCCGAGAATTTTCGCCCCGACGTGATGGAGAGATTGGGGCTCGGTTACGAGGTTCTTTCCGAGCGCAACCCTGGGCTCATCTACGTCGCGATCAATGGTTTCGGACGCGACGGACCGTACGCGAAACTTCCCGCGTACGATCAGGTGCTGCAGGGCCTCGTCGGTTTGATGCCCGTGCAGGGCGGAGAGGGCCCACCCCAACTCGTACAGGGGGCGGTCGCGGACAAGTCGACGGCGCTCACCGCGCTGGGAGGAGTGCTCGCCGCGTTATTCGCTCGAGAGCGCGATCCGGACAAGCGCGGGCAACGCGTCGAAGTGGCGATGATCGATGCCTTCAGCGCGTTCTCGCTTCCCGAGCCCATGATGGAACGCACATACCCGCCGCTGCGCAATGACGTGAGTACGGGCAAGGATTTCTTTCGCTGCTGGGAGACCGCCGACGGATACGTTGTCGGTCTGATCATCCAGGACGATCAGTTTGCGGGACTCTGTCGTGCGTTGGATCGTCCCGATCTCGCGACGGATCCGCGTTTCCGATCGATGGTCGAACGATTCGAAAACTGGCTGGAACTCGTTCCGATACTCGCCGAAGAGATTTCCAACCTGACGAGCGCGAGTTTTCTAGAGCGAGCGCAAGTGAACGGCGCGCCCTTCGCGCCCGTCAATTCACTCGATGAATTCCTGGTCGATCCGCAGGCTGTACATCGTCGGTGTGTGGTGGCGCACGAGGACCCACGGTTCGGAACCGTGCAATACGTTTCGCCGCCGGTCCGATTCGAACAGACACCGGCGTCGATCGATCGTCATGCACCGCGCCTGGGCGAGCACACCGACGAGGTCCTTGAAGAGTTCGGCGTCGAATCGGAGGAGATCGCTCGACTCAAAGAAGCCGGTGCGGTGCGCTGATCGGCGGATGCCTCACGATGCAGTTCTGAAGGCGCTCGTTGTCAGGAGTGCGTCATCATGCCCTCTGGTCGCTCGAAGCCTTGGTCATTACTCTGACCGATGAGGGGGCATCGCCGAGAGCGTATGAGTCGCCAAGCTATTTTTGTAATCGCGATCCTCGCGTCGTCGTTTCTGATCTTCCTGGTCCAGCCGATGGTCGGGAAACGAATTCTGCCTTGGTTTGGCGGGACCGCCGGAGTATGGGCTCTCTGTCTCGCCTTCTATCAGACAACACTCTTTCTCGGCTACGCCTACGCACATCTCTTGATTCGATTCGCGCGGCCCCGAATGCAGCTGGGAATCCATGGCCTCCTGGCCATTCTTGCACTCATCGCTTTGCCCGTTCTTCCGGGTGAAGCCTGGAAGCCGAACGACGTGGCGCACCCGAGCCTGGATATCTTGATGATGCTTGGATCCAGCGTCTCGCTTCCGTTCATCGCACTCGCGTCCACGGGTCCACTCGTTCAAGCCTGGTTCGCGAGATCCGATCCCGATCGATCGCCGTATCCGCTCTATGCCGTCTCGAATCTCGGCTCCTTCGCCGCGCTTCTCAGTTACCCCTTCTTGATCGAACCGCGGCTTGCTCTCTCGACGACGGGAATGCTTTGGACGTACGCGTTCGTTGCAACCCTGATTGCCGTTCTCGCTTGCGCCTTCCTCGCACAACGAGATGCCCCCCCCCACGAACGCACGATTGGATCGGAAGGGCCAGACTGAAACCGGCACCGTCGGAGGATCCGAACACGCCTCCGCGACGTCCATCACGATGTGGATCCTCTTACCGGCCTGTGCCGTCGTCGTGTTGATGGGCGTCACCAATTCGGTGTGCTTGGATGTCGCGAGCGTTCCCTTTCTCTGGATCCTCCCGCTCGCAACCTACCTCCTGACATTCGTCTTGTGCTTCGCCTCTGAATCGTTGTATCGATTCTGGCCATGCGCCTTGCTCGCGCTCGGCTAGAACCTCGTCCTTCTGCTGGCTTCGCCTCTCGTGGACGCTGCGAACGGATCCACCTTTGGCGTCCAGCTCGCTTCGCTCACCGTACAGATTCCCGCCTACTGTGCGCTGCTCTTCGGAATCTCCACGATTCTTCACGGAGAGCTCTACCGGCTACGCCCGCCCGCGAACGCACTGACCGTCTTTTATCTATGCATCTCGGGGGGTGGCGCTCTAGGTGGGCTTTTCGTGGGCATCCTCGCTCCGATGCTATTGGACGACTACTACGAAGTACGCATTGGAATCGGGCTCGCGATGCCGCTCGTCCTCGGCGCGAGGGCGTTGGCGGCACAATCATCGACCGATCCGCCTTTGGGCGAAACGCGACGACGAGTTGCGGTTGCGATCGGCTGTGCAGTCGGATTCTACGCGCTTTGGCCGCCCGTGATCGATCGAGACGTCGTCATCCATCAAGAACGCGGTTTCTTCGGTGTCTTGAGGGTCGAGGAATACGGAACCGGCGAGTCACGCCAGCGACATTTCGTGCACGGCGCGACGCTTCACGGCGTGGAATTCGCGATGCGAGAGAAGGGCAGACCCATTGCGTCCTCGTACTACGGCCGGGCGACCGCGATCGCCGCCGCCCTCATGAAACGCACCGATGGAGAAGCGATCCATGTGGGAATCGTCGGCCTCGGAGTCGGAACGCTCGCCTACTACGGTCGATCCGGCGATCGCTTTCGCTACTACGAACTCGACCCAGCGGTCGAAGCGATCGCGCAGGGCTCTGGCTATTTTTCGTTTCTCGAACGAAGTCTCGCGAGCATCGAAGTCGTTCTCGGCGATGCGCGTTTGTCGATCGAGAACGAGCAACGACAGCTTGGTTCCCAGGAATTCGATTTCCTGATCATCGATGCATTCAGCAGCGATGCAATCCCCGTGCACCTACTGACCCTCGAAGCATTCCAGCTCTACGAGAGCGCGTTGGCCGAACACGGCATCCTCGCGATCCACACAACGAACCGGTTCTTTGATCTCAGCCGACTGGTTGCGCAGGCCGGATTCGAAGTCGGGCTCGAGACGTTGCAGGTCCGTTCGGCTCCGGCGCCCCAATACCAGAGCAAGGCTTCTCAATGGATCCTTCTGAGCCGAGAATCCGAGCGCTTGCGAGAGCTCAGAGATTCACTCAAAAGTAGAAGCGCGACCCTGGGACTCCCCCCGAACCATTTGAGATTGAGGCGACCTCGTCGATCCGACTTGCACGACGTCCTCGTGTGGAGCGACGACTACAGCGACCTCCTGAGTGCCGCTCGGTTCTAGGCGTTGGTTGGGACCCGTTCTCAGCGCCCGCTTGGCTATGGCGAGGCCGATGGGCAAAGCGATATCGTCTCAGCCTTTGGTCGGCGTCGACGATGTCATCT
>CAWLAJ010000272.1:0-5800 GCA_963854795.1 Deltaproteobacteria bacterium UBA4427 | reverse complement strand
AGTTCTCGGGCGACTGCGGCAGGTCGGTGCTGGGACGGAGCTTCTGCTCGGGAGGCCGGCGCCCGAGGCTGATCGGCAGACGCTTGATGCCGCTGATGAAGTTGGATTGAATCCTTTCGGGTGGACCCGCGAGGCGCACATCTGGGAATCGCCGCAGGAACTCCTCGAGGGTCACGCGCATTTCGAGTCTGGCGATGTGGCTGCCCATGCAGAAGTGGGTCCCGGTACCGAAGGCGAGATGCGGATTCGGCTTGCGAGTGATGTCGAAGGTTTCGGGGTTCTCGAAGACTCTCGGGTCTCGGTTCGCAGCGCCGTAGTACATCACCACCTTTTCGCCCTTGCGGATTTCTTGATCGCCGACCTTCGTATCGCGCATCGCCGTTCTTCTGAACTGCATGACGGGTGTCACCCAGCGCAAGATCTCCTCGATCGCCTGCGGAAGCAGCGAGGGGTCGCGTCGCAGTTTGTCGAACTGCTCGGGGTGCTCGCACAGCGCCTGGATGCCGCCCGACAGCGCGTTCCGCGTGGTCTCGTTACCGGCGATGATGAGCAGAAAGAAATTGACCTGGATCATCATGCGCGTGAGAGGCTTCCCGTGCCACTCGCCATTGACGAGGCTCGAGAAGACGTCGGTCAAGGGCTCTTTCCTGCGCGTTCTGGCCAGCAGTGCCGATTGGGCAAAGATCTGGAGCAGCGCGATCCGAGCGCGGAGCAAATTGGCGAAACCCGGCTCCCCAAAACGCATGGTCTGATTGGTCCATCGATAGAACCGATTCGTGTACTTATCCGGCACGCCCAAGAAGTTCGTGAGCACGCGCAGTGAGATCGGCGCCGAAACCGCGTCCACGAAATCGCATTCCGATTGCGACTCCAGTTTGTCGAGCGTCTCGCACACGATCTTCCTCATGTGCGCCTCGGTCTCTCGGATCGCCTGCGGCTTGAATTGCGGGTTCATCAGGTTTCGCAGCTCGGTATGACCCGGCGGATCCATCTGGATCAGCTGTTCTTTAGCGAGTGCGCGTTCACGGGGATGGAGTTCGTTGAGCGCGGAACTCCCCGCTGCGGAAGAGAAGAGGTCCGGGTTCTTCGATACGAAAAGAACATCGGCGTACCGTGTCAGTGCCCAATAACCGGGGCCTGGCAGGAAGACCGGAATCTTGCACTCCTCTTGCCATTGCACAGGGGCTTGCTCTCTCAGGACTCGGAAGTAGTCGTGGGGAACCCCATCGAGGAAGGTCTTGGGATCCGACAGATCGACGTCGCCGGGACGAAGGTCGGCGACGGGCTCGACTACGGGTGACGCAGACAAGTTCTGGGCATTCGAGTGATCGACTGCCGTCATTCTTGGGCTCCTTGGTGTGCGGCTTCGTCCATCAGTGCAACGCCTGGTCTCGTGAGCGAAGGCCGTGGATCCTAGAAGCGATCAATGATCGGAATCGATCCAGGCGACTGGCTGCTTCAGCTCATCGGGAGCCGTGCGCTCCCAGTAGCGCGCCGCGGCAACCAGCGACTTCTCCATGACCGATCGTGCCTCCTCCGTTTCGCCGCTCTCGATCTTCTGAATGAAAGTCTCATAGCTTCGCAGCGCAGACCGCCGCTGTTTCTCGTCCCAATCCGCGCCGGCGCCCTCTGACATCCGGTGCAGCGCGTCGACCAGAATCGCGAGAACCCGATTTCCGGATGCGGTGGCCACGAGGGTCATGAAGCGACGGGCTTCCTCCCGGAAGACTTCCGAGTCGCGAATGCACGCGTGCATTCGGGCAATACTCTCCTGCAGCAGGGCGATGTCTTCGCGGCTCGCATTCCCGGCGGCCTCGAATGCGAGCTGCGGGTAGATGGAACGGCGCGCATCGATGACCGAACTGAACGACGCGTCCGTGAATTGAAGATGGAGTGAAAGCGCGCTCGCGAGATGACGGGCCCCCGGAACACTCACGACCGGGCCGCCGCCTGGGCCGGCCTTGATTCGGAGTGCGCCTTGAAGTTCGAGAAAGCGGAGCGCCTCACGGATGGTGGCACGCGACACTCCGTACTGTTTCACCATCCGGTGTTCCGAGGAAAGCTGCGTACCCGGCCTCAGGCCTTGTTGTCGAATCTCGCTCACGAGTTTGCGGGCGACGCGAACGGCGACGCGTTCCTGCTTCCGCTCTGTCGCCATACACCCGTTCCTCCGCTTGTCCGATTCGATCGGTTGACCGTTGGATAACTAGTATCCTAGTATTGCCTGCCTAGGACCCACCTGCAACGGCTCGGGGAATTCCATGTCCATCGCACTCAGTGAAGAGCATCAGGAACTCGCCCGCGTGGCCCGTGCCTTCCTGGACTCCCACGACGCACGCGCGGCATCGCGCGCCTTGTTGGAGGAACCCACCGAGCGGCTGCCTGACTTCTGGAAGGAGATGGCCGAACTCGGATGGATGGGTCTCCACGTCGATGAGTCCTCGGGCGGCCAGGGCTTTGGACTCGCCGAGCTTTCGATCGTCGTCGAAGAGCTGGGCTTCGCGATGGCGCCCGGTCCCTTTCTACCGACAACGATCGCGGCAGCACTGCTCGCCGATCGCGGCAGCGATGGCGCACGCGTCGCCTTCCTACCGGCGCTGGCCGATGGCTCGTTGATCGGAGCGGTGGGTCTCGGAGGAGATCTCGAACTCAACGCAGAAGCCAAGCTTCATGGATCGGCGGGCCTGGTACTCGGCGCCGAACTCGCAGAACTTCTGCTCGTCTGCGTGGGCGAAGACGTCGCACTGCTCGAGGCCGATCGACCCGGCCTGACCGTCGAGCCACAGAAGAACATTGATCCCAGTCGTCGGGTCTGTGCCGTCCGATGCGACGCCGTCGACGTCTCCGATTCGAATCTTTTACGCGGAGCGCGCAAAGCCCTCGAGCAATTGGCGTGGACGCTCGCCGCCGCTGAAGCCGCGGGCGGCGCCCGGGCATGCACCGAGATGGCCGCCGAGTACGCGAAAGAGCGACAGCAATTCGGGCGGCCCATCGGCACCTTCGGACCGGTCAAGCACCACTGCGCCAACATGCTCGTGGCCACCGAACAGGCTACCGCGGGCGCATGGGGCGCAGCCCGCGCCGATCTCGATGACGAGCAGGCCGAACTCGCAGCGGCCACCGCCTGCTGTCTCGCCCTGCCCGCCTTCTCGTTCTGCGCGAAGTTGAACATCCAGGTGCACGGCGGCATCGGCTACACCTGGGAGCACGACGCCCACCTCTATCTCCGCCGCGCGATCGCCCTCGAAGCCCTGATGGGCCCAATCGATCGAGCGCGCGAAAGCGTCGTCCGCCTGATGGGGCGCGGTGTTCGCACCAGGACCACGATCGAGCTGCCCGCGGAAGCCGAAGCCTTCCGCGAGGACGTTCGAAGCTTCGTCGACGTGTACCGGGCGCTGCCGGAGCAAGACAAGCGAAAGGCGATCAGCGACAGCGGCTACCTCGTGCCGCACTGGCCAAAGCCGTGGGGCCGCGACGCGGGGCCGATCGAGCAGCTCGTGATCGAGCAGGAGTTCAAAGGCGTGCGACGTCCGGACCTTTCGATCAGCGGCTGGAATACGCTGACCATTGCTCAAAACGGTAGTCCCGAACAGGTGGAGCGCTTCGTACGATCGAGCCTCGAAGGCGACATCGAATTCTGTCAACTCTTTAGCGAACCCAGCGCGGGGTCGGACGCGGCGGCCGTCCAGACCCGCGGCGTGAAGGTCGACGGAGGTTGGCGTGTCTCGGGTCAAAAAGTCTGGACCAGTGGCGCCCAGTTCTGCAACCGCGGCTTTGCGACGGTGCGCACCAACCCCGACGCCGCCAAGCATGCGGGCATCAGCATGATGGTGATCGACATGCACGCCGAAGGGGTGGAGGTGAGACCCCTGCGCCAGATCACCGGCCACTCTCATTTCAACGAAGTGTTCTTCGATCAGGTCTTCGTGCCCGACGCGGACGTAGTTGGGCCCGTAGACCAGGGTTGGACGGTGGCGCGAAACACGCTCGGCAACGAGCGCGTGTCGATTGGCGGAGGATCGGAAGGCGGCATGCCGGGCGGCCCGGACCTCATCGCGCTGCTCGAAAAGTTCGCGCCCTCCGATCCGGGCACCACCCGCGAAGTCGGCGCCGCACTCGCCGAGACCGAGTCGATCGCGCTCATGAACCTCCGCGGTGTGATTCGAGCGGTGGAGGGTTCGGAGCCGGGCGCAGAGGCCAACATTACGAAGCTACTCGGCTCGGAGGTCGCCCAACGCAAGGGCGCGTTGGCCGCGCAGATCGCTGGATCTCTCGCTGCCGTACGAGAAGGTGAAGAGAAGCGCTTGGGAACCTGGCTGATGGCGACGATGGGCGCGTCGATTGGCGGCGGAACCTCCGAGATCGTTCGCAACCAGATTGCCGAACGTCTACTCGACCTGCCCCGAGACCCACTCATCAAGTAGACGGCACCCGGCGCGTCCCAAGCGGTCGCGAGACCGTCCGTTTGAAAGGAGACGACCGTCATGACGACCGACCGCGAAGAGAAGAAGACCACGCCTCACCGAATGGTCAAGTGGTCGCCTCCCTATCGACGCGAGAACGTCGAAGAACCCGAATTCGATCTCATCGAAATCGAACGCGACGGTCCAATCGGCCGAATCATTCTCAACAGCCCCGAGAAGCGCAATCCGCTCGGCTACGAGCGACTGCTGCAGATCGAAATGGCAGCCAAGCTGCTGGAGCTCGACCGAGAGGTCCGCGTCATCATCATCAAGGGCCAGGGACCGTGCTTCTCCGGCGGGTACGACATGACCCCCGTCAAGAAAGGCGAGCGCCAGCGCAACATGCCGCCGGGCGGGTACATCGATCCCGCGCGCGACCGGTTGTGGCAGTCCTACGACCTGGAACACGCGCGTGTGTACATGACGCTCTTCGACTTGCAGAAACCGGTGATCGCACAAATTCACGGAGCCTGTCTCGCGGGCGCGACCGAGCTCGCCGGCTTCTGCGATCTGCGCGTCGTCGCCGACGATGCCAAGATCGGTTGGCCGGTGGGTCGCAACTGGTCGCCGGGCAACCTCCAGTACATCCCCTGGCTCGTTGGAATGACTCGAGCCAAGTACTACATGTTCACATGTGAACCCATGACCGGCATCGAGGCCTTCGAGGCGCATTGGGCCTCGGAACACGTCCCAGCCGATCGACTCGAAGAACGCACCGAAGAGTTGGCGCAGCAGATCGCACTCACGCCCACCGACCTCATCATGATGACGAAGCGAAGCATCAATCGACAGTTCGAGATCATGGGCTTTCGCACCGGCATCGCGGCCAGCGTCGATCTATTGGCCGTGGCGAGCTTCCGCGAACAGGGACTCTACGCGAGAAGGTCCGACCAAGGTGGCGAAGGCGGAGACGAGTTCATGGAACGCTCGCATCGAGACGGGCTCAAGTCAGCCTTGAAATGGCGCGAGGAGACCTTCGGAAACCGCTACCGCCAGGACGACGACGCAAAGGACTGACGTCGGGTCAGGCAGGCAGCCGCTGGTTCAAGGCCGCGGTGTTGTCGCGCAGGATCTTCTTCTGGTCGGCCAACGAAACGCCCTCGAGATCGTCGAAGATATTGCGCGGATCTTCCATCCCCTCCATGTGCGGCCAGTCCGAGCCAAAGATCACACGGTCGGCACCCATGTGGCCCATCACGTCCAGGATCTTGTCTTCCCAGAACGGGTTGATCCAAACGTGCTCGCGGAAGAGCGCGGCGGGATCTTCCTTGTAGTAGTTGGGCATGCGCGCCTTGCTCTGCTCGATCTTGACGAAGAGATCGCCCAGAAAGCCCGAA
>CAWLAJ010000271.1:0-5821 GCA_963854795.1 Deltaproteobacteria bacterium UBA4427 | reverse complement strand
ACTCGGTAGACCGCCAGCATGGCTGCCGTGAAGATGATTCGAGTCCGAAGTTCTTCGATTCGTGCGATATTCTGGAACGCGGAAATCACCTAGGCGTTCTCCACACTTCCGCCCGCGGCTTCGATCTTCGCTTTGGCAGCACCGCTGATCTTGTTCACCGTGAGCTTGAGTCCCTTCGGCGCGTCACCTTCGGCGAGAACCTTGACCGGTTGTCCCGAGCCGCGAATCAGTCCACGAGCCGCCAATGCCTTGGCATCGACGGTTGCACCCTCGCCGAAGACGTTGAGGTCTCCGACGTTCACGATCTCGTTTTCGACTCGAAAACGATTGTGGAAGCCCTTCTTCGGCACACGCTGATAGAGGGGCATCTGCCCACCTTCGAACCAGGGCTTGATCTTCTTTCCGGAGCGCGTGCCCTGCCCCTTCACGCCCGTACCACAGGTCTTGCCCTTGCCGGAACCTGGACCGCGACCCACTCGCTTGCGTCGATGGCGCGCACCCGGGCGCGGGGAAAGTTCATTCAACATCGTTCTAGCTCTCCAAGACCACGACGAGGTGGTTCACCTTGTCGATCATTCCTCGAATGGCATCCGTATCTTCGAGTTCCACGACCTGCCGAATCTTGCGAAGACCCAGCCCGCGCATCGTCGCACGCTGTCGCTCGGTATATCCGATCACGCTCTTGATTTGCTGAATTCTGACGGTCTTCTTGCTTGCCATCAGCGAGTCCGCCCGAGCTGTGCCAATCGTTCTTCTGGGTCGCGCAACGCGCCGAGTCCAGCCATCACCGCGTTCACCACGTTCCGCGGCGTGTTCGTGCCCAGCGTCTTCGTCAGGATATCGCTCACGCCTGCCGACTCGACGACCGCTCGAACCGGCCCGCCGGCGATGACGCCCGTACCAGGCGAAGCCGGTAGCATGAGGACCCGTCCCGCCCCGGACACACCGATCACATCGTGCGGAAGCGTTCTTCCGTCGACCAAAGGAATCTGGATCAGGCTTTTCCGTGCCTTCTCCACACCCTTGCGAATCGCCTCAGGAACTTCGCCCGCCTTGCCAAGGCCGACGCCGACAATCCCCTGGCCGTCCCCTACGACGACGAGCGCAGAAAAGCTGAAGCGCCGACCGCCCTTGACGACCTTTGAGACACGATTGATGTGAATGACACGATCGTTGAGTTCGTAGTCGTTCGGGTTCAAAAGCGATGATTGAATTACAGATGCCATATCAGAACTGAAGCCCCGCTTCGCGTGCTCCCTCGGCCACAGCCTTCACCCGGCCGTGGAATAGGAAGCCATTTCGATTGAAGACCACCTCGGCGATGCTCTTCTCCTTTGCGATCCTTGCGATCGCTTCGCCGACTTTCTTGGCGGCATCGACATTGCCTGTCGTGCCCGACGAAACGAGCGCACTATCTCTCGTAGAAGCCGTACCGAGCGTATTACCAGTCGAGCTATCGACGAGCTGCGCATAGATATGCTTCGAGCTACGAAACACTGTCAGCACCACGCGCTCGCTGCGGTCCAGCGAAGTGCGGGTCCGGGCTTTCCGCGCCAGCCACATTCGACGCTTCGTATTCGTGATTTTCTTCTTCATGTCGTCCTCAGAGCCGCGAAACGTACAAGCGGTGCGACTCAAAAAATGGCTCAGGCGCCGGCCTTACCGACCTTTCGTCGGATGTGTTCGTCGTGGTAGCGAATGCCTTTGCCCTTGTAGGGCTCCGGTGGACGCAGTGAGCGAACGTCCGCGGCGAACTGACCGACAAGCTGTTTGTCTGCACCCTCGATATCCAACGTGGTATTGGCTTCGACCTTCACGGTCAACCCTTCCGGAATGTCCATGGCGACCGGGTGCGAGAAGCCGAGAAGCAAGTTCAAGACCTTCCCCTTCACGTCCGCGCGGTAACCAACGCCTTCGATCTCGAGGCGCTTCGCGAAGCCCGAACTCACACCGACGACCATGTTGTTGGCCAGGGCACGCGCCAGGCCGTGTCGAGCTCGAGACTCCTTCGTGTCATCAGGACGCTCGAAGACGAGCTTGCCGTCCTCGAGCTTGGCACCAATGCCTTTCGGAACCGCACATCGAAGCGTTCCCTTTGGGCCCTTCGCTTGCACTTCCCCGCCTTCGACGTTCACTGTGACGCCGTCGGGAATGCCAATCGGTTGTTTGCCAACTCGAGACATTTCTACCAGACCTCACAAAGAACTTCGCCGCCGAGTTTGGCGGCACGCGCATCACGATCACAAAGCACGCCCTTCGACGTCGACAAAACCGACATTCCCAGACCGGCTCTCACCTGCTTTACATCGCCGGCGCCAACATAGACTCGCCGACCGGGCTTACTCACGCGGCGCATGCCCTCGATCATGAGCTTTCCATTCTCCTGATATCGAAGGTCCACCGTCAGGGTCGGCTTCTTCTCGTCCATGTCTGTCGTGACTGCGCCGATGAAACCCTCAGCACTCAACACGGACGCCACCGCGAGCTTGAGTCGCGATGAAGGACAGCTCATCTGAGCGTGTCGCGCGCCACCCGCGTTTCGAATTCTCGCCAACATGTCACCAACCGGGTCGGTCATCATGATCAATTTTCTCCCTTGAAGATCCATTCGCTGTAGTACGTCGCCGTCTGCTATCGGCTCCAACTACTGACTATTGATGAAATGGAACTCCTAGATGCGTCAAGAGTGCCTTTGCTTCGGCATCGGTTTGAGCGGTTGTCACCATCGTGACGTTCATTCCCGTAACCTTCTCGACCTTGTCGTAATCGACTTCTGGAAAAATCGTCTGCTCACGAACGCCGAGTGTGTAGTTTCCGCGGCCATCGAATGCCTTCGGTGAAACGCCAGAAAAATCTCGAACTCGCGGAAGCGCGACGCTGAGCAAGCGATCGAGAAACTCCCACTGACGAACCCCGCGAAGCGTGACCGAACAACCGATCGCCTGACCTTCGCGAAGCTTGAAATTCGAGACGCTCTTCTTGGCTCGGCGCAACACGGGTTTCTGTCCGGTGATCAGAGCCAATTCTTCCATCGCGCGATCGAGAAGCTTCGGATTGACCGTTGCTTCTCCGAGTCCGACATTCACCACGATCTTCTCGACTCGTGGAATCTGATTGATGTTCTTGTACCCGAACTCTTCCTGAAGCTTGGGCGCAATTGTATCCCGATATTGCTTGCGCAGACGGGGCTCGACTGACGTCGAAGTAGCAGTCGCTTCGGCCATGATTACAGAACCTCCGGGGCCAACGAGACGATCCGCATGAAACCGGCGCCACGAAGCTCCCTGGCAACGGGACCGAAGATGCGTGTCCCGACGACCTCTTTGTCTTTGCTGATCAACACAGCGGCGTTCTCATCGAAGAGAATGTGTGTCCCATCCGCGCGCGAGATCGCCTTCTTGGTCCGAACGATGACGGCACGACGGACTTCACCCTTCTTTACCCGGGCATTCGGAATCGCTTCCTTGACCGCGACGACGATGACGTCGCCTACCGATGCGAAGCGACGACGCGAACCGCCCAGCACACGTATGCACTTCACTTTTCGCGCGCCGGAGTTGTCCGCCACCTGCAATGTCGATTCAGCTTGAATCATTGTTCTTTCCCTTTGCCAGGCCGCCTGCTTATCAAGGGGCCCGGCTTTAAACCAGATCTAGACCGACGTGGCCTTTTCCAGAGTCTCCTGGACCTTCCATCGCTTGCGCTTGGAGAGAGGACGGTGCTCGATGATCCGCACCTGATCGCCCTCCGTGCACGCGTTGGCCTCGTCATGAGCCATGAACCGCGAATAGCGGCGGATATATTTCTTGTAGCGCTGGTCCTGAACGAGACGTTCCACCCGTACAACGACGGTCTTGTCCATCTTGTTGCTGACAACAGTGCCAACCAGAGTTCGTCTACTGCCTCTTTCGTTCACTTTCCCGCCTCGCGCTTCTGGGTGAGAAGAGTCTCGACCCGAGCAACATCTTTTCGAAGCTGCCCAAGCATCGCGGTGTTCTCCAACTGTTCGGTCGCTCGCCGAATCTTTGCGTTGAAGAGTTCATCGCGGAGCTCTCGTCCCTTTTGTTCGAGTTCAGCCTCCGAGAGAGTCTGAAGTTCCGAAGCCTTCATATTCACCCCTCTCGTTGTACGAATCGTGTCCGAATCGGCAACTTGTGCGCGGCCAACCGGAGTGCTTCGCGTGCGATCACAGAATCGACGCCTTCCATTTCATAGAGCACACGCCCGCGCTTGATCGGAGCGACCCAGGCCTCTGGATTGCCCTTGCCCTTGCCCATGCGAGTCTCCGCCGGTTTCTTCGTGGTCGGTTTATCGGGAAACACTCGAATCCAGACCTTGCCGCCACGCTTGACGTGCCGGGTCATTGCAATTCGGGCTGCCTCGATCTGCCGAGCGGTCAGGAAACCGGACGTCATCGCCTGCAATCCGAAATTTCCGAACGCAAGAGTATTTCCGCGCATCGCCTTCCCGCGGTTGCGCCCCTTGAACATCTTCCGATGCTTGACTTTCTTCGGTTGCAGCATTGTCTACCTCGGTGCCTCGGATCGATGATCTTGAGAGAGCGGCCCACGCTTGAGCTCGCGATCTCCCACTTCGCCCTTGAAGATCCAACATTTCACGCCGATGACGCCGTAAGTCGTACGCGCCTCTGCGAATCCGTATTCGATCTCGGCGCGAAGCGTATGCAGGGGTACCCGACCATCGCGATACCATTCTCGGCGGCCCATCTCGGCGCCGCCGAGACGACCCGAACATTGAATTCGAATGCCCTCGGCCCCGAACTTCATTGTCGAAATCATCGCCTTCTTCATCGCCCGACGGAAAGCCACGCGACGCTCGAGCTGCGTGGCGATATTCTCCGCGACCAGTTGAGCGTCGAGCTCGGCTTTCCGGATCTCCTTGATGTTGATGAAGATGTCTCGCGCCGTATAAGCCTTCAGCTCCTTTCGCAGAACGTCGACTTCCGCACCGCGCTTTCCGATCAAGATGCCTGGACGAGCCGTGTGGATGTTGATCACGATCTTCTCACCGGTTCGCTCAATGACGACCTTCGAGATTCCTGCGTGGTAGAGCTTCTTCTTGATGAACGCCCGGATCTTCACGTCTTCCTGAAGCTGCTGCGCATAGTGCTTCTCAGCGAACCAATTCGACTGCCACCCATAGAGAGTGCCGACCCGAAAACCGTAGGGATGAACCTTTTGACCCATACTCAGCTATGTCCTTACTCGTAGTCCCACCACGACCGTCGTCGTGCGTGACTCGCGACCTTTGGTCGCGAAAGTAGATTGTCCGTGCCTCGCGACCTTTGGTCGCGAAAGTAAAGAGTCAGCGCTCCGAAAGAACGACGTTGATCTTGCTACTTCGCTTCTGAATCCAAGACGCTCGACCTTGAGCGCGAGGACGAATTCGCCACATGCTGGTTCCTTCATCGACAAAGATCGTCGAGACGACGAGGTTGTCGATTTCGATACCCGCGTGCTGGTTGTCATTTTTCTGTTCCGCATTTGCGACCGCGGAACGCAAGAGCTTGGCAATCGGCTCAGCCACTCGCTTGGGCGAGAGCATGAGAAGATTGAGCGCTTCTTCAACGCCCTTGCCTCGGATCTGATTCACGACCAATCGCGCCTTCTGCGGGCTGATTCGATAATTATTGAGAGCGGCTTTCACTTCCATCAGCGCTTGACCTTCTTGCCACTCGCATGGCCGGTGAACTTTCGCGTTGGCGCAAATTCGCCAAGTCGATGTCCGACCATGTTCTCTGTTACGAACACCGGCATGAACAGCTTGCCGTTATGAACGTGGAAAGTGAGCCCGACGAAAT
>CAWLAJ010000270.1:0-5851 GCA_963854795.1 Deltaproteobacteria bacterium UBA4427 | reverse complement strand
CGAGAGGGACGCGCCGCTTCGTATTTTGCGGAACTCAACACGGCGCCAAGAACCTGGCGGCCGATCGCCGCGGGCCTTCGGGAACTCGAAGCGTTGAGCGCGTCTCGCAGTTTTCGTGTTCATGCGATGCTCTTTCCGCTCTTCGAGAATCTCGACGACTACCCGATTCCGGAGGTCCATGCTCATCTTGCGCAGGCCTTCGTCGAACGTTCCATTCCCCTTCTCGATCTTCTCGACCCCTTTGAGTGCTTCACGAAGGTCGAAGGGAAGGGAATCGCCGCCGACGCCTTGCACCCCAACAAGATCGGCCACGCGCTGACAGCGGTTGTGCTGCTCCACCATCTTCTGTCGACGGAAGTCCTGCCGGGGCTCCCCGCCGATTCGTTTTCTCGCCTTGGCAATGGCGGTGTCGACACGGCGGCGTACGCGGAAGTCACGCTCGAGGTCGAGCGCATGCGCAGTGGCCAGGACTCGCGCTGCACGGCGCCGTGATCGAGAGCCCAGCGTCTGAGACCCGGCAGCGTCTCACATCTCACGCGTGCTTCACGTTAGAAGAGCGTGTAGATGAGCGGCGCAATGGCGGTGCTGCTGAGTACGAGCAGGCCGCCGACGAGCAAGAGCAGGAAGATGATGGGCGCCATCCACCAGTTGCGGGTCCGCTTGAGGAAATACCAGAACTCGCCGACGGGTCCGGAAAAGCCGGGACTCGCGGCGCGCTCCTCGAATTCGAGGGCGCGATCTTCCTCGACAGGCGTTTCATCTGACATGGATGGGTGCCTCGGGCCGTGATTTCTGGAGTCCGGTCGGTGGTTCGAGTCATTCGACATCGCGAAAGCTCAGGGCAACGGATCCCGAGTCCGCGGTTCCTGCTCTAGCCATTCGGGCAAAAGGCTAACCAATCCAACCCAGCGTCCCCATCACCGGGATTGCGAAGCCCCCGTCCCGCGGAGGTTCAGCCGCCGGGTTTGCGTCCGATCATCAAGAAGAAGCCTCCCTCCCGGTTCCCCGAGCGCAGCGTCGCGAGTTGCGAGAGAAGATGATCGAAGCGCGTCCCCTTCGGTTCGGCCTCGAAGAGGGTCTCGGCCATTAGGGGCGGAGCGCCCAAGGTCAGCGCTGGAACGCCACGCACCAGATCCACGTTTGCGTCGTCGAACCAATCGATGACTTCGTCGATCGTATGTTCCGACTCATGGGGATGTTGATATTGGTCCGCGAACCAGGCGCGCTGTTTTTCGGGGGCGAGGTTTTCGCTGCGCAGGTAGGGATCGATCCAGCGAGCGCGTCCGCCGATCATTCGGAAGACCTGACGTCTCAAATCGGTCATCAATCGTCCATATCGATTGTAGAGACCGATCACGATCACGCCTCCGGGTTTGAGCAGTGGGACGAGACCACGGAAGCCAGCGCGTGGGTCGCTCGTATGGTGGAGGACTCCGTTGCAGAGGATGACGTCGAATCGTTCGAGACCGAGTGCCGGCCGGAACAGGTTCATCTGAACGAATTGCACCCGATCGAGCTCGAAGCGACGGCGAAACGACTCTCCGAGTCGAAGCGAATTGAGACAAAGATCCGTGCCCACGACGCGGCGACAAGCGACGCCCAGGAAATTGCTCAGCTGACCGGTCCCGCAGCCCACTTCGAGAACGGTGCTGTTATGCGGAATCGCGCGGTCGAGGAGAGCCGCGTATCCACCGCTGCGCGACTTGTCGATCAAAGATCGAACGGAGTCATGTTCGTCGTAGTTCGGGAAAGGCGTTTCCTCGTAGAACGCCTTCACCTCGTCGGTCACGTCGGCGCCGTCGCCCACGGACTCGTGGGGCCAATAGAGCCGCGCAATCCCCTCTTCGACCCGGAATCGATTCGCGCAGGACGGGCAGACGAACCCGTCCCCCTCGTCGGAGTGGAGATCGTTGCGACAGGAAGGACAGGCGACGACCTCGCCAAGAATCTGCCGCGTCCGAGACTCGCCGACTTGAATCGATGCGCGCTGTTCGCTCTTGTGCAGGATGAAATGTCCGAGACAGAGCGCGTCGATGTCCGAACTCATGAACGTTGCGTACGCCTGGGCGGGATCTTCGACGATGGGCTCCCAGCTCAGGTTGAAACTCGTGTTGACGAGCACGGGGCACCCGGTTTGTCGATGGAAGTCTTCGAGCAGGCGACGATAGAGGCCATGTCGCTCGAGGTCGACGGTCTGGACCCGCGCGGAGCCGTCCACATGCGTCACCGCCGGGATCCGAGATCGGTTCACGCCCAGCCGGTCCATGCCCTGTCGCGTCGAGTCTTCTGCCGACAGCGGTCTCATCTGCTCGTCGCGCACGGGATACACGACCAACATGTAGGGACGATCGAGCGATGATTGCTCGTTTGAATTCAAGGCGAAGTACTCGTGCGCATGTTCTTGCAGAACGGCCGGCGCGAAGGGGCGGAAGCCCTCGCGGAACTTCACCTTCTGATTGATGACCGCCTGCATCTCGGGCCGGCGCGGGTCTCCCAGGATGCTGCGCGAGCCAAGCGCACGAGGCCCGAATTCCATGCGGCCCTGAAACCAACCCACCACGTCTCCGGCCGCAAGTCGCTCGGCCACGCGACTCGTCAATTCTTCGTCGTCCGCGACGTGACTGTACTTCGCGCCGCGTTCGTCGAGCATGCGGCGGATTTCTTCGTCCGAATAGATCGGTCCGAGCAGCGATCCCCGTGCGCTGTCCGAGGGCTTCACGTGTCGTGGCTTATCGAGTAGTTGGTGCCAGATGAACGACGCGACTCCAAGCGCGCTGCCCGCGTCGCCCGCGGCGGGTTGGATCCAGATCTGATCGAAAGGCCCTTCGCGCTGCAGTCGCCCATTGGCGACACAATTGAGTGCCACGCCGCCCGAAAGGCAGAGCTGACGAAGACCGGTCTGTGTAGCAACGTGTCGCGCCGCGCGGAGCACGATCTCTTCCGCCAGCTTCTGGATCGAAGCGGCGATGTCCATGTGGCGCTGCTCGATGGGAGATTCGGGGAGCCGCGGAGGGCCACCGAAAGCGGCATGGAATTTGTCTGACGTCATGCGCAGACCGCCGACGTAGTCGAAGTAGGACATGTCGATTCGGAAGGAGCCGTCGGGTTTCAGGTCGACGAGCTTCTCGACAATCAACTCGTAATAGTGGGGCTCGCCAAAAGGTGCCAGGCCCATGAGTTTGTACTCATCTGCGTTGGCCCGGAAACCCGCATAAGTCGTAAAGGCCGTGTAGAGAAGACCCAGGGAATGAGGGAATTGCAGAGTCTGGCTCAGCTCGATCCGGTTTCCGCGTCCGATGCCCCAGGTCGCCGTCGACCACTCTCCCACGCCGTCGAAGGTGAGGATCGCCGCCTCTTCGAACGGTGACGGGAAGAACGCGCCCGCCGCATGGGACTCGTGGTGTTCTGCGTAGATGATCTTCTTCGTGTAGGCGTTGTCGAGATGGCGGTTGAGTTCGCGCGATGTCCACAACTTCTGCCGAAGCCACACGGGCATGGCACGCTTGAAAGTCGCGAAACTGCGCGGCGCGCAAGCGATGTGGCTTTCGAGAATTCGCTCGAACTTCAAATACGGCTTTTCGTAGAAGCCCACGTAGTCGAGGTCCGCGGGATCGAGATCGGCCTGGGAAAGGCACCACGCGACGGCATTGGCCGGGAACGCCTCGTCGTGCTTGATCCGGCTGAATCGCTCTTCCTGGGCGGCGGCCACCACTTCGCCATCGACCATCAGTGCCGCGGCGGAGTCGTGATAGAAGGCCGAAACCCCGAGGATGGTCGTCACGGTCTGAGCCTCTGGTCGATTGCGCGGCTCCCGGGTGGCATCAGGTCTGTCGGAAGTAGCGATCGAGATCATCCGATGGATCGCATTGGGTCCAATAAGAGGAAAGCTCTGGATCAAATCGTCGCTTGAGTCGGTCGCGTCGCAGGAGTGTCATCACCATTGCCATCGGGGTGAGGACCCCGAAATAGATCAGACCGAGAAGCAGGGTCGACACCGCCGCCCCGACCGGTGAGAAGATCGTCATCCAACTCAAATAGAGTGGGATCCGAATCGGTTTCACCAGATAGTAGAGAAGCGCGAGCCCGGCTCCCGCGCACCAGAGGCCCAGCCGCAGCGAGTGGGCCTCGAAGCGCCAGCCGACGAGGACACCGACCACGCCGAAGAATACGCCGACGACGACCCCGAACCAACGCAGGTCCGAGGGAGTCGGACGTCGATCGTTGACAGGAGCCATGGAAACCTCGTCCAAGCGGAGTGGGAGTAGGTGTAGTGGGGGCAAGTGTAATGGAGCGATGCGTGCTGGATTGCGTGCGACATTCCCGTGCGTAGAGCAAACGCCCCGCGGTTGCCAATCGCTTCCGGAGGGTGCTTTGGTATGTTCTAGCGCTTTCGCACTGCCGGATCACGCTTTGCTCTCAAGAATCGCCTACGCCGTGAGCGGCCTCCTTTTCGGTCTGCTCCTGATCATCGTCTTCGAGCTGGGTCTTCGGGCGTTGGGCGTCGCCGAGGATGCACCTCGCTACGATCCCTTCGCGGGATTCTCTTCTGCCGTTCCCTTCTTCGACCTGGTCGATGAGCGCGATGGGACGCGTTACTACGAATGGTCCCGCGTGCGCGCTCGCCATTTTGGTGCGGTCGGTCCGATCGAGGCTCAGCGCAAGTTCGAGATTCGCGCCGAAGAAGAGGTCTATCGCATCTTCGTGACGGGGGGCTCTTCGGCCGCGGGGACGCCCTATACGACGGATTTCGCCTTCTCTGGTTGGCTCGAGCGACGCCTCGCCTATCAGCTTCCCGACGTTCCCATCGACGTGATCAACACCGCGATGCCGGCCTACGGCAGCGGACGCCTGCGTCCCATCGTGGAGGAGCTCGCGGGCCTCGAGCCCGACCTGTTGATCATCTACATGGGACATAACGAGTGGGCGGAAAGTTCGTATCACGCGCGCATGCTTCAGATCCCACCCTTGATCTTTCGTCTGCTCGAGGCCGTGTACGGCACTCGGATCTACGGACTCGCCGCCACCCTCACGAACATCGCTCCTCCCCGACCCGATGAGATCGACATCGACATCCGCAAGCAGAACGCCCAGATGTTCAAGGCCGCCCGGCATCGCATCGAAAGCCGAAAGAACTCTCCGAAGCGAGAGATCGAGTACCGCCGTCTCATCTACGAACGCAATCTGCATCGGATGCTGGACGCGATGGAGGCGGTCGGCGGTCGAGTCGCGATCCTGACTCTTTCGCAGAACTTCGCCGACTGGGCACCGCCCGCTTCGCTGCACCGCGTCGATCTCGAACCCGAAGCGCAGGCGCGCTGGGAAGGCCTCGTCGCGGAGGCGGATCGTCTCGCCGAGGTCGGCTCCGACTGTCGTCCGGCTCTAACGTCGTATGAGCGGGCGCTCGAGATCGACGCAGAATTCGCGATGCTTCATTACAAGCTCGCACGCTGTCAGCATTCCCTCGGCGATCTCGATTCCGCGCGACATCATTACCGTCGAGCCAGCGATCTCGATCCGGTGCCGCTCGGTGCGCCGACGCAGTTCAACGAAATCCTGCGAGCGGTGGCGAGCGAGCGTGGCGCGATCCTGGTCGATGTGGACGCGTTTATGACCGAGGAGAGTGGAGATCGCGCGGTCGGAAATGACCTTTTCACCGACTTCGCGCATCCCAATATCCGCGCCCATCAGCGAATCTCAAAGGAAATTGCCAACGCCTTGCGTGCTGCGGGCGAGATCGCGCCTGCGCAGCAATGGCGCGATGGCTTCAGTCCCCGGGATCCCGCAGACCTCTACCGAGCCGACACGGAACTCTACTGGATCGAACTCAAGAGCCGTGTCTTCGTCTGCATCG
>CAWLAJ010000269.1:0-5877 GCA_963854795.1 Deltaproteobacteria bacterium UBA4427 | reverse complement strand
CAGAGCCGCCTCGCCGGCAGGGGCGGAGCGACTCACCCTTCGTATCGACAGATCGAGTGCAAAATGGAGGCAACTTTTCACGCTGACTTCTCGCGGATCCAGTCACACTGGAAGAGTCCGCGATCGGCTAGAGCAGGCGCTCGGAGGCTCTTAGCAGCGTGAGAAGAAAATCGCGCTGCTCTGCCACGCCGACCGCCTCGAGCCTTGCGATGCGTCGGGTGATCGCCTGAGTGGTGCGCTCTACGATGGGCTGGCCGGCGCGTGCCGAGAGCGACTCCGCGCGTCGCAGCGTGCGTCGAATCAAGCTGCGTTCGACTTCACCGATCGCCGCGATTTCATCGCGTGTGAAGCGAAATCTCGCTTCGACCTCGGGCGCTAGGGTCTCTTCGAGTGCGGCGTCGCTCCCGGGATCCTGTCTCTCGCGAATCACGACGGTATTCGCAACGAGATCCCCGAGTCGCTGGATTCGCGGCGACGCCAACATCGCGACGATTCCCACCAGATAGCCTGCGGGCATGGCATCGACCATGCGCAGTAGATTTCGAAGCAGCGATTGGCGCCAGCCAACCACGCGCCCATCCGCCGACACGACGCGCAATTGAGTCAGGATCTTTCCCGGAGTCCGGCCGCGAAGCAGGGTCTCGAATGTCAGGAAATAACAAGTGGTCAGGAAGAGATCGAGGATCAGCCAGATTCCGATCGAGAGCGCCACGCCACGCAGGACGGCGCTTCCGTCGCCGTCTTCGACGTCGAGTACGAAGCGTTCGATTCGCTCGAAGAGATCCTGCAGGAAGCTGAACTGAGAAAGCCACTCGATGATCTGCTGAGAGCCTGAAACGACGAGCATCAGGCCCACGGTCATCAAGAGCAGAATAAAGACATAGTCGATGCTGAAGGCGAAGGCGCGACTCATCGGGCCGGCAAGCTCGAGATCGAGGCGCACCCGCTCAGGCGTATCGAGCGTGTCGACGGGGCCGAGCGCTCCAATGCCTAGTTCGCTCATGCGCCCTACCTTAGACGGCCACAGGCGCGTGTGCCGCCGGATGGATGAAGGGAGCGCCGAAACCGTGTCGCTGACCGAGATGGAAAGTCCCGGCGAGGGTTCGCAGCGGAGTCGGAGCGATCCCCTGGACCGGGGCGACACGCGTATCGACAACGCATCGTCGCTGGAGACCGATCGCGCCGAGACGCCGGCCGAAGAATTGGCGCGGCTGCTCGACGACGCGGAGAGCCATCGGCTGCGCGCCCTGCCCTTCGACGATCTTCGACAGCTGGCTCGACTCTATCGGGGCGAAAGCGCTCGGCTGGCCAGGCTTCGGGATCGCGGTGGAGATCGGGATCGAATTGGACATCTCAACTCGCTCTGCGTCCGAGCGCACGGATTCCTTTACTCCGCGAGGCCGCCGGGCAATCGTCGTCGCGCGCTCTGGCGGCCCTTCGTCTCCGCTCTCGCGGGAACCCGGCGAATGCAGGCCGTCGCCTGGGCGATCATGGCCATCGGCGCCATCGTGGGGTACTCCCTGGTCGTTCTCGATCCCGTCTCTCTCTACGCGCTGATGCCCACCAGCCTGGGCTATGACATCGGACAGATCGACGCGCTCTATCAATCGTCCGAGGCAAGAGAAACCTTCCTTGCGCGGGAGTCGACCGCGGTCGCACAGAACGCCATCTTCGGTTCCTACCTCTTCGCCAACAACACTCGCGTCGGCATCCTCGCCTTTGCGACGGGACTGCTCTTTGGTCTGCCGACCGTGCTGCTCCAGTTCTACAACGGAATCATGATCGGCACGATCAGCGCGATCTTCATGCGTGACGAACAAGCCATCTCATTCCTGCTCTGGATCCTGCCGCACGGCGTGCCCGAACTCACCGCGATCACGCTCTGTTGCGCAGCCGGACTGGTGCTCGGTCAAGCCGTCGCCGCCCCCGGTCGTGTGACGCGGAGCGAAGCGCTGCGCCGAGCCGGGCCCGATTCGCTTGCACTTTTTGTTGCGAGCGTTCCGCTCTTTTTCGTCGCCGCCTGGATCGAGAGTTTCGTTCGCGAGTCCGCTCTCGGCTCGGCGCCACGGATCGCGGTTGCCGCATCAGGCGCTGTGATTCTCCTGGCGATCGCCTTCCTGGCCCGAAAGCTCGACGATCGCGAGTCGGCCCGACTCGAATGGCTGGAAGAGTTGCTGGACGAAAATCGGCGCGATCGGCCGGCGCCAGCGATTCCTCCGCCCGTTTCGAAATAATCCCGACCGACTCCGATTCAGGCTGCGCCGTGGCGAAGCTCCATGTAGCGATTGAGGCTTGCGGCAGTGGCTTCACTCGGCGCAACGTCGAGCACCGAGATCCCCTGTCGCCGCAGAGTGACGAGTCGCCCCTCGCGTTCGCGCAGGAGATCAGCCAGAACGATCCGGCGATAGAGTTCGATCGGTCGCGCCTGCGCCTTCTCCGCCGGGTCGCGACGACCAGAGTCTTCCAATTGTTCGAGGATCGGCTCGCGAAGAGCGACGAAAATGACTTCATGGCGACTGGCCAGCAGCGACATGGGCCGGATCAGTTCGTCAGAGTCGACCTCCATGAAGTCGGTCAGCACGATCACCATCGCGCGTTTTCGCTGCATGCCGAGAATCTCACGCGTCAGCCGTCGATAGTCGGCTTCGAAGGACACGGACTGCACGGCCGAGAGCGCATCCACGAACAGACCAAGACTCGCGCGATGAACCACTGGGGAGACCGGTCGCGTCACGCCGCGATCGAATACCACCAGGCCGACGCGATCACCGGCCACCAGACTCGCGAACGCGAGCGCCAGTGTGGCATCGATCGCATGATCGAGCTTCGTGGCGGCGAAGCCTTCGCGAGTCGATTCTTCACCGAGCCGCGGTGCACGAGCGCCCATCAAACGACTTCGATCGACAACGAGCAGAATCGTGCGCGTCTCCTCGTGGCGATGATTCCGTACGATCAGCCGTCCCCGGCGTGCGGTCGCCCGCCAATCGATTCGACGAGGCTCGTCGCCCACCACGTATTCGCGCAGGCTCTCGAATTCCTGTCCGTCGCCCCGCATTCTCTTCGCTCGCACTCCGAGTTCCGCCAACACGCGCTTCGGGTCCAGGGCTTCCGAACGCAGATAACGCCGGGTCTCTGGCTGCACGAGGATCGCGTCGCCGACCGGACTCTCGACCCGACTGCGAAGCAATCCGAGAGGCGAACGCACGAGGGCTGCAGCGCGGCCCCATTCCCGACGACCGCGCACTCTTGGTCGGATTTCATACGAGAGTCTCGTCGTCGCTCCAGGAGCAACTCGGATCTCGGACCAATCGGGTTCGACTGCGACGAGATCTCGCGGCGCGGACTCGCGCACGTCCATCACGATCGCGCGAGAAAGCGGATTGTTCAGCCGGAGGACGATCTCGTCCGGGCGTTCGCGTGCGCCCTTTTCTGGAACGACTCGCTCGAGCCGAATCGTTTCCTCGCGGGAGGCCATCCATAGATCCACGATGACCAGGGCCAACAACAGACCGCCCGCGATCGGAACCAAGACCCGCAAGGCGACGATGGGAACCGACAAGACACTCAAGACCAGCCAGGCCGACGCACAACCGATCAGCATTCGATCGGGTGAGAACTTCATCCAGTCGGCCCCGACTTTCTTGCCCTCTCGAGTGTGCTCGGTCGCCTCGAGTCGACGGGCGCGGCGGGCGCGATCATCGCGGAACCGTCACGCCTCGAAGCGTCCGTTCGAGTGCGGCGTCGGCAGTCTGCCCTTCGACTTCGAGCCCCGGATCGAGCATGATGCGATGCCGTAGCGCGGGCGCCCACATCTGTTGGACATCTTCAGGGAGAACGAAATGACGCCCTTCGAGTACGGCCTCTGCCTTGGCGGCGCGCAACAGCAGTAGGCCCGCCCGCGGCGAAGCGCCCAGGGCGTATTGATAATCGCTGCGAGTCGCGCGCACGAGTTCTCCGACGTAGGCGATGATCTCGTCGCTCACCGTCACCCCGGCAACGATGCGACGCGCTTTCGAAATCGCGTCTGGATCCAGTACGGACAGCCCCACCACTTCGACCGCACTGCCGTCGTGATGTCGCTCGAGCAGCGTCCGCTCGTCCTCTTCGCTGGGGTAGTCGATCAGGATCTTGAACAAGAAACGGTCGAGTTCTGCCTCGGGAAGCGGGTAGGTTCCTTCCTGCTCCACGGGATTCTGTGTGGCAAAGACCGTGAAGAACTCGCTCAGCGAATGCCGGAAGCCGTCGACGGTCACTTTCCCTTCCTGCATCGCCTCGAGCAGTGCCGACTGGGTCTTGGCGGGCGCCCGATTGATCTCGTCTGCGAGTAGCAATTCGGAAAAGATCGCTCCCTTCCGAAATTTGAACTCCCCGCGAGCCTGATCGAGGATCGAGGTCCCGAGAATATCGCTCGGCATGAGATCCGGCGTGAATTGGATCCGGCCAAATTGCAGCGCTAGGGCGTTCGCAAGGGTCCGTACGAGCAGGGTCTTCGCCACACCCGGCACACCCTCGACCAGACTATGCCCACCGACCAGCAGTGTGATGAAGATCTGTCGGAGCGCGTCGTCCTGGCCTATGACGATTCGACCCACTTCTCGGCGAAGCGCCTCGTAGCGCTCCGCCACGAAGCTCACATCTGTCGATTCAATTTCGCTCACGAAAGCCCTTTCATTTCGATCGGGTACTCGATCGATCGCGCAACACGGAAACCAGATCGTCCAGACTCGCGACATTTCGGGCAAGCTCGGCCGCGCTCGAAATCGAAATCGGACGCATCAATAGATGCCGCAGACCGGTCTCCTCGAGTTCCGGCCAATTCTCCGCTCGAGCGCGCAAGCTCCCAAGAATGATCTCGACACTCGTTCCAGGCGCGAGTCCCAACGCGCGGCGTATCCGATCGAGACAGACGACACGATAGCGGTCGAAAACGCGAGTGTGGTCCTGGGTCCCCGAGTAGAGGCGCGCGAGTGAGTCGACGAAGGTCGCCAGCGACGGTGCCTCCGGATCGAATTCCGAAACGCTGCGCGTGGGCCATGCATGACCGCGCCAGGCGACGAGCACGCCCACGATCATGAGGCCGAGGCCGGCGGCCCAGGCCGGCGACTGCGCCAGATAACGAAAGGTGCCGGTTTCCGGAACCACACCATGGGCATGTTCATCGATCCACGGTCGCCCGTAGTCGCGCACCCAGTCGAAGACGAAGGGAGCCGAATCGACATGACCCAGACGAGCATTCGAGAGGATTCGCGCGTCCGCGATCACGACGAGCCGGCCGTCGCCCATGCGCCGTTCGAGCGCCAGCGGCGTCGCCTCGTCGGCCTCGACCCAGAGCGGCCGCCAGCTCTGCCAATCGGCCAGCGCGGGTTCGCGTCGATTTCCGGGACCGTGCCTGCTCGCGTTCTCCAGCCGAAAGAAACCCAATGTGGGACCGGGCAGTGTTCGCGTGGTTTGATAGTCGAAGTCTTCATGGCGAGCGGTCGCTCGTCCGACGCTGAAAACAACGGGCGAATAACGACCTTCTTCCGGCAGCGCACCGCCTTCGAGACCCGAGAGCCGGCGTGGCGGCAATGCCATCCCCAGGATCGCCTCACAGCGACCCGCGACGCCATTGCGAAGTTCCTCTCGCGATCGCGCTAGACCCTCTCCCCATTGCTCGCGAAGATCGGGCTCCTGATCGTCGCCCTCGACTCCGCTCGCCTCCCCTGTTTGATCTGTCGGCCCCTGCGCGAGGTCGATCTCGATCGACGGATGTGAAAGCCAGACGACCCCGGTTCCGCCCGCTTCGAGCCACGGACGCAGCACGATCTCGAACGCGCTCGGGCGACGTCTGTCGGAATCGACCGAGGTGTTGTCCGAGGTGTTGTCTGAGGTGTTGTC
>CAWLAJ010000268.1:0-5895 GCA_963854795.1 Deltaproteobacteria bacterium UBA4427 | reverse complement strand
TGGGTATAGGGGCCGGCAAACATTCGACCGCGCGGGGCTTCAACCCGCTCTGCGCGTTTCTCGGCTTTACAAGCCGAACTGGTTTGTCAGACTCCGCGATCATGTCAAACCAGGAAGTTCCGATGAGTCCGAAAAAGAAGAAAACGCTACTCGGTCGAATCCAGAAATGGTTCTTCAACCGTCGTGTCGACAAGATCTACGCCGAGAACGACTACCTCGACGCCTACCGCAAGCATACGGACCTACGCGCGGAGCGCGATCCGAAGACGGCGATCGGTGGAATGTGGGAAGAGGTCGGTCAGATGCAGATCGACTTCCTCGAGGGGGAAGGGCTCACTCGCGATCGTCGAATGCTTGACATCGGCTGTGGCACTCTGCGCGGCGGTCGACACTTCATTCGCCATCTCGATCCAGAAGGTTATACGGGAGTCGATATATCCGAGGGTGTGATCGAGGCGGGCAAGCAGCTGCTCGTGGACGAAGGGCTCGTCGACAAGCGACCTCGACTGATCGCGAATACCGCCGGAGATCTTCGCTTTTCGATGTTCTCGGACGAAACGTTCGACTTTCTGCTCGCGCAATCCGTGTTCACTCATTTGAAAGAAGAACACATCGAGCAGTGCTTCGCGAATATCGGACGCATCATGGACCTGAATTCGCGCTTTTATTTCACGTTCTACTCCGGTGAAATTTCAGAGCAGAGTGGGCCGAAGAGTTTTCGCTTCCCATTCTCCTTCTTCGAGAGGGTCGCGAAGGAGAACGGCTTCGAATTGACCGAACGTTCGGACGACTACCCTCATCCCCGTGGCCAGAGAATGGCATTCGTTCAGAAGCGTTCGGCCTGAATCGCCGGAGAGATTTTGCTGCCTAGCGAATCGCGAGCGGATTGATGGGGGACCCGACGGCACCCGTGATCGGTAGCGGTGGTCCTGCAAAGAGGAATGCGTAGCGAAGGTCCTCCGCGCAGGCCTCAGCGAGCGCGTCCATGTGGAAGATCTCGCCGAAGAGCACGCCCGTGTTGCGGAGCGAGATCATGTGCAGAGGCTGAAAGCAGTCTTCCGTCTCGTTGGGCAGGACCTCGATTCCCCACGTATCCGTGCAGACGGCAGCGACTTCGCGATCGAAGAGCCAGGCGGCGCAATGCACCGAGAGCCCCGGCGCGGACCCGCCGCAATAGCCGTCCCACGATCCTTCGGACAGGCAGCGGGTCATCATGCCCGTGCGGACGAGTACGATATCGCCGGACTCGATCGTGACGCCTTCGGCCTCAGCGCACGCGTCGAGTAGCTCGGGCCCGATCACAAAGCCGTTCTCGAGCCAGAGTTCGCTCTGGTGTCGTGGCAGGTCGAGCAGGATCCCTCGCCCGACGACGCCGTTCTTGGCCGCTTCGATTCCGTTCTTTTGTGCGCCGCGGCTGGTGACGAGTTCGATCGGACGATCGTTGTACATTTTCCCATCGTAGAAAACGTGGGCGAGCGCATCCCACTGGGTCCCGCATTGCAGCGGCATCGTGATGGAATCATCGGCATAACGAAAGCCACCGGGAATCCCGTCCTGGGCACCCGCCAGCACATCGCCGCCGTCCTGGAGCATCACATGGATCGGATTGTGGCGACCGCCGGCCCCGGTTTGGGGACCCTTCTGATCGAAGTTCAATCCGCAGGAAATGACTTGTCCGCGCCGTGGCAAGGCGACGGCGGCCAATATCCGTTCCGGGGTGATGAAATTCAGCGCACCGAGTTCGTCCTCCGAACCCCATCGTCCCCAATTCGAGTAGCGACGCCCCCACTCGCGAACGGTGTCGGCCGTGATCTTCGCGCTCATCGCAGCCCGCGCTTTCGGGCCGCTCGTGGCGCATTCGACGTCGCCGTCTGGGCGTCCGCGGTCAGCATCATTTTCCCTGCACCGCTTTCGCGAGCGCCGCCTCCACGATCGGCACGTCCTCCGGCACGTCGACGGGAATGCTGGTCCAGCCTTCGACTTCCGGAGCCAGGATCCGGTAGCCGTTCTCGAGCGCGCGGAGCTGTTCGAGTTCCTCGGCTTTCTCGGCCGGACTGCGCGGAAGCCGAACGAATTCGAGTAGAAAGTCCCGACGGTAGACGTACAGGCCGACATGTTGCAGTGGCCGCCGGTCGGAGTCTTCGCCGCTTGATTCCCGGCTATAGGGAATTGGCGCGCGAGAAAAATAGAGTGCGGTGCCATGGGCATCGACGACGACCTTGACACGATTCGGGTCATCGAAGGCGGCAGGTTCTGCGCGATGAACGATCGTAGACATCGCCGCGCTGTCATCACGCAAAAGCGCTTCGATCGCCGTATCGATGACGAACCCCTCGATCAGCGGTTCATCGCCTTGTACGTTCACGATGACTTCGAAGTCGTGGCGTGCAGCGACCTCGGCTAGACGATCGGTTCCAGTCGGATGGTTGGTCGCCGTCATCTCGACCTCAGCGCCGAAAGCCTCGCAGGCTGTTCGGATTCGTTCGTCATCGGTCGCAATCATCACGGCGTCGACATGTTTAGCGAGGCGGGTTCGCTCCCAGACATGCTGAATCATCGGCTTCCCGGCGATCGGCGTCAGGGGCTTGCCCGGGAACCGGGTCGAGCCATAGCGGGCGGGAAGAATGGCAAGCACGCTCATGGAACTATCCTACCCAATACGGGCCCTGCCGACGAAACGCGCACTCCGTTCTGTCGGTTCGCCGTAGTCTGAGTCGCTGTCAGGCGGTTTTGGGCTGCTAGGATGCTCGCGTGAAAGATACGGGTGATGAGAAGATCGAGCGTTCGAATGACGCCACGAACGCCGAGGCAGAGCCCGAGCGCGTAAAGCGCCCCTGGTGGCTGCCTCATTTTCTCGGTCGTGTTCCGATCGGCCTCGAAGCGAAACACGTCAGTCTCGTTGGTGTCGTCGCCCTCGCCGGTTTCTTCGAAAGCTACGACCTGTCGGTATTGAGCGCGGCCCTCAAGCAGATTCGCGAAAGCTTCGAACTCAGCCAGGCGGATATGACTTCGGTTTTGGCCTGGGTTCGGTTGGGAGCGATTCCGGCCTTCCTGATCCTTCCCCTGGCCGATCGGCTCGGACGCCGTCGCGTCTATCTGGCCGCGATCGTCGGAATGAGCCTGGCGACCGTCGCCTCCGCATTTGCACAGACCACCGTCCAATTCATCGCAATTCAGACGATTGCCCGAACCTTCGTCGTCGCGACCATCGCGACCGCGACCGTAATCATCGCCGAGGAACTACCCGCCGAACATCGCGGCTGGGGAATTGGAATGTTAGGCGCCATCGGCGCCTTCGGCTACGGACTCGGTGCTCTTCTCTATGCGTTCATCGAGTGGTTGCCCTATGGCTGGCGATCGCTCTATATCGTTGGCGGTTTTCCTCTTTTCTTGATTCCGATGCTGCGCCGACGAGTTTCCGAGACGGCTCGATTCAAGCTGGAAAGCGGTGGCGAGGGAAACATCGACGGCGCTGTGGGATTCGTTCAACCGCTGATCGCGCTGATCAAGGAATATCCCGCGCGGAGCTTCGCGGTGGCCGCCATGGGTTTCAGTGTCTCGGTCGGAGTCAGTCCCGCCTTTGGTCTGCTCTCCGATTTCGTTCAGACGACCCACGGATGGAAGCCCAGTAGCTACTCACTGATGGCCATCGTGGCTGGGATCGCCGGCATCATCGGGAATCCCGCAATGGGTTGGGCGGCCGATCGCAGCGGAAGACGCCCGGTGGCCATGATCGCCTATACCCTTTTTCCGCTGATCGCTTTCGCGATGTATTTCGGGCCTAGCATAGGTGTTCCGATCGTATGGATCCCCTTCGTCTTCATCTTGACCGGGGGCGGCGTCCTCATGCGAACCGTGACGAGCGAACTTTTCCCGACATCGAGCCGCAACACCGCGATGGGCTGGGAAACTCTGTGCGAGACGTTGGGAGCTGCCGCGGGCTTTGCGATCGTGGGAATGATGACGGCCGAGTATGCATCGATCGCTCCCGCGGCGGTCGCCGTGAGTCTATTTACATTCCTGGGTGTCTTCGTTTTCTGGATGTTGCCGGAAACCGCCGGTCGCGAACTCGAAGCAACGAGTCAGATCGCTGATTCTCCTGCGCAGGGCTAGCCGCCTTTGGCTACGTTTCGCAAATCGCCAGTCGACCGCGGAGTAGAATTCCTCAAGTGATGGACCCCAAGCTCATTTTCTGGACCGCAGCGATCGCAGATCTCGGCGCGGTCTGTCTGGTGGCGATTCTCGGCGTACGATGTGCACGAAGAGGAGAGATCGCTCGACACAAGCGATCGATGAAGACGGCCACGCTACTCGTCGTTGCTTTCCTGTTGTCCTACATAGTGAAGGTTCTAGTCCTGGGCCGCGAGGAACTGTCTCTCTGGACGACCGTGGATATCTGGGTGCTCAGAATCCATGAACTCTTCATACTTCAGATGTTAGGCGGCGGAACCGTTGCCTGGCTGCAGGCGCGGAAGTTGCTGGTCACGAGGCTCGTCACGCACGATCCGGAGGACCCCGCGCCAGACCCGAAAACGGTGCGGATTCATCGCTTCGCGGGTCGTACGAGCGTGATCGGTTCGCTCCTCGCCTTCGTGATGGCGATCGGCATCCTTGGCCGGATGTACCTGCGCGCGTTCAATAGTTAGAAGAGATAGACGGAGGAGTTCTGGCTGGCCGCGCTCGCCGCCAGCGTGTTGCGGCTAGAGCCGGATTCGGGAAGACGGCCGGCGTGTGGCGTTTCGATGCAGGACGGCTCCAACGAGCGTGCCGAGTGTGAGGATGAGGCCGCCGGTAATCCACTCCTGGTATCGGGTTCCCGCGCGAAGTTGATAGTTGTCGATCTTGAGGGATTCGATCTCTTCGCGCTGGCCGCTGTCCGTCGCGCCGAGCGTGGCATTCGATTCACGCAGTCGCGCGGCTTCCGCCCGGATCTCTACGAGTTCCGTTTTCAGGGTCGCGGTCTCTGCTTCGAGCATCGAGAGTCGAAGAGTCGGTGGTGGTTCCGTTTCCAGATAGCCGGCGGGAATCCACCCGATCTTGCCTTTGGCGGTCTTGACGTGCGTCCAACTCTCGCCGGTGCTGAGCACCGCGAGTTCGTCGCCGGTTTCGACGCCTCCGAGAATCTTGAATTGTGTACCGGCTCCGGAGCGGAGATTGAGCCGGATATTTCCGCGAACCCAACCGATATTGGCGGCCGCCGCGGTCAGCGCGAGAGAGAAAACGAAGACGAGGACGAGGGACAGCGACGCCAGGCGGCGACCCAAACGTGGACGAAACGGACTCAATGCAAACTCCCAATTCGAGGACGCGGTACCCGAAGCTAGAAGACGGGTACTCGGCGAAGTGTGACGGAGACCACTGCAGGGGTAAATGGGCGAGTCACTGCACGGCGACTTGACCCGGACTGCTCGACATGGCGACCGATCGAGGCCTTTGTGTACATCCTTCCCGATCTTTTCGCGACTGGCGTTTCGTTGCGACGCAAACCCATCGCCTGGGTGTCGGCACGCCACGGCGATCCCGATCGCCTATTCAAAAGATGTCGGTGAAGCGAAACGGGTCTAATCTCCCTCGCTCAATGCGAACGGCTCTTGCCGGTTGCCTCTGCCGCCATGCTTGACGCTGCTTCCGAGAACCTCTTTCTTGTGGCCGGCAAGCGGGAACGACGCCTCATCATGCATACGAATTATCGCGAATCACATGTCGGCAAGGGCCGCGACTACCACGACAAATTCGTGCGAGGTCCCTATCGGTCTGTGGTCTGGGAGATCGAGCAGTCCGAACTCCTCGCGATTCTTGCACGCTACCGGAAGGCGCGATCGGGTCCCGTCACCCTCCTGGACTTCGCCTGTGGTACAGGCCGAATCCTGCAGCTCTTCGAAACGCGAGTCGACA
>CAWLAJ010000267.1:0-5898 GCA_963854795.1 Deltaproteobacteria bacterium UBA4427 | reverse complement strand
GAGCGGCTCGCAATGCACATCGTGCGCTCCGCTCCGCCGAGCGAGCGCGCCGCCGAGCCGAGGGTTTTCGCGCCGATCGCGGCTCTGGCCGCCACCGTCGGCCGGCCAAGGAAGACGATCGAACTCCGGCTGAAATCGAACACGATCGACTCGTTTCGCGCGCGCGCAGCCGCGCCAATCAGCGCATCGCTTTCCTGACTCATTTCGGTTCCTACGCAGCGACGCTCGCGATCATCCTGCTCGCGACGAGAAGCATCAGAGTTTTCGCGATCGTTGCCCTGAGCTGGGGAATCGGCCTTTTTTGCCACTACCTGTGGGCTTTGACGGCGCCGGCGCTTCGAGATCGCTGGGTCGAAAAGGAAGTCGGTGTCCGCTCGGCAGATGGCGTCCGGACGGAACGGCGCGAAGTCGAAACGCGAAGCCGTCGCTCTCTCGAAGATCTCTCCGCCTCGATCGCACACGAGATTCGAAACCCGATCACGGCGGCCAAGAGTCTCGTACAGCAGATGGGGGAAGACCCTGCCTCCGATGACAATCTCGAATACGCTGAAACGGCGCTGTCAGAACTCGACCGGGTCGAGCGCTCGATCTCCCATCTTCTTCGCTACGCGCGCGATGAAGAGCCGCGCTTCCAGCGCCTGGAACTCCGGTCGGTCGCGATGGCGGCGGTCGAAGGGCTTCAGGAACGCGCGAATTCGGCGGGAATCGAACTCGCGATCGAATTCGATCTCCCTGCCGAGATGCGAGGCGATACCGAGAAGCTCCGACGGGTGATCGAGAACCTGATTTCGAATGCGCTCGAGGCGATCTCGACCGCAGATGTGGCGGCGCCCCGTGTCTCGATCCTCGGCGGGGAGAACCTCGCGGGTAGCGAAATCTGGCTGCGCGTGATCGACAACGGCCCGGGCATAACGCCGGAGGATCGCGAGCGAATCTGGAGTCCCTTCTACACGACTCGGCAGGAGGGAACGGGTCTCGGCCTCGCTCTGTCGCGCAAGACGATCGAGGCCCATGGCGGGCGAATCGAGCTCGTTTCGGAAGCCCGCGAGGGAACCGAGTTCGTACTTTCGTTCCCGAAGGAACCGAATGCGACGCCGGCCACGAGCGGGAGCGACGCATGACAGATGCGCAACCATATTTGGAGGGCGCCCGATCGATGGCGCGCCATCTGGACTCGCGGGAGGAAATGCGAATGTTCAAGGATCCGAAGGCGGGTGAGCGACACGTTCGATACCCGGGGTCTGATTCAGGATCCAAGTCACGGTCCAAACGGAAATCGCGCTCGAAGTCGCGTTCCCGGTCGCGGAAGCGCGATCGCGACGCGTCTTTCGATGACTTCGCCGATTTCGAGGAGGCCTCGCGCGATGAACACGAATCGATCGACGATGCGCTTCTCGCCCCCGAAGAGCGGGCCTATCGCGCGGCCCAGCGACTAGCGGACAAGAAGGTCGAACTCTCGAGGCGCATCGTGCGAGCGGCCCTGATCGTAGTTCCGCTGCTCATCTTCATTCCCTTTGTCGGTGTGATCACGCTGATCGTCTTCGGTGTCGACATCGGGCGAAAGGCATTTCGGCTGGTTTACGAGCCGCGGCTGCGAGAGAAATTCTTGCAGGACGAAGTCCAGCGCCGCGTTCATACTCGCGTGAGCCACGAACGCCGAAACCTCGAGGGTGAGCATCATCGCTCTCTCGAACATCTTTCCGCGTCGATCGCGCACGAGATTCGAAATCCGATCACGGCTGCGAAGAGCCTCGTGCAGCAGATGGGTGAAGAGCCCAATAGCCGCGAGCAGGTCGAGTACGCCCGAGTTGCGGTCGCTGAACTCGAGCGCGTCGAAAAATCGATCTCGCATCTGCTTCGTTATGCGCGCGAAGAGGAAATCAAGATCGGAGCGGTCGTCATGGAAGACGTCCTGGAGTCTGCGCTCGAGACCTTTCGTGATCGTGTATCGCGCAGTGAGGTCGAGATCATTCGGAAATACGACGCCCAGGGTCGCCTCGAAGGGGATCCAGAGCAATTGCGCCGCGTGATCATCAATCTCGTTGGAAATGCCATCGACGCCCTCGAAGACCCGCGCATCGAGCAAAGAGAAGTTCGCGTTTCAATGGGCGAGAACCTGGCGGGCAGCGAGATCTGGGTGCGCATCACGGACAATGGTCGCGGGATCGATCCAGACGACATCGATCAGATCTTCGATCCCTTCTACACGTCTCGAGAAGAGGGAACGGGGCTGGGTCTGGCGATGTGCCGAAAGATCGTCGACAACCACGGAGGATCGATCGAGGTCGAATCCGAGGTCGGCGAAGGCACTGAATTCGTACTCGTCTTTCCGAAGACGAAACGAAGTGATTCGAGGAAGCCATGACTGCAAGAATTCTGGTTGTCGAAGACGAACACGCGATTCGATTGGCGCTGAAGGGACTGCTTCGCCGCGAAGGTTTCGAGGTCGAGCTGGCGGAAGACGGCGATATTGCGGCCGACAAGCTTAGACAAAACGTTTTTGATCTCGTGATCACCGATCTGGCGCTCGGCTCCGGCAAGACCGGCATGGACGTTCTACGCGTCGCCAAAGAAGAGCGACCTGAAACAGCAGTCGTGATGATCACCGCGTATGGATCGGAGAAGATCGCCGTCGAGGCGATGAAGCTTGGTGCGGACGATTATGTCCCCAAGCCATTCGACAACGATGAGCTGCGGGTCGTTGTGGCGCGTTCCCTCGAGCGGCATCGACTCGAACGCGAAAACCGCTTGCTGCGCGAACAAGTCCAGCGCGACTATGGCTTCGATCAGCTGATCGGTGCGGGCGCGCTCATGAGGCGGGTCTTCGAGACGATTCAGAAGGTCGCGGAGACAGACCTCTCCGTGATGATTCGGGGCGAGAGTGGAACGGGGAAGGAACTCGTGGCCCAGGCACTGCATTCGACGAGTTCTCGTCGGGAGCGGCCCTTCGTGGCCGTGAACTGCGCGGCGATCAATCGTGAACTCGTCGAGAGTGAGCTCTTCGGGCATGAAAAGGGCGCGTTCACCGGCGCCGACCGCCGCCGCGTGGGACGATTCGAGGCCGCCGATGGCGGAACGATCTTTCTCGATGAGATTGGCGACATGAGCGCGGAAACCCAGGCCAAGGTCTTGCGAGTACTCGAAGAACGTCAACTCGAGCGGGTCGGATCGACGGAGACGATCGACGTCGATGTTCGCGTGATCAGTGCGACCCATCGTGATCTCGAGGAAGAGATCCAAGCCGGCAATTTTCGGGAGGATCTCTACTACCGCCTCAAGGTCGTCGAGATCGAATTGCCGCCGCTGCGTGACCGTATCGAAGACTTCGGCGCACTCTCTGATCGTTTTCTCGGTCAGGTTGCCGAGCGACTCGATCGTCCGAAGAAGGAATTGGACTCGGCCGCCCTGGCTCGACTCGCCCGACACCCCTGGCCGGGCAATGTGCGGGAATTGCGCAACGTCCTCGAGCGAGCCTCCGTGCTCGCCGCGGGATCCGACATAACGGAGAAGGATCTGCAGCTCGACTCGAGTGGAGAAGCGCCGACTCGTCCGACACCAGGCTTGGAACTTCCTTTCGCGGAAGCGAAACGCGAGACCGTGGAGAGCTTTGAACGCCGGTATCTGTCGGCAGCCTTGCGCGAGAACGAAGGCAATGTCTCGCGAACAGCAGGTGCCATCGGAATGGTCCGACAGAGCCTGCAACAGAAGATTCGAGAACTCGGCTTGAAGGCCGATGAGTTTCGTCGTCGCGCCCGCGACTAGCCGGTTCGTCCGGCATAGAGGAGCAAGAGGAGAAGTCATGTCCGATCATAGACCGAGTATGTTCAGCCGATTGCGCAGTCTGTTTCGCGGGGTCTTTGGGTCCTGGGTTCGAGATCGCGAACACAATGCGCCCGAAGTCGTCTACGAACAGGCGATCGCAGAACGGGTGCGCCAATATCGAGAGCTGAAGGGTGCCGTGGCGGGCATTCTCTACATGCGCAACAAGATCGAGAGCGAGATCGCAGATCGTCGCGCCGAGATCGCGCGCATGCATGACGATGTCCGTCGGAGTGTCAGACGCGGCGACGACGAGTCTTCGCTCACACTGATCGCGCATAAGCAAGCGCTCTTCGAGGAACTCGAACGCGCGGAGAACGAACTCGATCAGGTGCGCCTCCAGGCGGAGGACGCGAAGAACAATTTGATTCGATTCCGCGAAGAGATCCGTTCTCTCGTGCGCGAGAAGGGGCGGATGCTGGCAACACTGGCCAACGCGCGCGCACGCCGTCGATTGCAATCCGCCATCGAAGGGCTTTCCGTCGATGCGGAGATGGACGCACTCGAAAATGTTCGAGAGCACATTTCGCGCGTGGTTCTCGAAGGCGAGGTCAACAAGGAATTGGGCGAGGACGGCGATGCGTTTCGCATGAAGCTGCGTGGATTTAGAGATGAAGCCCGTCGAGAGTCGGCGCGCAGCGAACTCGCGAGCCTCCAGGAAGAACTCCGGGGAAACACGATCACGGCGCGTGTCGAGCATCCAACGCTGCCGGTACCGGCAGCAGGCTGAGCCGGATCCTCTTGGCAGACGCCGCAACCGACCGACCGGCTTCGATCGAGGCCCCGGTCGGCTGTCCTTTTCCGGAATGCCCCTCGGGGTAAAGAGTATTGGACCCGCAAAACCCGGCGACTCCGGTCGCCATCGGTTGACCCCGTGGCGGCTGGTCGCTAAAAACTGCGCTCGCCAGAGGGCGAGTCGAGCCAGCGAGAGCTCGCTAGGAAGACACACACTCAATCAGTCAAGACTCGAATCTCGTCGACCCCGATTGCCCAGGCAGATCGGTCGAAGAGCGAGCACGAGACCCAGCAAGTTGGAGCAAGGCGATGGCGCGCGTTTGTGCACTCACTGGTAAGAAGGTTCAGTTCGGACATAACGTGTCCCATTCCAAGCGAGCAACCAATCGCCGCTTCGAACCCAATATCCAGAAGGTGCGTCTACTCTCGGAGGCGCTTGGCCAACAGGTGCCACTGAACATCGCCGCCCGAACGCTGCGCACCGTGCAGAAGAAGGGCGGTCTCGACGGTTTCCTCTTGAATACCGACGACTCGAAGCTCCAGCCCGGCGCACTTCGCCTCAAGAACAAGATTCGCCGAAAGCTCACCGGCCGTTAGCTCGCGCTCCACCGATCCAGGAGTGGCCGAAGCAGAAGAGGGCGGCCACCGGCTCGCCCCGCCGACTGGAGCGGCAAAAAAAACAGGCCGGCTGCGAAGCCGGCCAATTCAATCAGACAGTTCAGTTTCACGCGAAGAGCCCGGAAACAGCGTCCTAGGACTCTTTGGCCTTGCCGCCGTAGCGCTTGCGGTAGCGATCGATCTTTCCGTCGGCGTCGAGCTCGCGCATCTTGCCGGTCCAGAACGGATGACTCACGGACGAAATCTCGAGTCGGACGACCGGAACTTCGACGCCGTCGATCTCGCGAGTTTCCTTGGAGGTCACGGTCGAGCGGCTTTCCCACTCGCTTCCCGTAGCGGAGTCGATGAAGATGACTTTGTGGTAGTCAGGATGAATTTCAGGCTTCACGGTTCTGGTTCCTGTTAATGCTGATGCGGATGCTCGGAGTGCTGTGGCGACTTGCCGACTCTACCAGCTGGATTTTCGGACGCCGGGCAGCTGACCACGTAGAGCCAGTTCTCTCAAAGCGATTCGAGAGACGCCGAATTTATTGTAGTAGGCCTTCGAGCGACCTGAAATTGCACAGCGATTATTCTTGCGGGTCGAACAGGAGTTGCGTGGGAGCTTGGCGAAACCGACCTGGGCTTCGAGCTTCTCGTCGATCGTCGCGTTCGGATCCTTCAGGATCTTGCGCAGTACGGCCCGCCGTTCCGCATATTTTGCGATCAGCTGCAGGCGACGATTGT
>CAWLAJ010000266.1:0-5908 GCA_963854795.1 Deltaproteobacteria bacterium UBA4427 | reverse complement strand
GCTTGCATTTCGGCGCTCTGCGATCGTGGTGAGGTGACGATTGCGATCTAGTCTAGCGGCGGATTGGACGCAGACGGTCGCTAGGCGGGCCGGTCGCCGACCACGGTCACGCGCTCCATGCGTCGAACGGCTGGAAAATAGTCGGAGACCGGGTAGTGCTGCGCACCGCGGTTGTCCCAGAACGCGATCGAGTTGCAGCGCCATTGGAAGCGCACCTGGTACTCGGGGATGCGGGACTGAAAGTAGAGCCGCTGCAGAATCTCATGCGACTCGTCGGGGTCCATGTCGTCGATCCCCGACGTGAATGCGGCATTCACATAGATGCTGCGACGTCCCGATTCCGGATGCGTGCGCACCACCGGGTGATGGGCGATCGGATACCGCTCGCGCATTTCCGCGCGCTTCTCATCGGAGAGCGGCCTCCCGAAGGTCGCCATGAAGTCATGACTCGCGATACGCCCTTCGATCTTCTCTTTGAGCGCATCGTCCAGCCCTTCGTACGCGGCTTCCATGTTGGCCCACATCGTGTCGCCGCCCACTTCAGGAACCTCGACGGCTCGCAGGATCGAGCCGAGCGACGGCTCGAATCGCCATGTGACGTCGCTATGCCAGACGTTGATCCGACTCTTGTTGTTCGGCCCGTTCTCGAGCTCCAGAACTTCCGGATGCCCCTCCTTCTTGGGAGCAAACGGATGGATCTCGAGATCCCCGAAACGGCGAGCAAACGCGATGTGCTCGGATGTCGTGATGTCCTGATCGCGGAAGAAGATGACCTTCCATTCGACGAGCGCGGCGCGCACGACCGATATCGTTTCATCATTGAGAGGCTTGCCGAGATCGATCCCGCCGATTTCAGCGCCAATGATGGGGGTCAAGGGCGTAATGTTCACCTGGCTTCTCCTTCGGCATTCGCGCGATCGTGCCCTGCGACACTAGCGAAAACCGACATCCTCCAGCGAGACAGAGTCACCGATGCCCGGCGGGCGATTGGATTCCGAGCGGCTTGGCTTCTCGAGTCGGCTGAGCGATCTTCCGCATCCGCCGCATTCCACTTCCCCGGCGCAAGGAGATCCCATGGGCTTTGACGCCGAATCGACGACCGATGAAGTCATCTCAGGAATTCGACTCGACGCAAAGCACGCTGTCGTCACGGGCTCGACCGGCGGGCTCGGAATCGAAACGGCGCGCGCCCTCGCCTCGATTGGCGCGTCGGTGACGATTTGCGGCCGCAACCCGGAAAAGATCGCGGCAGCGCTCACAACCCTGCGCCAGCAGCTTCCGGAGGCGACCTTCGATTCCCTCGAGGTCGACCTGGCGTCTCTTGCGAACATTGCGGGCGCGACGAAAACGTTCGTCGATCGGGGACAGTCGATCGATCTCCTTGTCAACAACGCCGGCGTGATGATGTGTCCGGAAGGCCAAACAGGGGACGGATTCGAGACGCAGTTCGGTACGAACCACCTCGGCCATTTCGCATGGACCGCACAATTGATGCCGGCGTTGGCGAATAACGCCCGTGTCGTGACGTTGAGTTCGGGAGCGCATCTCCGCGGGTCGGTCGACCATGCGGACCTCAACTGGAAGTCGCGTGACTACGATCCCAGCCTCGCCTATGCCCAATCCAAGACCGCGAATATCTGGTTCGCGTCAGAGCTTCAGCGGCGCCACGGCGACCGACTCCTATCGCTTTCCCTCCATCCGGGCGTGATTCAAACCGATCTCGCCCGCCACATCCCGGCGGCCGTCATCGAGGTGATGCGTGCCGGCTTCGAGAAAGAGGGCGTCGTCCTGAAGACGGTTCCGCAGGGCGCCGCGACTTCGGTCTGGGCGGCGACGTCCCCCGAGCTCATCGATCACGGCGGGTCCTATCTCCTGGATTGCCAGATCGCCCAGCCGACGACGACAGAAGATCCCAGAACCGGCTATGCCGCCTGGGCCTTCGACCGCGCCGGTGCGGAACGACTCTGGACGCAGTCCGAAGAGCTGACCGGTGTCCGGTTCGCCTAACACGCGTCGAAGATGACAAATCGATTCGATCGAGACACCGCAATCAAGCCCATCGGCGAAGGCCGCTACGAGGTCAGGATCGACCGCGGGTGGTGGATCGTCCGTGGCCCAAACGGCGGATACGTTGCGGCCATTCTCGCAAAGGCAGCCGATCACGCCGTTGCGGATGCCAGTCGGCCTCTACTCTCACTCACGGTTCACTTCCTGCGACCTCCGCAGGAAGGCAAGGCCCACGTCGAAACGGTCGTCGAACGTGTCGGTCGAACCTTGACGACGGTGACCGCCCGACTCATTCAGAACGGCAAGCTCCAGGCGCTCGCGACGGCGGCTCATGCGGTACCCCGGGAGATGGGCGGGTTCGTTCACGCAAAGATGCCGGATGTACGGCCTCCCAAAGAATGCGAGGCGCGCGAGCGCCCCAAGGATCGTGATATGCCGTCGCTTCACGATCGTTATGAGCAGCGCTTTGCGATTGGTCCGGTGCCCTTTTCGGACGGGGAGCGGACGCGAGAAGCGCGCAGCGGCGGCTGGATTCGTCTGAGAGAGCCACGGCCCTGGGATACCGCGGAGATCGCGGCGATCAGCGACGCCTGGCCGCCGGCCATTTTCGCTTCACGCGATATGCCGCCGACCGCGGGCGGCGTGCCGACCGTCGACCTCACCGTGCATATTCTCGCGCCCGAAGCCTTGGCGAGCCTTGCACCGGACGCGTTCGTACTCGTCGATTTTTCCACGCGCGCGGTCCAGGGCGGCTATCTCGAAGAGGATGGCGAGATCTGGAGCGCAGACGGACGACTCCTTGCGCAGGCGCGGCAAGTGGGAGTGGTGCTCTAGCTGCGGCTACGGCGTATGCATCCCTACCCGTCCGCGAGTCCGCACGAGAATCGAGGACAATGAAGTGCCCGCCGTGCAAGCTTGTATTTCAGCGTGCGTGCTCGGAGAGATGGTCGAGCAATATACGCGTGAGCCTCTCGGGTTCTGATTGTAAGACGGGCTGATGGACATCCTCGACGATCTCGAGGCGATACGGCCCCTTCACCCCGTTCGCGTTCGCCTCGATCGAATCACTCGCGACGTTCTGTGAGCCCGTGGGCCAGATGAAGAGCGTCGGCATCGGCACGGGGTCGAGACGTTCCTTCATCCACAGCGGGATCGCCCGGTAGTAGTTGTAGACTGCGCGTAGTGCCTCGTCGCTGTCGAGCGCCTTAGGGTAGGGCTCGCTCTCCTCGGCCGACACACCCTGACTGGCCAGCATCGCTTTGAACATGTTCCGCTCGTTGCCCTCCCGGGCGGCCTCCTGGATGTAGCTGAATTTCTCCTTCTGTCCCTCGGCCTTCTTTTGGGTCTTCGATCGGCCCGCGGCGAGAGAAGATCACGCCGAGGCGCGCCCTGTCCGAAGCGATTCGCAGGTCCGTCGCCAAAGCCAGGCTGCAACCGATGCCTACCGCGTCGCCGTTGATGCTGCCGATGACCGGTTTCGGAAGCCGATGCAGACGAAGCGTGCAGCGATTGGCGCGATCAAGGAGGTCGCCGCCCTGATCACCGGGAAACGATGCCGTCCTGGTCCTTTGGCGCTCTTCGTCCGACGCGGGTTTTAGATCGGCACCCGCCGAGAATCCGCGACCGGTTCCCGTGATGACCACAACCCTCACCTCATCGTCGGCCTCGATCTCGATGAGCAGGCGCTCCATGTCGAGAAACATGCCGGCCGTCAGCGCATTACGAGCAGCCGGGCGGTTCAGCGTGAACGTCGCGACGGCATTCGCCTTTTCAAAGAGCAGGGCGGGCTCGGTTCCCGCCTCGGTCGATTCCGTCATATCAGTGCTCCAGTTCTAGCGCCCATTGAAGACAGGCTTGCGCTTCTCGCGCATCGCACGTCTGGCTTCCCTGCCATCCTCGCTCCTCAATCCGCGCGCTGCGTACGTTAGTTCGTCGCGCAGGTGAGCGTCGAGGTCATCGGGGAGTCCGATCCGTGACACCAGACGCTTCGTCTGTGTTGCCGCAAGCGGTGCGATTTCGGCGATCTTCTCGCAATAGGCAACAAAGGCCTGATCGAAGCCTTCGGCGTCGACGACTTCGCCCACGATCCCCAGCGCGAGCGCTGCGTCGGCATCGTGCATCTTCGGCTCGAGAAAGAAGCGCATCGCCGGCTCGCGTCCGATGGCCGCCGGCAAGGTCCACGTGAGTCCGCAGTCCGGCGAGGTTCCGATCCGTGCATAGCCCGGATGAAAGCGAGCCGCGGAGCTGGCCATCCGGATATCGGCACACATGGCGAGCGCGAGCCCCGCCCCGACCGCGACGCCATTGACGCCCGCGATGACGGGCTTTTCGCAGGTCACTCGTAACCCGGTGACCAACTGAACCACGATGTCCGCGGTGACCTCAATCGAATCAGGTTTGGGATCCCCTGGTTTTCTCGGGCTGAGATCCGCACCAGAACAGAACGCACCGCCGACACCCGTCAGTGCGACCACCCGAACCTCGGCGTCAGACGCGGCTTCTTCAAGACTCCGAACAAGCGCTCGGGTCAGGTCGTTCGAGAGCGCATTCTTTACTTCCGGCCGATTCATCCGAAGGATCCGGACCCCATTTCGGGTTTCTTCGAGCAGAATCGGCTCGGATGTCGTTGACGACGTAGTCATGGAGATCTCCTCTTTGTGACGCTTTCTTGAAGGCTGACCCGATAGCGAAGGGGCAGCTCTTTCAGACCCACCACGAAGCTCGACTGGATCTGCTCCGGCTCCCCGGCGAGTTCGAGTGAGTCGATTCTACTGACGAGTTCCGTGAGCATGGCCCGCTGCGACACACGCGCCAGATGGGAGCCGATGCAGAAGTGCTCGCCGATTCCGAACCCGAGATGTGGATTCGGATTGCGGTCGACGCGGAAAGTGAATGGGTCGTCGAAGACCTTCTCGTCGCGATTCGCCGACCCGTAGAAGAGCACGAGGTTGTCGCCCTTGCTGAGCTTTTGGCCGTGGAAGTCGAGATCCTTGGCGACCACGCGCTTCATGTAGTTGACGGGTGAGGTCCAACGGATGATCTCTTCGACGGCGCTACCCATCAGCTCCGGATTGCGCTTGAGCTTTTCGAACTCTGCTGGATTCTGGGCCAAGGCGCAGACGCCGCTGGCCAGTGCGTTCTTGGTGGTGTCGTGTCCGGCCGAGAACGTGATCAGGTAGTAGCCGACGGTTTCCATCACGCCCATCGGCTCGCCATTCACCTTGCCATTGGCGAGCAGGCTCGCCAGGTCGTCGGTCGGATTCGCGCGCCGATCCTCGATGATCCCGTTGAAAAGCCCGAACAGCTCCATCGCCAGTTCTTGCATCGCCTTGCCACGGTCGTCGCCCTTGCGCTGCAAGTCCGGATCGTCGCTGGCAAAGAGTTCGTTGGTCAGCCTGAGGATCTGCGGCTCCTGTTCCTGGGATACCCCGAGGATGGTCGAGAGGATGCGAAGCGGATGCGCGGCGGCAATCTCGTTGGCGAACTCGCACTCGCCTTCATTCCCCCCTGCGCCCCCACTGGCCCGCTCGACCAGCGTGTCCACCAGATGGCGCGCACTCTTTTGGACCACAGCGCCGATCTTGTCGATGGCTCGAGGCGTAAACCAGGGAACCGCGACCTTGCGATAGTCGCGATGCTCGGGCGGATCCATCCCGATGATTACGCGCATCTGGCCGATCCCGTCCTCGGCACTCAGCGCAATCTTCTGCTCGCTGCTCTCCAAGACGATGCCGAAGCGGTTCAAGAAGAGGTCGGGTTGCTTGGAGATCTCGCAGATATCCGCATGACGCACGACTGGATAGAAGGAGTCGAAGCCGGGGGGCTCGCAGTAGTGCAGTCGATCCAACTGGCGCAGCTCACTCCACTGATCATGGGGAACGCCAAGCTTCCCATAGGCGCG
>CAWLAJ010000265.1:0-5914 GCA_963854795.1 Deltaproteobacteria bacterium UBA4427 | reverse complement strand
GTGTTGCTTCTGCAATTCGTCGTGATCGATCGGCTTTTATCGAGCTTTGTTGCCGGAGGGGCGCATTTCGGCGGTTTCACCGCGGGTTTTCTCGCAGCATGGTTTCTCGGACCGCCGACTCTCGAGAGCATCATCCCCACCGGGCGAGTCCGGATGGCCGTCTACGGGGCGATGGTCGCGCTCGTGCTGGGTGTCCTCGGCGCGCTGCCGCTGATCCGGCACGATATGCCTGCACTCGAACGACACGCCTCGCGTCTGTTGAATACTCCGGCGACCCTCGGGCTCTACCCCTTCGAAAACGCGGCGGCCTGGTTCATCGCGACCGAAGGCGGGGCCACACCGGTCGGCCTCGACTTCGCTGTCGCGCTGGCAGATCGAGCCGTGGCCAGCACTGGGCGGATGCATCCGGGAATTCTGGATACACTTGCGGAGGCGCTCTTCCAGAGAGGGGATCGGCTGGGTGCGCTGCTCACGATCGACGAAGCGATTCGTCTGATGCCCGGCGAGAGCTATTTCATCGAACAGCGGCGAAGGTTCACGGGCGAACGCGCCAACGACGATCGACCGCCGCAGCCGGGCAGCGCGCCCGACGGTGCACCGGCTTTCGACGACGACTATCAGGACGATGAATTCCAGACTCCACCGATCGATCCCGACGCACCCCGGATGACGATCTGAACTCGAACGAGAGGATACGAAGCTTGGCACCCGAAACGAGATCCACCTCCATTCCCCTACCAGCGGTAGCACTCGCCGCGGTTCCCGGACGTCGTAAGACGACGCTCGAATTGGCTCGCGCGATCGAAGAGCGTGGCTTCGCCGGGATCTACTGCGCCAGCTTTGGTGACGCGTTGGGCTTGTCCCAATCGCTCGCGCTGGTGACCGAGAAACTCACCTTCGGGACTTCGATCGTCAATCTCTACATGCGTCACGTTTCGGACTACGCGCATACGGCCGCGATGATTCACGAGTTGTCGAACGGACGCTTTCGCTTCGGTGTTGGAGTGAGTCATGGGCCCGTGAACCGGCGTGCGGGAGTCGACGCAGGAAAACCGCTATCCGACATGCGTGAGTTCATCACGAACCTGCGGGCGACGCCGCGAACCGGAGACTTGCCGCCGATCGTCGTCGCGGGCTTGCGTAAGAAGATGGTGGCGTTGGCCGGAGAACTCGCCGAAGGTGTCGTCTTCGCGAATGCCTCGCGGAGTCACTTCCCGACGTCGATCGCTGTCTTGACCGAGGATCAGCGAGCCAGCGGCGAGTTTTTCCTGGGCAACATGATTCCGACCTGCATTTCCGATGATCTCGAGGCTGCGGCCGCCGTCAATCGAAGGACCTTGAAGATGTATCTGGGTCTTCCGAACTATCGGAATTACTGGAAGGAAGCGGGCTATGTCGAGGAGATGGAGGCAGTCGAGGCAGCACTCGAAGCGGGCGATCGAGATCGATTGCCTGAGCTGATGACGGATCGCTGGCTCTCGGACTCCACGCTCTACGGTCCTGCGGACCGGGTGCTCGAAGGCCTCCAGGAGTGGTATGACGCCGGGCTGCGCACGCCGATCCTGGTGCCGTCTTCGGCGGTCGGGAACCAGCTGAAAGCCTTCGAGGAGTTCTTCGCACTCTTCGACCGGCTTTAGCTCTGGAATCGCAGCGTCGGAATCTCGACATGCCTAACACAGCCGAAGATGACCAGATAGGAGAAAAGACATGAGCGAGAGCGCTTCCGCGTCAGTCGAGGATTATGCGCGTGTATTCAGTGACCTGGTCAGCGAGGTTGGCAAGGTCATCGTCGGTCAGGAAGAGATGATCTCGAGACTCTTGATCGGCGTGCTTTCGAGTGGACATGTTCTTCTCGAGGGCGTACCCGGACTGGCGAAGACGCTGACCGTTCGAACGCTGGCGACTGCCATCGACACGAAGTTCTCGCGGATTCAGTTTACGCCCGACATGCTTCCGGCCGACGTGATCGGAACCGAGATCTTCAACCCGAGAGAAGGCACGTACAGCATCAAGCAGGGCCCGATCTTCTCGAATCTGATCCTTGCGGACGAAATCAATCGTGCTCCGGCCAAGGTCCAGGCAGCCCTTCTTGAAGCGATGCAGGAGCGCCAGGTCACGATCGGTGGCACGACCTATCCCTTCGACGAACCCTTCCTCGTTCTCGCGACGCAGAATCCAATCGAGCAAGAGGGCACTTATCCACTGCCGGAAGCGCAGATCGATCGCTTCATGCTGAAAGTCGTCGTCGGCTATCCCTCGAAAGAAGAAGAGCGAAAGATCGTCGATCGCATGGCGACCGGTCAGCCCGAGGCGCAGATCGGCCACGCAGTGACGCCCGAACAGATTCTGGCTGCTCGCAAGGTCGTGGACGAAGTCTTCGTCGATGATAAGGTGAAGAGTTATGTCGTCGATCTCGTACATGCGACGAGGGATGCCAAGGCCGCCGGCTTTGCGGATCTCGAGGGGATGATCGAGATCGGTGCGTCGCCGCGGGCGTCGCTCTTCTTGACCAAAGCCGCCAAGGCCCACGCCTTTCTTCAGGGACGCAATTATGCGACGCCCCACGACGTCAAGAATCTCGCTCTCGACATCCTGCGACATCGCGTGGTCGTGACCTACGAAGCCGAGGCGCAAGGCAAGACGAGCGAGGACATCATCGAACGCATCCTCGCCGGTGTGCTCGTTCCTTAACACGTCCTTAGCCCGTCGTTCAGACGTCTATTCCAGGAATCCTTGATGCTCACCAGCGAAATCATTCGTCGCGTCCGAGAAATCCAGGTCCGTACGGGACGCCAGGTCGCGGACGTGTTGGCCGGAGAGTACATCTCGGTTTTCAAAGGGCGGGGCATCGAATTCGATGAAGTTCGCCCCTATGTGCCCGGCGACGACGTTCGATCGATCGACTGGAACGTCACGGCGCGTATGGGCGAGCCGTTCGTCAAGCGTTATGTCGAAGAGCGTCAGCTCACCTTGATGCTGATGGCGGATGTGTCCGCTTCCCAGGACTTCGGATCGGGCGACCGGAGCAAGCGCGAGGCGACCGCCGAACTCTGTGCACTCCTCGCGTTTTCGGCGACGCGAAATGACGACAAGGTGGGGCTGGCCCTCTTTCACAGCGAACTCGAGCAGTTCATTCCACCACGCAAGGGCCAGAAGCATGCCCTTCGCGTGGTTCGCGAAGTACTTGCGCATGGCCAGGTGGATGAATTCGCCGCAGCGAGCGATCCGCCGGGTCTCCTGTCGAGAATGCGCTCGCTATTTCTGCAGGGCAGGTCGCCGCGAGCGCCCCGAGAGTCGACGGATATCAGCCATGCCGTCGAATTCTTCATGCAGGTGACGAAGCGTCGCACGATCTGTTTCGTCGTCAGCGATTTTCTCGACGAGAACTTCGAGAAGGCCATGGTCGTGGCGAATCGGAAGCATGACGTGATCGCGGTTCTCGTGACGGATCCGAATGAGCTCGAGATGCCAGATGTGGGGCTGGTCGCGCTGCGCGATGCTGAATCGGGCGAGACCCGGCTGGTCGATACGAGTTCGAGGGCTCTTCGAGCAGAGATCGAAGAGGAGGCCTCTGCGCGGGTCCGAGAGTTGGCTCGCCGATTCGCGGCAGTTGGGATCGACTTCATACATGTCGATGCCGCGGGCGATGTCATCGATCCGCTGGTTCGTTTCTTCAAGATGCGCGAGCGGAGAGGCCACTGATGGGCCGGTTTTCGATCTCGGTCCGGGCCCTTTGGATCGTATTCTTCGTCATGTCGGCGTTCCGATCGGCGGAAGCCTCCGAGACCATCGAGCACGAGAGCACGCTCGGGCCCGTCCACGTCCATCTCATCCTCTCGCCCTCCCAGCCCGTGATCGGCGACGTCGTCGAACTCGAACTCGTCGTCGAGGCGTTGCCCGGCGTGGAAATCCTGATGCCGGAATTCGGGGAGGCTCTCGGCCGGTTCGAAATCGTCGACTTCGCGCCAAGTGAGGAAGAGAACGATTCGGGCAGTACCGTGGCGCGGCAGAAATATCGACTTCAGCCGGCGCACTCGGGCAGCCAGACGATTCCCCCTCTGCGGATCGAGTTCATCGATCGTCGACCGGGACAAGTCGCCGCGCCCATTGGCGAGGACGCCTTCGAGATCCTGACTGAACGAATCACACTCGAGGTCGCTCCGATCCTTGGCCCGGATGTGCCCCTCGAATTGCGACCCCGTCATCGAGATCTCGGTCCGCGCAGGCGCGAGTCGGTCCCTTCGTGGGCGTGGGCTGCGGGAGCGCTCCTTGTCACCGCGGCGTTGGGACCCTTCGCGTGGCGCTTCTTCGTCGCCGCTCGAGAGCGAAGGCGTCGACAGAGCGCCTATGAAGTGGCGCGGAGCGATCTCGATCGCCTGTTGCTGAGCGGTCGGCCTAACACGGAAACCATGGATGCGTTCTACGTGAAGCTCTCGCTGATCGTCCGGAGATATCTCGAGGATCGATTCGGACTCCGCTCGCCCGAGCTGACGACACAGGAGTTCTTGACCGAGATGGGCCGATCTCCCGACCTCGCACGCTCCCATCAGCGCCTTCTCCAGGGTTTTCTCGAAGAAGCCGACCTCGTGAAATTCGCCGGTCACCGTCCTGGACCCGAAGTCGTCGTAGAGTCGATTTCGGCTGCCGAACAATTCCTGACCGAGACGCGGGACTTCGTTTCGACGACGGTTCCCTTGCAAGCTGGATCCGCGGAGTCATCGCGTGCCTGAGCTCAATAATTTCGAGTTCAGCGATCCGCTCCTGCTTCTCTTTGGGCTCTTTGCACCTCTGGTTTTCGTTCAGGCGAGCCGGATCCCCGCCGTCGTTCGCTATTCGAGCCTCCGGATCGTCGACAGTCGATCGCATTCGCTTCGCTCGAGGCTCTCCTGGCTGCCGGCCGCACTTCTTGCTCTCGCGATGCTGACGCTCTCGATTGCACTCGCTGGACCCCGGACCGGCAATGCGGTCAGCGAGGTCAAGCGAGAGGGCATCGCGATCGGCATGGTCGTCGATCGATCCGGATCGATGCAGGCGCGAGACTTCGTACGTGGGGATTCGAGCACGAGCCGTCTCGACGTGGTGAAAAAGATCTTTCAGGATTTCGTTCGCGGAAGCGGTGGCTTCGGAGAAGGGCGTCCAGACGATCTGATTGGGCTCGTGACCTTTGCACGTTATGCGGATGGGCTCTGCCCGCTGACACTCGATCACGGGAGTCTGCTCGCGATCCTCGAGCAGATCGAGACGCCCGTCGATCAGCGCGAGGACGGTACGGCGGTTGGGGAGGGGCTCGCGCTGGCCGTCGAGCGACTCCGTCGACAGGAGGCCGCCTCGAAGATCGTCATCCTGCTCACGGATGGCGTGAACAACGCGGGAGAGATCGAGCCGCTGCAAGCCGCCGACCTGGCAGCACAGTATGGGATCAAGGTCTATACGATCGGGGCCGGATATACCGGCTTCGCTCCCTTCCCGGTAAAGCGCGCCGACGGCCGAACTTCGCTCCAGCGGGTTCGCGTCGAGATCGACGAAGTCACACTCCAGCGAATCGCTCAGCGAAGCGGCGGTCGCTACTTCCATGCCACCGATGAAGAGGGTCTTCGCCAGGTCGTCGAGGAAATCGGCCGGCTCGAGCGGAGCGAGGTGAGCGAGGTGCGCTACCTCGAATACGAAGCGCATTACGCACCCTTCGTCGGAATCGCGCTGGCCTGTGTTGCGCTCGCAGCCCTTCTCTCGAGCACCTGGCTGCGGAGACTTCCCACATGAGCGAGATGCCCCTGTTCTTCGCCCAACCTGAGTTCGCTCGCCTTCTCTGGGTCTGGGCTGCCCTGGTCTTGGTACTCGTCTGGTTGGAGCGTCGAGGCAGCGATGCGCTCGATCGATTGGTCAGCAGCGCGCTGCAGACACGCCTCGTGGTTCG
>CAWLAJ010000264.1:0-5939 GCA_963854795.1 Deltaproteobacteria bacterium UBA4427 | reverse complement strand
ATGACGCGGTCGACGGGCATTCCAAGACAGGCCGAAGATCCGGGTTTCTCGGCGATCACGAGAACCTGTTCCTGCGCGTATCCCACTGTGGTGGCGGCACCGAAAGGGGTCGCACCGGCCTCATCCCGATCGCGGCCGAGCAGGAGTTCCGTCGCAATCAGAGGCAAGGCCTCACCATGCCAATTCATGACTCCGCCCATCGGCAAAGCCAACGACGGGATGCTGGTGACGCGATCCTTTTCGGCCACCTCGAGGACCCAGGCGATCGGCAGGGCATAACGCGTGTCTTCGAACTCGAAGGTCAGAAGCCGGCCTGCGCCGGCGACTGGAAGGGCGGCAGCGCTCACGCTTCGTCTCCTTCGTCCGAGAATTTCAGGGCCGTCGGTACGTCGACATCCGTCCCGGCGCCATGAGCTCCGGTTCGGAAATAGGTCAGCGAAGCTTCGAGATCACCCGCAAAACGACTCACGGAGCCGGCGGATTCGAGAATTCCTTCCAGTGTCCGTTGCTGCCCGCGAACCGTGTCGTTCAGGCTGGAAACGCTCTTGCCATTTCCATCCGCAACTTTGGCGATCTCTTCGATGGCAGAGACCATGCTCTCGGCATTGAGGGAATGACTATCCGCGCCGTGAAAGATCTCTTCCGAGCGCGTCGCGGCTTCGGAAACAGCCATGCTGATCTGCGCCAACGCCCCGGCGATCGTATTGATGTCCTCGCGCCCCTCGGCGATCACGACACTCGATTGACGCATTTCGTCGGCGACCATTGCTGTATCGCCCTGAATCTCATGCATGAGCTGAGTGATCTCGTCAGCGCTACGACCGGCGTTCTCCGACAGTTTTCGAATCTCGTCGGCGACGACCGAAAAGCCTCTTCCCGCTTCACCTGCGCGGGCGGCTTCGATCGACGCATTGAGCGACAGAAGATTGGTGCGATGCGCGACACTGGTGATGATCTCGGTGATCTGATGGACGTGACGCGTCTTCGCTTCGAGCTCGAACACTTTCTCGCTCGTGCTCTCGGCGCGTTCGAATACCGCCTTCATCTTTTCGATGGCGAGTCGAGCGACTTCCACGCCGGTGCCGGCCTTCTGATTGGCCTCCGCCGCAAAGCCGAAAGCTTCCCGAGCGCGCCCGGCATTGAGATCGATTTCTCTCGAGACCTGCGCCATGCGATGCGAAGCCTGTCCGAGCAATTCCTGTTCCTGATCGACGCCACCAGCGACTTCCGAGACCGTGCTCGACATGTCCTCACTGCTTTGCTGCAAAGTGTCGAGTGAGCCGACGAGACCCGTCGAGGACTCACTGACCGAACCCGCGGTCCGCTGCGCTCGCGAGACGAGTTGGCGAATCTCGCTGAGCATGCCCGACAGACTCGTGGCGAGTTCGTCCATCTCGTCCCTGAGACCCGATTCGGACGCAGGCTTGATTTCGACGAGCAGATCACCGGCTCGAATTCGGTCCGTCGCGGCGCGCAGCTCGTCAAATTTCACGCCAAGCATCCGGGAGAACGAGAACCCGATCCCGCCCCCCACGCCGAGCGCGACGAAGAGCGAGCCCCAGGTCGAGAAGCCGATCCCCAGGCTCCGTGCGAGGTCGGGCAGGAGCGAGGTCGCAGCCGCCACGAGGAGGGAACCGATCACAAATCTGGCCGTTAGAGAAAGTCTCACGACCGTCATATCGGCCCTACCGCGCCCTGGCTTGACGGGCATGGGATGGCCCAGAGGCGCAAAGATCGCGGGTCGCCGTTCGGAGGGGCAGGAGCTCTATGGCGGGCGCGGGCGCTCTGCCAGTCGCTGAGTGCTAGAAGTGATGCCCAGCTGAAATTTTCGGCAGCCCGCGGATCCCAGGCCGACCCACTACCCGCCCGATCTGGCTGACACGCACGCCGAGTCGCTCGCGGAGAATTCGCGGATCCGCGAGCGCGCTGCTCGCTGCCACAGCGAAGAGCAGCTCGTAGTCCTCGCCTCCTGCCGCGATCAGCTGAGTCGCGTCGAGCCCCAGATCCGAACAGGCCGTTCCAAACCCCCGTGGCCGGGGCAGACGGTCGACTTCGATGTCGGCCCCGAGAGGGCCGCCCTCGAGCAGCTGACCGAGATCACTCGCCAGGCCATCGGAGAGGTCGATGCAGACGCGAACCGCGGCCAGCCGGGCGAGCGCGAGTCCTGCCGCGATTCGCGGTTTCGGCACCCGCCGAAGCGGCGCGCCATCATGGTCGGCACGCAGGCGTGCGAGCGCGGCCGCCCCGAGTTCTCCGGTCACGAAGAGCAGATCATTCTTGCGAAGTCCCGTGCGACGCAGCGCACGACCTCGTCCGACTCGACCGATGATCGTTACCGTGAGGCTGCATTCTTTCGCTCTCGATAGATTGCCTCCGACTAACGGACATTGAAAGCGGCGCGCCTCGAAGAGGACGCCCGAAAGGATTCCGTCGAAGACGGAGAGCGACATCTCGGCGGGCGCACAAAGACTCAACATCGCGCCGACCGGTTCGGCACCCATCGCAGCCAGGTCGGATAAATTGACGGCCAGCGCGCGGCGACCAATCGTGCGCGGCGATTCGCGTGCGAAGAGAAAATGAACGCCCTCGACCTGTGCATCGGTCGAGAGAACGAGATCGTCGCCCTTGCGCGGTCGCAGAATCGCGGCGTCATCGCCGATCGCGACCGGCCAGGCTTTTCCAGCTGGATGGCCGGCACGTCGAGCAATCCGGCGAATCAGGGCGGACTCTCCGAGATCGGCCAACGTGCGTTCGCGTCGAGGCATCCCGGGAGCGTAGAGCGGGTCGTTCAGTCCTGCTTTTTGGCGTGGGCGGGAGCCGGACTGGATTTCGGGGTCGGTTGCGCCGCTTGCCGTGAAGAGCGCGGCTTCCACTCGATCGGCTCCACCAGCACGGCATCGAGCACGTCGACCATGTGGGTCACCGGAATGAAGGTGATCCGCTTCTTCAATTCCTTCGGTATCTCACGCAGATCGGCGACATTCTGTTTTGGAATCACGATGGTCGTGATTCCGCTTCGCAAAGCGGCGAGCGCTTTTTCGCGTACGCCGCCGACTGGCAGGACGCGACCGCGAAGTGTCACTTCTCCCGTTATTGCAATGTCGCCGCGAATCGCGATACCCGATGCAAGGGAAGCGATCGCCGTCGCGATCGCCACGCCAGCCGAGGGCCCATCCTTGGGCGTCGCGCCCGCCGGCACATGAACGTGGACCTGCTGCCGGGCGAACTCACGCTCGGACACCCCGATCTCCGACAAGATCGAACGTACATAGGAAAGCGCCGTTTGGCCGCTCTCCTTCATGACGTCCCCGAGATGACCGGTCAATACGAGGCCTCGACCGTGGGAGAGATTGGCTTCCAGTGAAAGCACTTCGCCACCCGCCTCGGTCCAGGCCAGTCCGTTGACCAGGCCGATATCCGGGTCCGTCGAAATGGCTTCGCTGCGATAGGGCGGTGGCCCGAGCAGCTTGTCGAGCGTCTTGCGGTTGATGGCGACCTTCGAATCGTCACCTTCCGCCTTACGGCGAGCGACCTTGCGACAGAGCGCCGCGATCTGTCGCTCGAGATTTCGAACGCCGGCTTCCTGAGTGTACTCCGCGCAGAGAGACACGATCGCGTTTCGCGTCCACGTGACCTCTCCCTCGACCAGACCGTGTTCCTCGATCTGTCGCGGGATCAAGAAGCTGGTCGCGATCTCGGTTTTCTCTTCCGGCGTATACCCGGAGAGGCGAATCACTTCCATGCGGTCTCGAAGGGGTGCGGGAATCGGGTCGAGCATGTTGGCGGTCGCAATGAAGAGCACCCGCGAAAGATCGAAGGGCGTGTTCAAGAAATGATCGCTGAAATTGCAGTTCTGCTCCGGATCGAGAACCTCGAGTAGCGCCGCCGAGGGATCGCCACGAAAGTCCGCACCGAGCTTGTCGAGTTCGTCGAGCATCATGACGGGATTATTCGTGCCCGCTTGCTTGAGTCCTTGAATGATTCGGCCCGGGAGAGCGCCGACGTAGGTCCGACGATGTCCACGAATTTCAGCTTCATCGCGTACGCCACCGAGCGAAACGCGGACGAACTCGCGCCCCATCGCGCGCGCGATCGAACGTCCGAGCGACGTCTTGCCGACACCGGGCGGGCCCGTCAAGCAGAGAATCGGGCCGCGTGAGTCTTCCCGGAGTTTCCGGACACTCAGGAACTCGAGAATGCGATCCTTGACGATCGAGAGATGGGCATGGTCGTCATCGAGGATCTGACGCGCTTGGTCGAGATCGAGCTGATCGGGAGAGGCGCGATCCCAGGGCAGCTCGACGACCCAGTCCAGGTAGTTGCGAACGACCTGGGCTTCGGGACCGTCCGGGTGCATTCGTTCGAGGCGTCGCAGCTGGCGAACGGCTTCTTCGCGAGTCGGCTCGGGAAGGTTGGCCTCTTCGACCTTCAGGCGATACTCGTCGAATTCCTCGGTGCGGGGATCGACTTCCCCCAACTCACTCTGAATCGCGCGAAGTTGCTCACGGAGAAACGTCTCGCGATGATCATTCGCGAGTTCCTCGGGCATCGGGCTTACCAGATCGGCCTGCATCGACGAGACGTCGAGTTCGCGCTTCAGCAGCGCGTCGACCTTGCGAAGTCGAGCCAGCGAATCCTGGATCTCGAGGACTTCCTGAGCCTCTTCCATCCGCAGTCGAAGATTCGAAGCCACGAGATCGGCGAGTCGACCCGGGCTCTGCACGTTGGTCGTGATCGACAGGACCTCGGGTGGCAGATTCTTCAGGGGAAGGAGTTCTTCAACTCGGGTTCGAACCGCACGCGTGAGCGCTTCGCCTTCGATCGTCCAATCGTCCGCCGCCTCGTCCTCACTCTCGAGCGAAGTCGCTCGAACCCAGGTGCTGTCCGATCGCTCGATGACGGAGTCGATCCGCGCCTTGCCGAGACCCTGAACCAGGATCTTCAAGCGACCGTCGGCCATGCGCATGCTTCGCAAGACCATGGCAATCGTTCCAACCTGATAGAGATCATCGGGGTCGGGTTCGACAGTTTCGGGATTGCGCTGAGCAACCAGCAACACGAGTCGATTGCCCTCCATCGCTTCATCAACCGCAGCGATCGATCGATCACGAGAAATGAAGAGCGGGAGAACCATGTACGGGAACACGACAAACTCACGCAGCGCCAGAACAGGGTACTCGTCCGGGAGTTGGTCGACCGGGGGCAGTAAGTCCATTGGAAACTTAACGGTTGGCCAGGGAGTGACTTTAGACGCGTGAACGTCGTTCGAGTTTCGATTTGCAATGTTTCAGAACGGGCAAGAAAGCGGCAGTTCTGTTCATATACAGGTACAGGCAGGAAGGGCACTCAATCCAGCGAGCGAAAACGACGTCCCGAGACACTCAACAGAAAGGGTCGCCTACGTGCATTCCCATCCGGTCGCATCGTCAACACTCCCGTGGCACCCGGGAACGCGCGAACATCGAGCAACCCTTCCCGAACACCACGACGATCGACGCGACCCGACGCCAATTGAACGAGAATGAGGTTCGTCGCATCGAAAGCCTGTGCCGCATACGCGCCCGGAACCTCACCGAAGGTCTTGCGATACCCCTCGACGAATTCCACGACGATCGGCACGTCACTCTCGGCGTAAAAGGGTGTGGCTATGACGGAACCCGAGACGTGTCGACGGGCGATGCGCAACAACTCTTCATCCAGCCAATCACTCGAACCCAATAGCTGCACATCCTTGACCTCGTGAAAGGCGAGGCCTGGTGCGATCAATGCGATCTTCTCCGGGGCGTCGGGAATGAAGAGCACATCGAAGTCAACGATCGGCGGAAGCGGATCGAGTTCGGGCCCGATCAACGAATAGAGTGCCTCACGCAAGAGTCTCGCATCCGCCGGCTCGAGCTTTCGTGCTGCCCTTAGTATTTCGCTTCGCTTATCCAGCGCCT
>CAWLAJ010000263.1:0-5962 GCA_963854795.1 Deltaproteobacteria bacterium UBA4427 | reverse complement strand
ACGCCCGATCGACTCTATACGGATGACCTCGCCTGGGACCGAGAGAATACGCATACCGACGATGTCGAGTCCTTCGTTCCGCTCGCAGCACTGCGCTCCCTGATTGGGGACGGTCGAATCGGATCGCTCGCGAAGCGCTTCCATGGTGTTCCCACGGACTACAGCCAGCGGCGAACCCTCGAACAAGATGCGCCGGAGATCACAGCGCGCTGCCTCGAAGAAGCTGTCGACATCGCCTTGCTGGTGCCTCTCTGACCCGTCTGTCACCAGACCGTGAGTCTGGTCGCACGCGATCTCGAAGCGAAGGGGATCCCTACAGTGATCATCGGCTCCGCCCGCGACATTGTCGAAGAATGTGGCGTTCCACGATTTCTCTTCAGCGATTTTCCACTCGGCAATCCGTGTGGGAAGCCGGGAGATCGTTCGATGCAGCGTGAGATCGTGGGTCATGCACTCGATCTGCTCGAGATGGCGAGACTTCCACGAACGACCGTTCAGACTCCGTTCGTCTGGAACGCGGATGAATCGTGGAAGGATCGTTATGCGCGCGTCGACGAAGGGGATGCCGAGCGTCTGCGTCGCGCCGGTGACGCTCGCCGTCGGCTGCAGAAGAAGGCCCATGCCTCTGGGCGCGCGCGATCGAGCTGACTGTGGATCGGGCCGAGAGACCGGACGTGCAACTTCACGACTCGGCTCGTCGAAAATGCTGATGATTCGCAGACCGATCGGACGCGCCGGCTTCGAACCGGACTGAACCGGATTTCCGGAGCAACGCGGATCCAAAGCCGAGGGCTCGAATCGCGGCTCGACGGTGCTATACCGCTTGAGGTTCGGGTTTTTTTGCTGCTGACCGGGATGTTCTGGCGCTCGCGATGCCCATTGGATCTCGGAGTTTTCGCATGTTGCTGATGACGGGGCCGGCGTGGTCCGGACGTTTCCTGTTTCGAATGATCCGACTTGCACTCATCGTCCTCCTTCTGAGCGGAATGTCTGGCTGCTCGACCCGCTCATCGACTGGGCGAAGTACGCAGGGACCCGTCGCCGCTGCACCCGCGTCGCTCCGTCAGCCGCCCGCCGGAGATGTCGTCGGTCATTCGGGCCGATACGGCGGCTGGGTATGGCGCGGAATTCCCTATGCGGAAGCGCCGGTTGGCGAGCTCCGCTTTCGGGCTCCGGCGCCGATCGAAGCCTGGACGGGCACGCGCGAAGCGATTCGCTTCGGCTCGCCGTGCCCGCAATACGCGTCGGGAACGAACACGGACGCGGAGTTCTCGAAAGGGGACATCATTGGCAGCGAGGATTGTCTCTTCCTGAATGTCTACGCGCCCACCGACGCTCGCCCCGAGCAGGTCGATCCGGGAAGCCGACTGCCCGTCATGTTATGGATTCATGGCGGCGGAAATACCTCCGGAACGTCTTCCTTCTATAACGGAAGTCGATTGGCCCACGAGCATCAGGTCGTCGTCGTCACGATCAACTATCGGCTCGGTTTTCTCGGATGGTTTCGACATCGCGCTCTACGCCAAGGCGCAGACGCCGAATCCGCGTCTGGAAATTTCGGAACTCTCGATCAGATCCTGGCACTCGACTGGGTGAAAGAGAATATCTCGGCGTTTGGCGGCGACCCGAACAACGTCACCATCTTTGGTGAATCTGCCGGCGCCTGGAACGTCTTCGGTCTGATGGCCTCGCCCCTGGCGACGGGAAAATTCCATCGCGCGATCGCCCAGAGCAGTCTCACCTGGAGTTTTCCGGTGACCGAGGCAGAAAATTTCGTCGATGCGGAGCAGCCGGGTCGCCGATCGAGTTCGAACGAAGCGATCGTTCGGATGATGCGCTCCCAGGGACTGGCGGCCGATCGGGACGAGGCGAAGGCCGCCATTGCTTCGATGGACGATTCAGAGCTCAGTCGATTCCTGCGCGATCGCTCCGTCGCAGAACTCTTTGCCGGATATCGCCTCGAGGGCAGTGAAGTCGGGGATGGCTACACCTGTCCGCGACTCTTCGAGGACGGCGTGGTACTTCCTTCGACTCCGCTCGCGCATGCCTTTCGTCCGAGCGCGAATTTCAATCGCGTCCCGATCATCCTGGGAACCAACAAGGACGAAGAGAAGCTCTTCCTGCTTTACAATCAGGAGTACACCACGCGGGTCTTCGGTCTGATTCCGACGTTTCGCGATCGCGACCGCTATCTGCGAGATGCCGAGACCATTACGAGGATCTGGCGCATGATGGCGGTGGATCATGTCGCTGCGGATCTTTCGCGAGCGATGCCAGGGGATGTCTTCTCGTATCGATTCGACTGGGACGAGCAGTCGAGTTTTCTCTGGAGCAATCTTTCCGAATTGATTGGGGCAGCTCACGGTTTCGAGATTCCCTTCGTCTTCGGTCATTGGGATCTCGGGCCGAGTTCGAGTCTGCTCTTTGATGAAGCGAATCGATCGGGACGCGAAGAACTCAGTGGAGCGATGAGATCCTATTGGGCGCAGTTTGCATGGCAGGGGAGCCCGGGCAAGGGACGTTCGGGCGAGTTGCCAGAATGGACTCCCTGGCAGCCCACGGCTCCGCAATTCGCGGTTCTCGATACGCAGGAGGGCGGGGGTATTCGAATGTCGCGGGCCAGCGATACCACGGACGCGATCGTCGCATCGATTCTCTCCGACGCGAGCTACCAATCCCTGCGACGACGCTGCACCGCCCTGGCCTCGATCTATAGCTGGGCACCGCAGGCCTTTTCCGTCGATGATTTCGCCGAAGCCGGCGGCGGGCTCTGTCGGAGTTTCTCGATCCAGGAATTGATCGATCCGCTCTAGGGGGATCTGCGAAACGCCGCACGGTCCTTCTGAACGGACTCCCTAACGCTCAAACCGGCCGAGCTTCAACATTTCGTGCTGCTGACGCCCGAGTCGGAGGTGGCTGAGCGCCTCGCAGTCAAGGATCTGGGAGATTTCACGAGGGCGGCCGTGCAGGTGGTTCAGGATCTCTTCGGTGCGCGGCAACCGGATCAGCCGCAGGAACTCGTCGTCGAGTTGACGATTCAGCCGCGTGGCACGGTCGGCGCAAGGCTTCGATCCTACCCGGGACTTTCCAGGACCATTCTCGACCCCCTTCGTCTCGAGCTGATGGGGTTGCCTTGCCCGATCATTGAAGGTGGAACCGTCGCCTTCGAAGCGTACTTCCTGGTCTGGGCGGATTTGATGACGCTTCATTAACGCGATCTAGGCGTCCCCGTGACCTCCGGTATCGTCTCCTTCATCACAACCAAGGAGTCACGATGCCCAGTCTCTATGATTTCGAAGTGACCTCGATCCAGGGTGAGCCGATCCGGCTGTCCGAGTTCGAAGGTCAACTCTGTCTGGTGGTCAATGTTGCGAGCCGTTGAGGCATGACCGATCAGTACGCAGGTCTGCGTACCCTGCATGATGATACGGATGAAATGAACGTCCTGGCTTTCCCCTGTAACCAGTTCGGTGCGCAGGAACCCGGGACCGATGAGGAAATACTCGAGTTCGCGACGTCGAAATATGGCGCCACGTTCCCGATGTTTTCGAAGATCGACGTCAATGGCGACGATGCGAGTGAGGTCTATCAATTCCTGAAGGCGGGCCATCCCGACGCGAAGGGAAATGAGGACGTCGCCTGGAATTTCACGAAATTCCTGGTGGGGCGCGACGGTCAGGTTCTCGAGCGCTTCGAGCCGCCGGTCACGCCCGAAGAGATCGCCAAGGCAGTACAGGCGATCGATTGATTCCCGAATGTCGAGGTCGTCGGCGCCCGCTGGGGCGCCGATGGCCCGACGGGTTCGCGAGACAGTGAAGAACTCGCCTCAGTCCAGAAATTCGATCTCGCGCATGAAGCGGAGGATCTGTTCGAGATAGGCGCCTCGATCGAGGTGGAGGATGTGGTTGCCCGGGAACCAGTGGATCCGGCAGCGATCCCAATGATCCCAGAGCAATCGGGAATGTTTGGGCGGCGCCATCCGATCGCCCACGCCGCCAATGATCATGAGTCGTTCCTTCGCGATCGCGGGGCGATGGGTGAGTGGCGTGCTCGGTGCGAGCAGACGCCGCCCGTCCTTGATCGACAGATCGAGCGCGGCCAGGCCCATGCGAATCGCGAGTCCGGTCGGTTGCCACTCCATGATCAGATCGAAGGGGCTGACGACGGGGACATTCGGGATCGCGAATTGAAGTCGGTCCTCCACACTGGCGAGGAGTGCCGCGGTCCAGCCGCCGAGACTGATGCCGGTCACGCCGACCTTCGAAACGCCGCGCTCGCCCTCGAGCCAATCGATGATCCCGCGCAGTTCGCAGGTCGCCTGAGCCATGTGTTCGTTGATCGCGCCGATTCCATTGGCAAAGAAACCGTGGCCGCTATAGAGCGACCAACTCTCTTGTCGCAGACCATGATGGGGAAGCGTATAGAGAAGAACATCGCAGCCCTTCTCGTAATACGATTGAAGAGCGAAGAAGCGCTCGTTGAGCCAATAGGGATCGGCCATGAATCCGTGAATGGCGATCAGCGTCGGGCGGGGTCCGTCATCGTGTCGCCAAAATCGGGCCCGCGCGACTCGACTGCGGGTTTGTCGTTCGAATCGCGCGCGATAGCTCGGGCTGTAGGGTTGATAGGGTGATTCGAACTTGATCCCTTCGCATTTTCCGTCTTCCGGCGTGAAGAAGCGTGAGCGTGGCGAGTACCGGGTGACCTCGATCGGCGAGCCTGGCGGAGCGAACAGTCGCTTCGGATCGCTCTCGACGAGATCGAGATAGAGCTGCATCTCCTGTCTGGTGTCGGCGGCGTGAGATTTGAACACGTCCCATCGCTTCCTTGGATCGGACTCGAGGGGGGTCGTCGGCATCAGGCTTGCCGGCAGCGCGGTCAAGCCGAGCAGACTCGCGCCCGCGGTGCGAATAGCGATGTCTCCGAGGGCAGTGACGTTGACGCGCAGCCAATCGCGCGGTTCCAACTCGAATCCCTCGGGTCTCTGAGCGAAATTACTCTCGAGATTTTCCCACCAACATCCCTCCGGCATGATGGACAGAGAGTGGGCGAAGGTTTCATGTGCGATTTTTGAGACGACACTCGATCGGGTCACAGCGATTCTCAACTTCCTTCATTCGAGTTTCGTCGAGGATACCACGATCGCGTTCTTCGCTGGTGATGATTGACGCTACAAAGGTTTTCGTCCCTGGGTAAACCCGACGGGGAGACAGAAGTCGTAGTTCGCCATCGCGGCCTCAGTGGAAATATCGATCGCGTAGGTGGCCTTTACCTCCGAAGGTGCTTCGAGCAGCATGGCGCGAAGCTGTGCGACGGCCGCGGGCGCCGTCCCTCCACGATGGATCCAGTCTTCGAACTCGAGCCGGAGCAGCCAATCTTCCTGCAGGGAAACCGACAATCCCGCCATTTCATAGAAGGCCTTCCACTCGCGCAGGTTGTAATTCCGTACATGCGACGGATCGCGCAGGATCTCGACCGCGTTCATGAAGGTGTCGAGCTTTGGATTCGGTAGCGAAATCGAGTCGACGATCAGGAGTTCGCCGCCTGGCCGCAGTACGCGCGCGGCTTCGCGGACGGCGCGTGCCACATCCGCGAAATGATGCGGGCATTGACGTGCGACGACCAGATCAAAACTCGCATCGTCGAACGGGATCGACTCTGCATTTCCCTGTCGCAGATCGAGATTGTCGATGCCGCGTTCACGGGCCAGTCGGGCTCCCGCCTGCAGCATCGCCTCGGTGAGATCGAGTCCGACGACCTCTGCCACGAGGGGCGCGAAGGCGAGGGCGGTATGAGCGGTTCCGGTTCCCAGATCGAGGACCCGCTCTCGACCCGAGAGCGAAACCGCCTTCGTCATGCGTCGCAGATCTTCGGGATCGGAGTGGACCCCACTGGTTGCGTAGAGCTCGGCAGCTTCGCCGAACCGATTTTGAATCGCTTGATCGTTGTCCATGTCCGTTTC
>CAWLAJ010000262.1:0-5964 GCA_963854795.1 Deltaproteobacteria bacterium UBA4427 | reverse complement strand
GACGGAAGCGCGTCCGGCTCCCGCAACACACGCATGGCGAGATAATGCGCCGTCCAGGGCCCGATTCCCGGAAGCGCGACCAGCCGGTCGATGTCCTGGGTGAGCCCCTTTCCCGGCGCGAGTAGACTCGAATCCGCCAGCACGGCGCGCGCCAGGCCACGGATCGTTTCGGCACGAGCGGCGATGATGCCGACCTCTTCGAGTTCGGCTTGCGCGAGTCGCCGAGGTGTCGGGAAGACCTGCGCGAGCGCTTCGGACTGTGCCAGGCGACGCGGCAGACGGGTTCCCCAACGCGCAGCCACGCGACCGGTCACGGTCGTCGCGCCCTTCACACTGACCTGTTGCCCCAGGATGCCGCGAACCGCCGTCTCGAAACCGTCGAACGCACCGGGCACGCGCATCCCGGGACAACCGCAAACGTTCGCGCGAAGCATGGTCTTCTGGGCGAGTACATCGTCGATTGCGTCGGCGTCAGCATCGAGATCGAAGAGTTGACGAAGCCTCGACGTGATCTCGATCAAGCCCTCGGGCGTCGAGAGACAGACGGACACTCGCAGGCGACGCCTCGCCTCATCGTGGCGAACCGCGATGGAGCCGACGCCACCACGCGTTCGAATCGTGCGCAGATATCGCCCATCGACCACGGCTTCGACGCCCGGGATCGCGCGGTCGCGAAAGAAGTCGAGTAGAGCGTCCCAGGCGAAGGGCGGGCGATAGGCCAGCGACAATTCGATCATGCTCTTGTCGTCGATCAATTGCTTGGCGAAAAGGCTGCGCCGCAACTTGGCCACCGCGCGAGGCGTGGCGCCGAGATGTTGCTCGAAGAGCCTTCGCAGATGGCGCGAGCCGATGCCCAATCGATCGGCGAGTTCATCGACGGAGCCACCATGGTCGAGGGCACCATCTTCGATCAGACGCATCGCTCGCGAGACGCTGGCCGCCGTCCCCCGCCAGGCGGGTGTTCCCGGCGCCGATTCCGGACGACATCGCAAGCAGGGACGAAAACCAGCGGCCTGGGCGGCGGCGGCACTTCGCCAGAACGTGCAATTGCCCGATTTGGGAAGGGGGGCCGGACAGACGGGCCGGCAGAAGACCCCGGTCGTCTTCACGCCGGTGAAGAAGCGACCGTCGAAGCGCGCGGCGCGAATCGAAAGGGCGCGATAGCAATCGGCATGATCGAGTGCGAGCGGCGCGGCAGATTCGAGAGCCGTCGACATGGCCCGAGACTAGCGTTCCGAAGGGCTCCGACTAGTCATTTTCGGACATGGTCATTCCAGCCGTCACAGTGGCGGAAAAGGGCGCCGATACGGGAGAGCCGACTAGGACTCCGCGCCGCGACGGCCCTTCCCGCGTTCGCGCGAGACGCGGCGATAACCGCTCTTCGATCCGCGACCGTCGGGCAGCCGGCGGCCCGATCCAGAATCGCCGTCCCAACTGCGGCGCGGCGGCCGCGCCGAGATCAGACATTGGGGACCCTCGCCGATCAGGTCTTCTCGCCCGGCGCTGCGCAACGCATCCCGGACGGTTGCCCAGTTCTCCGGCGCAAAAAACTGCAGGAGCGCGCGCTGCACATTGCGATCCTTGAGACGCCGGGCCGTTTCGACCGGCTTCATGGTCATCGGATCCAGGCCCGTCCAATACATGCAGGTCGCGACATCCATCGGGGCGGGAATGAAATCCTGAACCTGGCGCGGGCGGTAACCGTGTTCTTTCAAGAAGATCGCCAACTCGATCATGTCGGAGACCTCCGATCCCGGATGGCTGGCGATGAAATAGGGAACCAGATATTGCTCTTTGCCCGCCCGCTTCGAGGCTTCCAGGAATCGCTCGGCGAAAATCTCGAAGCCGCCGCGCCCCGGCTTCTTCATCATGCCAAGCACGCGCTCGCTGACGTGCTCGGGTGCGACTTTGAGATGGCCACCCACATGATGCGCCGCGAGCTCGTCGAGATACTCCAGCTCCTCTGCCGCCAGATCCATGCGAATTCCAGAAGCGATATGAACGCGCTTCACCCCCTTCACCTTGCGAGCGCGGCGCATGAGATCGAGGGTCGGAGCGTGGTCGGTCTCGAGTAGTTTGCAGACCTTCGGATGAACGCACGAGAGCCGGCGACAGATCCGTTCCACCTCGGGCTTCGTACAGCGCATGCGATACATGTTCGCGGTCGGACCGCCGAGATCGCTGATCGATCCCTTGAAATCGGGACGCTGCGCGAGCGCCTTCACTTCGTTGATGATCGAATCGGGACTGCGACTCTGGATCTCGCGGCCCTGATGCATGGTGATCGAGCAGAACGTGCAACCGCCGAAGCATCCGCGCATGATCTGCACGGAATCCTTGATCGTTTCCCAGGCCGGCGGCGCGGCGTGGTAGTCCGGATGCGGATCTCGCGTATAGGGAAGCTCATGAATGCGATCCATCTCGGACTCGCCAAGCGGCAGCGAGGGCGGATTCACGACCAGGAGTCGGTCGCCGTGGCGCTGCACCAGGCGATGGGCGTTTGCGGGATTGGTTTCATGATGAAATTGGCGAGTCATCTCGGCGAATGCGCGGGCGTTGGTTTTCACCTCTTCGAAAGAGGGCAATTCGATCGTCTCATCGCCCGAAGCGCCGTCGAAGCCCATCTCGGCGAGTTCCTCGTTCTTCCCCAATAGATACGCGACACCACGAAGCTTCCGCAGCGTCGAGAGTTCTTCCCCGCGATCCAATTTCTGGGCAATCTCGAGCAGCAGCGACTCGCCCATGCCGTAACCCAGCAGGTCCGCCTTCGAAGTCACCAGATTCGAAGGCCAGACGCGGTCGCTCCAATAGTCGTAGTGAGCGATGCGCCGAAGCGACGCTTCCACCCCACCACTGATGACGGGAACGCCCTTCCCAGCCTCGCGACATCGCTGGGCGTAGACGGCGGTCGGTCGATCCGGTCGCAGTCCGATCTCGCCACCCGGCGAATAGGCGTCTGCGTTTCGACGTTTCTTGTTCGCCGTATAGTGATTGACCATCGAATCCATATTGCCCGCGCTCACCGCGTAGAAGAGACGTGGCCGACCGAGTTCTCGCCAGGGGTCGGCGCTGCGCCAATCCGGTTGTGAGAGAAGCGCGACACGAAAGCCATGGGCCTCGAGCCATCGGCCCAGAATGGCCATCGCGAAGGAAGGATGATCGACATAGGCATCGCCGGTCACGAAGACGATATCCGCCTGGTCCCAGCCACGCGCTTCGATGTCGCTTCGCGACATCGGCAGAAAATCCGCTCGCGAGCGCGCAGCGGGAGAACGCCCGGCCGACACGGATCGGACGCGCTTCTTTGTCTTTGGACCGGCCATCCCGCCAGAGTAGCAGCAGAGAGTCTCGAATCTCATCGTGCGCACGGTCGGCCCGACCTAGAACGCTAGGCTCCCCGCGTGTCCGACCACAACGACTGCCCCCATCGACCCCCCTGCCCCGGCTGTCCACGCTTCGGGGAGTCCGCACTGCCTGCCGAGGCCTGGATCCGGTTGTGCGAGATCGCGCGCGCCGCCGGGCACCGGGAGCCGACCGTGCACGCCTTACCGGGTCGGGGCCATCGTCATCGCGCCCGACTCGCCGTCCGCGGCAAGGCCCAGAATCCCAAGATCGGGCTCTTCCAGGCCGGCAGCCATCGCATCGTGCATACGCCCGACTGCCGTGTCCATCATCCCCTGATCAATGAAGCCGCGGCCGACATTCGTGAAGCGATTCGCGAGACCGGCGTCGAGCCCTACGCGGACCGACCGCACCGCGGCGCTCTGCGTTATCTCCAGCTCGTCGTGGAACGAAGGACCGATCGCGTCCAAGTCGTGCTCGTCGGATGCGGCGCAACGCCCGACGTGTTGGGCGATCTACCGCAGGCGGTCGAGCGCAGACTCGGCAGCCGGCTACAGGGTCTCTTCTTCAATGCCCAACCGGAGCGGAACAACGCGATTCTCGGTCCCGAAATGATTCGACTCGCCGGAGAAGACACCCTCGTCGAATCCATCCGAGGCGTCGAGGTCTACTTCCCGCCGGGCGCCTTCGGCCAGAATCATCTGCCGCTATTCGAACTCGCGGTCCAGCGAATCGCGGATCTCGTCCCCATCGACTCAACGCTGGCCGAATATTATTGCGGTGTCGGCTCGATCGGACTTTCGCTACTCGGCTCTGCAAAGGCGATTCGCTTCAACGAACGAAGCAGCCCGGCTCTCGATGGTCTCGAACTCGGCCTCGCGGCACACGTCCACCGCGAACGGGCCAGCGTCTTCCCGGGCACGGCCGGTGACGCGACGGCGGCCCTCGAAGGCGCCGACATCGTGATCGTCGACCCACCCCGACGTGGCCTCGACAATGCCCTTCGCGCGGCCCTCGCCGACCATCCACCCAATCGACTCATCTACCTCGCATGCGGGCTCGAGAGTCTGACCGCTGATCTCGAAGAACTCACGCAGCCGGGCCGCTTGGCGATCGGGGGAATCGAAGCCTTCGACTTCTTCCCCTTCACTGAACACGTCGAGACCCTGGTCTGGCTCGACCGCGACTAGGAGCCTGACCCAAGACTCTCGTGGGAAGCCCAGGTGTCGAGACGCGCCGCTGGGAAGGCGCGGGGCCGCAGCTATCGCGAGCTACAGCAAGGTCTCGCAACGCACGCAGCGGTGATGGATCGGCGCATGGGCGTCGCGACGAGTCTTGGGTCAGGCTCCTAGCGATAACGTTCGAAGCACCAGGTCCCGCTCGGCTCGTCAACCCGTACGCTCGTTTGCGCCTGCGAAAACATCGACGCCAGCACGGATTCCGACTCGAAGCTCGGCCCGATCGCCGCGTTCGCGACGTCTCCTTCGAAGCGGGAGAGCAATAGTTCGTCGATGCGCGGCCGAACCCCCACCTGCCCCGGATAGAACGTGCGTGCGAGCGTCGGCCCCGCCTCGATCAAGATCGTCCTGGCGTCGAGCCGCTCACTGACTTCCTCGACCAGCGAGGCGACACTGTCAGCGAGTCCCGTCGTCGCCGAACTCTGAGCCGATCCATCCGCGACGGAGAAATGGCCGAGATCGTTGGCAATCGACCCGAGTCGCCGCGCACCGTCTTTCGAAGTCCACACGATCCCGGTTTCGGCTTCGCGAAGGGCGGGATGATCGATTGGAAAATCACCGGACCGCGAAACGACGACTAATGCCGGTCGACGCAAACGGCCACAGACCCTGCTTCGCCAATCGGCAAGCGCATCGTCCAGCTCGTCGTTTTCGCCGTAGCGATGAATCAGGGTCGGCTCGGAACGAAGGATCGCGCCCGTGGTCACGATGACGTCGGCTCTCGCCCGGGCGAGGCCGAGCACGAAACGATCCGTCGCGCTGATGGGAGCGGCCGGACCGATGGCCAGAACGGCTCGGCTCGAGTCGACGATCGAGGCGACATGCAAGAGTCCCTGCGCGCTCGACCAATCGATGTCGCCGTAAAGTGATGCGATCTGTTGATCGAGACTCGCTGCGTCCATACTCTTTCGTCCGTGTCCGAACCCGATGGTACGGGGCTCCGCGTCATCGGGCTCGCGCCGACTCGACCATGGAAGCCCGAAAGGAGCAGGCGTGATGGGCGTCTCTGATCTCTCGCTATGGCAGCAGCTCCTGCTTCTCGGGCTGGCTGTGATGTCCTTCGTCTATGTCTTCTACTTCAAGATCTGGGTCACGCTCGCGGCCGGCTCGGACCTCGTCTTCGCGACCGCTCTGGCCGTCGCGATCGCCAGTGTCGCGGCGCCGGGACTCTTCGATCAGGCCTCGGCGGCGCTCGTCGACCGAAGTGCCCTGCCCGAAGCGCTGGTGGCAGCCGACCAGAAAGTGGCCGCGATCGAAGCGCTACCCAGCACCTTGATCGATCGAGCCCTGGCCAAACTTGGCTACGAACCCGATTCGGTGGCTTCGATGATCACTGATGAGAACCCGATGCCCGGTCCCTTCGAGTCGAGGATTCGTCCATCCG
>CAWLAJ010000261.1:0-6019 GCA_963854795.1 Deltaproteobacteria bacterium UBA4427 | reverse complement strand
CATAAAATGACCCTGTCCCGCGAAGCAGGGCGGGCTCTTTTCGTGTGGTGTCACGAGCTCGTCAGACCGTGAAGCTGGCTTGAAGATGAATTCACGAATCCGCCCCGAATGCTTAAGGGATGCGGGGGACGATTCACGTCAAGATCCGGCGGTTTACATGGCGCCCCGGGCAGGACTCGAACCTGCGACCCGCTGCTTAGAAGTTAGTTCAGGAGCCGGGTCTGTGATATTAGGCATCAAGTCGGACGTTATTCACTAGGATAGCTTCTCCCGTAGCGCTTCGTATGGCGTCTTACCGCCGTGGGCTCCATGTGGTCGGTCGAAGTTGTAGAAGCGCTCCCAGACAGCCAGCTTCTCCTCGAGATCGACATCGTCTTTGTAGGCGAGGAGTTGATAGAACTCGTCTTTGTCGGTTCGATGTGACCGCTCCACTTTCCCGTTCAGCTGAGGCGTGCGCGGTTTGATGTAGACGTGTTCCATGCCCAGGTCGGCAACGTGCCAGTGGAACAGAGCCTGGAACTCATGCCCGCGATCGGTGCGGATGGTGCGTATCCGAAATGGGAACTTCTTCACCACGTAATCGATGAAGTCGATGGCATTGGCCTGCGTGTGCCGCTTGTAGATCTTGAGTGCGCGAACCCGCGTCGCATCATCGATGGCCGTGTACTGATAGCGCCGCACGGGCGACCCCTTCTTTCGCTTCAGCGTGAGGAACTTCACGTCTACCTGCACGTGATGGCCAGGAACCTGCTTCTGATACCGATGTGTGTGCACGGCTCGTCGACCCACTCGGTTCGGAAGTCGGGCCATGCCATGGCGCTTGCAGACGCGATACACCGTGGCATCAGAGGTCTTGATGTCGTGATAGCGCTCTAGATACCAGACGATCCGGATCGGTCCCATGTGATACGTCCGTCGTAGGTGCAGGATCTTTTCAACGACCTCGTCGGGCGTCTTGTTGGGGTGCTTGTGAGGACAGCAGCGTCGGCTTTTCAGCCCCTCGTCGCCGAGCTCGCGATGTCGGTCTCGCCATTCATAGAACGAGGATCTTGAAACTCCGAAGTACCGGCATGCCTTGTTGATGTTTCCGATTCGCTCCGCGTATTCGAGGACCCTCTTCTTTCGATGAATTTCTCGTTGATCTCTGGTCATTTGGACCTCCTTGGCCATCATCTAGGCAGATGATGGCAGGATGTCCGGCTCGATCTGTAATTTCACACTCGAAGACCTACGGAAGTCACGTCCCAAACGGGAAGGACTCACCGACCCCGGCTTGCTATTCACTACCGCGACCGGCAGGCAGTGGGATGAACAGAACTTTGGACGAGCATGGCGACGGCTTCGGATGCGATGCGTGGACGACAAGGGCAAGGCGTTGGTTCGTCCTCTGTCATTTCACTGTACGCGGCATACGTTCGCGTCATGGGCACTGGAAGCGGGCAAGTCGATAGTGTGGCTACAGCACGCGCTCGGCCATGCGAGCCCAGATACGACGCTTCGACGGTACTCGCACTGGGTGAAGCAGGAACGGGAAGACATGAGCTTCCTGCGGTTAGTGGAGCCTTCTGAATCTACCCGGCCCATATCCGGCCCAGCCCGGCCCACCAAAATTTCAGAAGCTCGTAAGTAGTTGATTTAATGGAGCGCGAGACCGGGATCGAACCGGCGACCCTCAGCTTGGGAATGTGACGATGGCCGCGAAACTGCTCTGATTTTCGTCTTATGAGTGGAAATAGGGGTCTTTAAGGGCAGTTAAAGCAAATCCCGTGACTTCATTGTTTCGCCTGAACCGATCAAATCGGGCCGCTTCGATCAATGGTGGGGGACGCTTGGGAGAGAGCGACCCGCATCGAAGGAATGGACTGTCGCTGCGGAAACATCCCTCAGCCTGGAGCCCGTGGGAGGATGGATGCAGTCACGGCCATCGCAAAGGCGACACCGAGCGCGGCCACGACAGCCGCACCGGTCGGTAGATCCCAGATTGCACTCGCTGCGATTCCCGCGCTGGCGCTGATCGTGCCGATGAGCCAACCGGCGAGAAGCCGATTGGAAATGCTTGCGAAGAATATCGCCGCGCACGACGCCGGCACGATCAGCAAGCCGAAGACAACCAGCACGCCCGATAGTTGGACCGAACTCGTCACCACGACTCCAAAGCTGGCGTAGAAGACGAAATCGAGGAGCTTCTGACGTCGAGTCGGCGAGGTGTGGGTGCGACTTTGCTCCGAGATTTCGAGAAACTGGCGGCGTAGCGCGACGTGGAGCAGCACCACCGCACCAAACAGGAGAGCCATCGCGCCAATCTCGCCCCACTCTGCGAACAGCAGCCTCCCGGTGAGCATACTTTCGACCTCATCTCGGTCGAGCGCGCTTTTCGACACCAACAGGATGACGAGTGCGGCGCTCACGCCGTAGACAATTCCGATCAACGCCTCCTGCGGCAGGCGTATCCTGGCGGGTCGCGCAAGCGCGAAGATTGCGGCTCCTGCGAGCGTAAAGCCAAAGGAGTAGAGATAGGTCGCGAAGGAATCAGTGTGCGCGGATAGCAGGTGCCCCACGGCCGCGCCCAGCGCCGCGAGCTGCGCCAGGGCGAGATCGACGAAGATCACCTCCCTCAGTAATACGTGCAACCCGAAGTAGGAAAGGATGCACGCGAGTAGCAGGCAGGCCACGAGTGCGGGTGCGAGGAGTTCGATCATCGGGTCGTCTCTGCGGCGGGCGGATTCGTTGACGTTCCATTCAGTTCACGGTGTGCTGCGAGCAATGCCTCGGTGTTGTACCGGAAGAGCTCCTGATAGGTTTCGACGCCGGGTACGGCGTTGACCTCCTGCGCGAGCAAAACGGTCCGACCCTTGGAGAGATCGGCCACTCGCTGCGCTGTCCGCTGATTGCTGAAGGTCTCGACGATCACGAGGCCGACACCGCTTCTTTCCATCTCTTCGGCAAGCTGAGCGATGTGGCGCGGCCCTGGCGCGATGCCCGGCTTCGGCTCCACCTCGTCGAGCTTCTGGAGCTTGAAGCGCTTCAAGAAATACGGCCAAGTTCGGTGGTAGGTCACGACACGGCCTCCAGCGAGTGGCTCCATCGCCTGGGTGAGCTTCTCGGTCAGCGCACGCAGGCTCCGCTCCAGCTCCCGCGCGCGCTCGTCAAACAGGGAAGCGTGCTCGGGTTCGACCCGCGTTAGCGCCCTCGCAATCGTGCGCCCGATCACGATCCCATTCAGCGGGTCGAGTACGTAGTGGGTATTGCCGTAGACATGGATGTCACCCAGCGCCCGCGTCAGCTCACCCTGGGAAGGAACTTCGAGCAGAGCGATTCCCGTCGAAGTGTCGATATTTCCCGAACCGCCTGAAAGCAACCGTGCCTGTCTCGCGCTGCGCAGTAGATTCGGCACCCAGGGCTCTGCGTCGAGGCCGAGATGCACGAAGAGATCGGCCTTGCGGAGCTTCATCACGAAGCTCGGCTTCGGGATCACGTTGTGTGGATTCTCCGGGCCGCGCATCAAGCTCTCGACCCGCACCTGATCGCCCCCGATCTGACGAGTCAGATCGGCGAGCGTGGGATTCGTGGTCACCACACGCACGTCGGCGAGTGCGAAGCTCGGCATCAGCGCCGCGACCACTGCGATCGCGAGCATTCTTCGACACGGCCTGCTCTCGTTCATGTCCCTACTCATCGGTTCACCCAGTAGGGGTGCGGCGGATGCGCCCCGATGTAGAACGTTAGTCCGAGGAGAATCGCATCTTCAGTGTCGTTTCGATCAACATGGTCTCGATCTAGATGCTGATACTCCAGACGCAGCCGCAGCGCTTCGAACAGGTACCAAGTGACATACGAGGAGATCGCCCAGTCGGAGTCGGTCTGGTGTCGCACCTCAAGGTTGGGGAAGTCCGTGTAGTCGTAGCGGATGCCCGCGTACCAGTTCTGGGCAAACTGGTACTGGCCAAACACGTAGACCCCCCAGTTGTCGTCGCGGATGATGTCTTCGAACTGATCTAGGAAATCGCTTCTCGACCAGAAGAACTCTCCCTGCAATAGCAGACTGCGGAAGTCGGGCTTCTGCGGGTCACGCCACATGTAGGTGGCGTCCGCGCCGAGTACGTAGCTGTCGTCAAAGTCGCCCGAAGCCCTGCTGTACAGGAAGCTCGTGCCCAGTTCGAGGGAGCCGGTGTCCCCGACATCCTGAAAGAGCTTCAGGTGGCTCAGCACGGCTGGGTTCCGCGCACCCGCGCCGATGAGGATCGGGGACTCCGACCCGCCGTCGGCGTTGACGACCTGCGCCGCCAGCTCCACGTAGCGATCCCAGGGATTTGGAACGAGCCAGCTCAGCGAGGCCCCGACCGTCGCCAGACCCTCCGGCCCGAGGAACGCCTGCACGGCGAGGGGACGAGTCACCTGCGGCAGATCGTGGGTGTGAAGCAAGTTGTTTCGACCAAAAGCGGAGCGAAATTTCCCGGCCCGCAGTGCGAAATCCCAGGGCAAAGTGTGTACGTCCAAGTAACCCTCTTCGAGTTCAAACTTGAAGTCGATCTCCACGCCGTCAAACGGGTCCTCGATCTCTTCTCCGATCGCGATCACCAGAACGCCGTCTGCACGCGGCGTGACCGCAGCGCGAAAGTCCACTTCCGCCTCGCGTAGGGTGAAACGGTTCCGGGCCTTGTTGTCCTTGTCGCTTGACCAGCTTCCACCCATGTCCAAGAATGCGGTGATCGCCGGGTTGAGCAAGTTTCCCTGCCCGATGGCAGTGCCGCTCTCAGAAGCCGTAGCTTCCGCTTCCACGACGGACGCCTCATCGGCTTCATCCGCGTAGTGATCCGTCTCAAGTTGTTCTTCCAACTCGCGGATGCGGCGCTGGTCCTCTGTGCGCGAGCGCTCCATTTCCTCGACGCGCTCGGCTAGGCGTTTCACGTTCTCCATCAACGTGGCCGCCGAAGGCTCTTCGGCCTCCGCAGGGATGGCTTCAAATCCGATGCAGCACACGGCCAAGGCCGTGCCCAAAGCAAGGGCACTTCTCATCACACGACCCTCCGGGCCTCATCTGGGAACCGGTGAGGCACTCGTCCATCTACGATGGATTTAAGGAGTTAGGCGGAGAGTCGTGTAGGTGGGGCGCGCGCTGCGTTCGCGCGGCCGTGCGGTGAAGAAGGGACCGATGTTTCAGGAAGGAATACTGCGTGGGATCGTTCGCCGGCAACGGCGAAATACGTAATGCTCTGGCTCAGGGCTGTGGTCGAGGAGCGCCCTACGGAGCAGAACGGGCATTGCGTCGCCACCTGCGAGGAAATCGGGTCGGGGGTGTTCGGATCAGTTGGACCGTCGGCCGCCGTTGCGATAGTCGTTTCGAATCCGTGCCATGTGCCGCTGGCAATCGCGTGTCCGATGTCTCCGCTCGCGACGCCGAGGAACAGCAGCGAGAGCGCCAGTGCAAGCACTCTCGGGACCCATGTCTTTTCCTTCCGTGCGGTCATACAACAATCCCCGATTAAAATCCGATCAGCTCGCCGAACGATCGCCTTAAACTGTAACCGATTGGGTGAAACCGGGGCCTTCGTGAAGCTTCTCGGGCAGGAGGCCGACGAGGGGATTTGAACCGGTGACCGGCCCCTTGCGAGCCTGCGGAGGCATAGGTGGTCAGGGACCGGGCTGGCGATCAAGCTGACCGGGTAGCGCCGGACCAACGATACTCGACGGCGGAAACGGCGCGACTCGACTGAAACGAGCCGTTTCGCGAAACGTGCTTAGCGACTCGCGCGCGCTAGCGGGCGCTGCGATTCATCGAGCGATGTCGGAAGAGCGACCGCCGCACCGCCAGGAACAACAGAACCGCCGCAGCAGTCAATGCAACGTGAAACGGGTCTGTCACAAAGTGGACGAGGCCAAAATCTCCGCTGGAGGCATGCCCCGGATGGGCGGCGACGGCACCGGGAATCAGAACTGCCCCAATCGTGATTGCGAGCTTCCTCATTCTCTCTCCTCTAGGTCGCGCCCGGCTTCTCTGCGGGCGATTCCATCGAAGTCC
>CAWLAJ010000260.1:0-6147 GCA_963854795.1 Deltaproteobacteria bacterium UBA4427 | reverse complement strand
ATCAACGATCGTGGAGTTCCCGAAGAGCGCATCGTGCTATTCGGGCGATCCCTTGGTGGCGCGATCGCAGTCGATCTCGCGCGAGACAGAGCCCTGGCCGGAATCATCTTGGAGAGCACCTTTACTTCCATTGCCGACGTCGCCCAAGGGATCGTGGGCTCCCCGCTGGCGTCGCTGGTTCGAGGTCACTTCGACTCTGCGAGCAAGATCGACGACATCCGCTCGCCCTTACTCTTCTTCCATGGAGATCGCGATCGCGTCATTGACCCTGCGCTCGGACGGCGGCTCTTCGAGTTGGCACCGGAGCCAAAGCATTTCGAGACGATTCAAGGCGCCGGCCACAACGACACAACTCAGGTGGGTGGACGTTCCTATTACGCACGCATCGCGAGATTTCTGGACGAGGTGGCGCCATAGTCTTCGCTACAGCTCGGGCCGGGCTCTTGGTCAACTAGCGGACGCGAAGCAATGTCAGGCCATCGGAAACAGCCAACATCACTCGATCGAACCGATCGTCCTCCACGAGGGAATCGTTGAACGTCCGAATCGCGCGGGTGCTCTCGTCGTTGGCCTGCGGATCGATCACATTTCCGTTCCAAAGCACATTGTCGATCAGGATCAGCCCGCCCACGCGAACGAGATCGTGGAGTGCTTCTAGATAGGCTTGGTATTCGCTTTTTACGGCGTCCACGAAGGCGAAGTCGAAGCGGGGTTCTCGCGGCAGGGCCGCGAGCGTATCGAGTGCCGGCGCGAGTCGCAGGTCGATCTTCTTCGAGACCCCCGCTCGTTCCCAGAAGGGACGGCCGATATCGGTGTATTCCTGACTGACATCGCAGCAGACCAGCTCTCCATCGTCGGGGAGGCCGCGCGCGATGCAGAGGGCGGAATAGCCCGTGAAGGTTCCGACCTCGATGGCTCGGCGCGCGCCGATCAACTTGATCAAGAAGGTCATGAAGGCGCCTTGCTCCGGCGCGATCTGCATGATCGAGAGACTGCCGAGTCGGGCCGACGTCTCCGCGATCAGCTCCGTCAGGATGTCGTCGGGTGGCGTGCCGTGGGCGACCATGTATTCGTGGAGAGCGGGAGAGAGTCCCATGCTCTTGATGCTTGAAAGAGTGTCACTCATGAGGAGAGTTCCTATCCGGCGATTCAGCCATGGTTGGAGTCCGGGACGGGAGATTGTGCCTCGATTCGAACTCGGTTGTCATGTCATTGCAAGAAGAAGGGCTTCTACCATCGCGACTACCCGCTCCTGGCAATGCTCACGGCAGCATCCATTCGCTCGCGGATCGCAACAGGCCCCGAGCCGGGCGAGAGTTGGCGGCGTCCTGGTGATCGGGTCGTTCCGCCGGTGACGGGCCGGCCGGCAAGCGCCGGAAAGGCGTCGGATCAAGGTGGATCCGCTAAAGCGCGACGATGGTCTCCCCTCTCGTATAGCGTTGAAGATAAACTACGACACTCTGGGAAATTGGTCGACGCCCACCCCACCATGGTTCTCGACCTCCACAGAAGGGCCTGACTCGTAATGGACAAAGACGAGTTGAAAGTCTGGCGACGACGGCAAAGGCCGGTTCGACATAGCCTGCTGGAATGTTATTCCCTCGATACGTTTCAACGGTTTTGGAGCGCTGATTCGTTCATCCTGTCCCACCCCAAATTCGGTCGAACCTGGCTGCGATTCATGTTGGGACACGCCATTGCGGAAACATACGGACTCGCGCCTGGCGACGGGGCATTCGAATTTCGTGCCCGGTCGATTAGTCACTACTCGTGATCTACAGCGGTGATCGGGAGAACTCCTATCGCAAGCGTGATTGCCCCGAACACGAGTTCGTGTACCGCGAGATCATCGAAAACGAGTCGCTTCGACCGCAGCTCGACGCCTCGATCAAAGCCTCGATTCAGTCGAGGATGGGCCGTAGTGATTCGGCGGAATCCAGCCACAAGCGACAGGGCCTCGAACGATTGGGCTACAAATTGATGCGCCGTGTCCAGAAAATGCTGATGAAGGTCGGTGTTCATCCGAACACGCCTCGGATGCTCTTCCGATATGGCGGGGGCGGCGGCTATATCCGATGGCTCCAGAAGCGAACCGGCTAGGCGCACTCACTTCGCAGCTCGTGCCGAACCGAGGGATGGAGTCGCTCCCTGCCAGTGGCATCTTGGCCTTGACGGCGGTAACGGTGGTGACGAGGGCGTGGCCCTGCGCGGTCGTTCCGGTTGTGCCAATGTCGAGTGTGTCCGCCTCGAGGAGAGCCTGATGCACGTCGGAACCGGAATCATCTTCCAGAACCCGGAAGACAAGATCAGCGACCGGGAAGTCTACGTTCGTGATCTACAACTCGCGCTGCAGGCCGAAGAACTCGGCTTCGATTCCGTCTGGGGCGTCGAACATCATTTCACCGACTACACCATGTGTCCGGACGTCCTGCAGTTCTTGACGTACATGGCCGGTGCGACGAAAACGATCCAACTCGGTTCGATGGTCTGCGTGCTTCCGTGGCACGACCCGATTCGCCTCGCCGAACAGGTTTCGATGCTCGACAACCTTTCGGGGGGTCGCTTCATCTTCGGGATGGGACGGGGCACAGGCAAGATCGAGTTCGACGGGTTTCGAACCGATATGGGAACGGCGCGACTGCGCTTCAAGGAGTCCGCCGAGCTCATCTTGACGGCGCTCGAAACGGGCGTCGCCGAATTTCACGGCGAATTGATCGATCAACCCCGTGTCGATCTCAGACCGCGCCCCGTGAAAACATTTCGCGGCCGAACCTACGCCGCCGCGATCTCCCCCGAATCCTCACAGATCATGGCCGAACTCGGTGTCGGACTCTTGATCATTCCCCAGAAGCCATGGAAGGTCGTCGAAAGGGAACTCGCCGAATACCGAGAGGTCTTCCGGACGGCGACCGGCGCCGAAGCTCCGCCGCCGATCGTCTCCGGATGGACCTTCGTCGACGAGAACGCGGATCGTGCAGAAGAACGTGCGCGCCACTACATCTCCGGCTACTGGGATACCGTCGTCAAGCACTATCAATTCAACGAGCCCCATCTGAAGGACACGCCTGGCTACGAACATCACGGCCTGATGTACGACCGCCTGGTGGCGCCGGGCGGTGCCGAAGCGATGGCCGAGTTCTTCATCGGTCTTCAGATCTGGGGAACGCCTGCGCAGGTCTTCGACAAGATCGTCCAGCTTCAGCACGAGACCCAGATGGACAGCTATACCGGCGTTTTCAGCTACGCGGGCATGCCGCTCGAAGAGGCGGATCGCTCGATGAGGCTCTTCGCGCGCGAGGTCATGCCCGAACTGAAGAAACTGCCACCGTCGAGCTGATCCGGAACGCGGCTTTCTTCCGTCGGCCGGCTACTTGCCGTCCATCACACCCGACGACTTGGACGACGAGTAGATGTAGTCGCCGACGCCTCGCATCCAAGCGAGTTCATCCGCGTCCATCGGCCCCTGTTCGAGCGCCGTGAGTGCCTGCTTCATGTGTTCCGGGTTGTCGGGCCCCGCCAGACACATATCGACCTGGGGATGGGACAATGCGAAGCGATAGCAGTCGCTTCCCGTCGGCGTGCGCTCGCCCTTCGGCGTCTTTTTCGGATCACAGAGATTCCCCCACCGCGTGGTCGTATACGTGACCATGCCGGGCCGCGACGACACGTCTCTTTCGGTGAGGGACGGGAAGACGTCGCGCTCCGCGCCGCGATGGACCGCGTTGTAGCGGACGTGCCAGAATTCGAACGCGTCGTTGTCGACCAAGGTGGGCAGCAAGCTTCGACGATGTGTCGACAAGCCAATGCTTCGGATCAGCCCGCGCTCGCGCAGTTCGAGCGCGGCATCGAGGACGTCCCGCGACGGCATCTGGTTATGCCATCCCAGTAGCAACCCGTCGGCCTGATCGAGCCCAAGCTTGCGGAGCCCGCGCTCGACGAAGGTCGAGAGAAGAAACCCCAGCCGCGAATAACTCTGGAGTAGAACGACGAGTTGATCGCGGCGATCGCTCGCGATCTCGCGAATCGCCGAGCCCATTTCATCTCGGCGAATGCTGCCCCAGTAGAAGTAGTTGACGCCCTGGTCGAAGGCTTCGAGATAGGAAGACGTCGGGGCTTTGAAGGATGAGCCGAGACCGAGCTTGGAAACCTGGAGCCCGCTTCGGCCGAGCGTGACGCGTGTCGGAAATGTCGCCATGAGTTTCTCCCTTGGCTAGGGGTCGCCTCCGAGTCTAGGTCGTGCAAAGGCGAAACGACACGTTGTTCTCATGTTGCAGCGAAGTATTGATGAAAGAATCATGCACCGAAGGGGTTCAAGGCCTCCTCGGTGAGAGGATCGGTCGGACCGCAGCGTGGACGCGGAACACCGGCGCCCTGTTCTTGTTGTCGTTCTCGTAGCCTTGATTGTGCTCGCGGGCCGAACTAGAGGCGGCGCGATCGGCTCGAGCGGATTTTCGGTCTCGCCCTTCGGTCGCCCGGTCCAATTCCAATCGCACTGCCGACTTTCGTCGAGTTGGCAGTTTCGACCAGTTCGCTGCTTCGTGTCTGGATCGCGATTCGCCTACTTGGCGACGTCGCCTTTTCGCGATCTGGTGTCTTCTCACGTCGTCCGGTTCCGTGCGTTTCGTGCTGGTTGGAGCGTTCTTGATGGCTAGAAGGGCAGGGCCGAGTCGGATGAACGTGCTCGGCTCCAGCTTGGGTTGCCGAACGATCGAAAATCCCGATCTTCGGAGGCCCGATTTGTTATGCGGATAGGCGATCCGCTCGAACCGGTAGATGGTTTCGACGATGTGCGTCGAGCAAGGCGAACACGCCGAAGTATCCAACGAGAAGAACCTGCGATAGAGCACCAAGAGATGGAACATCCGGTGTGGGCGAAGAACTGAAGTTGAGAACGAGTCGACCTGCGCGACCGCTACCGGCCGGGGTGCCGGGGCCGCCGCCAGAGACATTCAGCCGTCCTGCCACTATTATGACTGGTGCTTCGAGAATGAGCGATTCCCCGCTTCCGCCACCGCACCCAGCCTGGTTGAATGATCTACAAGTCCACGCCCGCGACTGAGCTGGCACCTTGCCGGAGAAGTTGGCAGAGTCTTGACCGTCAAAGATGGCCCGCCGATCAGCGGACCAAGAGAAGCTTTCTGGGAGGAACTCATGCAATTCCCTTCATCGGGTCATCGAAACCTACGGTGTCCCAGTCGTGGGAGACTCAGCTCTCTGATTATCGTGTTCATCGCTTCAGTTCTGGGCATGGGGGCGGGCCTTGCCGAGGCGGACTCTCATGTTGCCGGTGAGGCGGCGGACGCGAACTCGAAGAAGATGGACAAGGAGAAGGCGGCGCCGAGCCGGGTCTCGATAGAGACCACACTCGGAACGATCATCATCGAACTCAATCCGGAGGAGGCCCCGAAGACGGTTGCGAACTTTCTGCAGTACGTCGAGTCAGGCGCCTACGACGGCACGATCTTTCACCGCGTCATCAGCAACTTCATGATTCAGGGCGGAGGTTTCGACAAGGATCTGAAGAAGCGCCCCACGCGGCCTCGAGTCGAGAACGAGGCAGACAATGCGTTGAAGAACGATCGCGGAACCGTGGCGATGGCCCGCACCGGGAATCCGCACAGCGCGACCAACCAGTTCTTCATCAACGTGCAGATGAACGCGTCTCTCAATCATCGGGGCAAGACCCCGCGCGGCTGGGGCTACACCGTATTCGCCAAGGTTGTGGAGGGGATGAAGGTCGTCGACGCGATCAAGTTAGTGAGGACCGGGGATTGCGGTCAGTTCAAGGAGGACTGCCCGCTGGAGCCGGTGGAGATGATCAAGGTCGAGCTGCTCGAGAGCAAGCCGGCGGCCGCCCCGTAGGCCTGCCTATCCACGACGTCGTAAGACTCTTCAGGCGTGCTGTTGCGAGATCCAGTCCGAAGATTCGACTGGTCTTCATGCGGACGGCGTCATCTCTTGCGCGATCGATCGTTCCTCCTTCACGAAGAGCAGCCCGGCGAAACCGATGACCATCAAGACGGTGAGCGATGCAAACCCGGCGCGCTGACTGTTCAGGGCCGACGTGACGGCGCCGACGAGGAGTGGTGCGAGAAACGCCGTCACTGTGCCGGAGAGTGCGAAGAGACCGAACAATTGCGTCGTCAT
>CAWLAJ010000259.1:0-6163 GCA_963854795.1 Deltaproteobacteria bacterium UBA4427 | reverse complement strand
GGAGACCTGATTGGGTTTGCTGCGCCAACCGAGTCCGAATTGCCGATCATTTCGCGCCGGATCAAAGAGATGTTGGGTGTTGAAAGCGAGTTGGCCATGTCGAGTATGGTTTCGGGTTCGGACGCGGGCGAACGGGAGAATGATTGAGATGAGACGAACGATCTTCAGCGAGGAACACGATCTCTTTCGAAGTGAGTTCCGCCGCTTCGCGCAAGCCGAAGTCGTTCCGCATCTGGAAGCTTGGAACGAAGCCGGAATCTCGGATCGCGCCGCTTGGAAGAAAATGGGGGAGGCTGGATTTCTCGGGGCGAATCAACCCGAGGAATATGGAGGCGCAGGGGCTGATTTTCTCTTCGACGCGATCGTGATCGAAGAGTTGTCGGATCTTCGGGCCCACGCCCTTCAGGCCTCGCTGCACACCGATATCTGTCTGCCCTACCTCACGACCTACGGAACCGAGGAACAGAAACAGCGCTGGCTGGTCCCTGCGATTGCCGGGGAGTGTCTCGTCGCCATTGCGATGACCGAGCCAGGAGTAGGCTCGGACCTGGCCGGAATATCGACCCGCGCGATTCGGGACGGCGACCACTATATCGTCAATGGATCGAAGACCTTCATCTCGAACGGACAGAATTGTGATCTTGTGATCGTCGTTGTGAAGACGGATCCCGCGGCGAGCCCGCCGCATGACGGCATGAGCCTTCTACTTGTCGAGGCGAACACGCCCGGGTTCGAGAAAGGGCGCAATCTCAAGAAGCTCGGCCTGAAAGGACAGGATACGAGTGAGATGTCCTTTTCGGATTGTCGTGTACCGGTCGAGAATCTTCTTGGCGGTGAGGGTCGCGGGTTCAAGATGTTGATGGAGAAGCTTCAACAGGAACGTCTCACGATTTGCGTCGGGTCGATTGCGTCCTGTCGTCGATCTCTCGAAGACACGCTGGCCTACGTGAAGGAGCGCAAGGCCTTCGGCAAGCCAATCGCTTCATTTCAGAACACTCAATTCAAACTCGTCGAAATCGCAACCGAGATCGAGATCGGTCAGGCCTTCGTCGATCGACTGCTGGTTGCCCATGTTGCCGGCGAGGACATCGTGACCGAGGTCAGCATGGGCAAGTGGTGGGCCTCGGACCTCCAGAAGCGTGTATCGAGCGAATGTCTACAGCTCTTCGGCGGCTACGGATTCATGGACGAGTACCCGATTTCTCGGGACTACGCGGACGCCGCTGTCCAGACGATCTATGCCGGAAGCAACGAGATCATGAAGGTCATCATCGCCAAGCGAATGGGACTCGGCTGAGGGCGCTTCGAGCCCTGGCCCCATCCTCTAGCCGAAGTTTTTCGTGATGCGCTCGATCGCCTCTTCGACCTTTTCCCTCAAGCCGAAGGCTGAAAGCCGGAAATACCCCTCGCCATGGGCGCCGAAGCCCGAACCCGGCGTGCCAACCACATTGGCCCTCTCGAGAAGCTGATCAAAAAACTGCCACGAATCGAAGCCGTCGGGTGTCTTCAGCCAGACGTAGGGCGCGTTGACACCCCCGAAGGTCGTGAATCCAGCTTTGCCCAGGCCTTCGAGGATCAGGGCTGCATTCGCCATGTAGTAGTCGATGTTGGCCTGGACTTCCTTGCGGCCCTCTTCGGAGTAAATGGCCGCGGCGCCGCGCTGTACCGGGTACGAGATCCCGTTGAATTTCGTATTCGTTCGACGGCGCCACAGGTCGGCGACCGACACGCTTTCGCCTTTCGAGCCGACGCCCCGGAGCTCGTCGGGAATGACGATGTAGGCACAGCGAATGCCCGTGAAGCCGGCGGTCTTCGAGAAGCTTCGGAATTCGATTGCGCATTCTCGCGCGCCGTCGATTTCGAAGATCGAATGCGGGAGGTCTTCGGTGATGAAGCGCTCGTACGCCGCGTCAAAGAGGATGATGGCGTCGTTCGCACGCGCCCAGTCCACCCACTTCTGCAATTCGTTGCGCGGTGCGACGACGCCGGTCGGATTGTTCGGCGAGCAGAGATAGACGAGATCGACGGGACGGTCGGGAAGTTCGGGTAGAAACGAGTTCTCTTCCGTGCAGGGTAGATACTCGATGCCGGCATAACGTCCGCCGTCGTCGGCATCCCCGGTTCGGCCCGCCATGACGTTCGTGTCGACATAGACAGGGTAGACGGGATCCGTGACGGCCAGGGTTGCGTCGACTGCGAAGAGCTCCTGAATATTGGCGCTGTCGCACTTCGATCCATCCGAGGCGTAGATCTCGCTCGAATCGATCCGCACGCCTCGACTGACGAAGTCGTTTTCGCAGATGGCGTCGCGGAGAAAGTCGTAGCCTTCTGAAGGACCGTAGCCGCGAAATCCGTCCGCCGTCGCCATTTCATCGATCGCATCGTGCATGGCTTGTCGCACGGACGATGCGAGGGGAAGTACGACATCGCCGATTCCCAGCTTGATGACGTCGGCCTCGGGATTCGCCTCTGCGAACTGGTCGACGCGACGGGAAATTTCTGGGAAGAGGTAGCCGGCGGCCAGCTTGAGGTAGTGGTCGTTGAGTCTTGCCATGGATGTTTCTCATGATGCGGCTTGCGCGCGGGGAAGAAGAGCGCCAAGCCTATCAAGAAGCTACGAAGGCATCAATTTCTGAAGCGATGTCCTAGCCGATCTGGAGCTGGACGAGGCCCGACTCGACCAGGCCGCTCACGAGGTCGTCGAGTTCCATCTCGTCTTCGGTCCATTCGGACGCCGCGGCGACCAGAGACCCGATTTCCAATTCCGTCTCGTCGTCTCGTGCCACACGGGCTTCGAGCCATCGCGCCGTCTGATTCGTGAATTCGTCCATGGCTCTCCCCGATTCGTGGTGGCCGATGACGGCCTTTCGAAAAGGGGAAAAGCAGGAAGCGTGCCAGCATCGGAGGAGCGCGCACGAGATCGGGTGAACCTGGAAAACCAGTGTGCGAACAGGCCTTTGGACGGTTGGAATCGAGGTCGCGAAATGCCATCGGGGTTGGCATTCATCGATCGAAGCGACGGAATCCCGACGCCGACGGCCCCGAATCGTACAGATCGGGAGTGGGTTCTTCGGCCGGCTAAAGTCCCTCCCGCAACGGTCGAATGCATGCCATGGACCCGGCCATCTGGCAGCCTCAAGCGGTCCAGTCCTGGATCGCCTCACGGCCGGCACGGAGAGAGCATTGGGAGAGACAGAGGAAATGGCGGGCGCCGGGAGCGACGCGAAGTCCGACCAGGAGCGCACTCGCGGTCTGTCGATCTATGGCTATCCGCACTGTCCATTCTGTCGACGTGTCTTCGCAGTTGCGAGTTCGCTCGGTCTCGACATTCCGCTGCGCAACACCCTTGTTGGCGGTGAGCACGAGAGCGATCTGCGATCCGCTCTGGGTCGGACGACGGTTCCCGTCTTGTGCATCGAAAGGGAGGGGGCGGAACCCATCTGGCTCCCGGAGTCAGCGGACATCGTTCGCTACCTGGAAGAGCGGTTCGGTTCTTCGGCCTGACGTCGGCTTCGCGTCGTTTTACGCAGCCGAGTCTCTGCAGGCATCCGCCAATAAGTTCAAGAAGAGTCCTACGTCGGTTACGATTCCCGTCGACTCCAGGGAGCCTCGATCGGCCAGCTTGGTCACGACCGCGGGGCTGATGTCGACGCAGATCAGGTGAACGCCGGCAGGCGTCATGTTTCCCGTTCCGATCGCATGCAGCATCGACGAGAGCATCAGGATGACGTCAGCCCCCTCGATCGCTTGGGCATAGGCGGCTTGCGCGGCCTCTAGATCCATGAGCGTGTCGGGCAGTGGGCCGTCGTCGCGAATCGAGCCGGCGAGAACGAAGGGAACGTCGTGCTCCACGCAGGCGTGCATGATCCCACCTTGCACGATGCCTGCCTGGACGGCTTCTCGAATTCCGCCGACGGCGCGGATACGGTTGATCGCCATCAAGTGGTTGCGATGGCCTTCGTGAACGGGTTTTCCCCGAGACAGATCGACGCCGAGCGATGTTCCGAAGAGGTCGAGTTCGATGTCGTGGACGGGGAGTGCGTTGCCCGTGAGCAGGGCTTGCACGAAGCCGCCCTCGATCAAGCTCGTGAGATGTCTCGAGCCGCCGGTATGGACCACGACGGGTCCGGCCACGACGACGATGCGCCCGCCGCGGTCGCGGATTCGCCGCATCTCCCAGGCGATCGCCTTGACGGATGCCTCGACACGTCGTTCGCTGCTGACGGAGGCGTTCATGAAGGAGAATTCGCCAATCGGGGTGTTTTCGGAATAGTGGACTCGGATGCCTTCGATGCCGCAGACGACATCATCGCCGATTTCGAGATCACGAAAGAGCGTGCAGCGCGCGTATGGGTTCGGCCCGGGCTCAACGACGATGACTGCATCCATGCGTTGCTTGTGGACACTGCACCAACCCTCGTCGAGATGGACTTCGGTCGGATAGATCGTGGTCGAATAGAAATTGTCCGGGGCGACACCCCTTTGGGTGACGGCAGTGAGAGTGGCCGGGGCTTCGCGTTCCAGCGGGTGCGCGCCGACGGCCATCAATGCGGCGAGAACACCCTCGAGGCGTTCCTTCGACGGGGCGACGACGCGGACCTGTGCACGGGATTCTTGATCTTTGCGTTCAGCGAGAGAGAGGCTCGTCATGCGGAAACTGCAGCCGGCCTCCGTCACGACGTCGAGTGCGCGATTGAGGCCGCCCGTGTCGAGGAGATGTCCCTTGAGCTCGACTTCGGTTGCACGAATCGCAGACGGCGGAGGCGGCGTGATCTCCGCGTAGTCCATTTGATCGAGAATCATCGACAGGCATTTGATTCCGCCGCCCGCCTTGAGATATTCGCTCACCGGACAGACGAGCGTCTCGAGGTCCCATTTGGCGAGACGACTCTTCAATTCGTTGCTCGCCTGATTCAGGAAGAGCTTGTCTCCGAGTCGCATCACGTTGCATGCGAATCCCATCGCGTCCGCGTCCTCGACCGCGATTCGATCGGCCGCGGGAATTCGACGCTCGATGGTGCGTTGTGACCGCTCATCGAATGCAGCTGGGTAGTACATCACGCGTCCGTTCGGAAGCGGCGTGAAGCAGGTATCGAGGTGATAGAACCGGGGGTCGACGAGCCGCAGTGAGACGACTTCGGCGCCGAAGACCTGTCCGAGAATCGAATGGGTCTCGAGGGCCGTTCGTACGCCATATCCTGCCCAGAGCAGCGGGGCGCCCGGTTGGAAGAGGGCGTCGCCTTCGCCTTCGAATGGGTCGTGGCCGGGAATCGTAATGACATCGAACCCGTTATGCGTGAACCAATGCGTGAAGGGTTCCTCTTCTCCCGCGCGCTCCGGCATTCGGAAGCGGGCGGGGACGACGCGATCAAAGGCGGCGAGACCCGCGTTGGCGGTGAAGCACATGTCGGGCCAGCCGTCTTTGGGTTCGATCTCCACGACGGTGGCATGGGCGGAAAAGCTCTCGATGAGCGTCTGCCATTGGGCCTGGGCCAGGGGGCGATCGACCCGACCGATCTGCCCTTCCATCCAGGGGTTGATGACGTAGTCGACGCCGAAATATTTCGGTGGGCATACGAGAATGCGCATTCAATGGACCTCGGGAGGAGAATCGACGAATCCGGGGACGTCCTTGAGTACGTACGTGCCCGCGTATCCAGAAATGCGCGTAATGTGATAGGTGAGGGACCGACATGGCCGGATGGCCGGCGCCGCGCTGTTCCGCGTCGCCGCGGCGTAGGAGGCTTAGGAGGCGTAGGGGGCTTAGGAGGCTTAGGAGGCTTAGGAGGCCGTCCTCGAGTCCCGCCGGCCGCTCAGGCCAGGCCGAGCTCTCGATCCTGATCCTCTGTGTCGAGATGCTCGAATTTGATGATGTCGAGGCGTTCAAAGGCCTCTCGAACGCGAGGCGTGATCAGACCGAGCTTTCGCAGGTTGGGAACGATGCGCATGAAGAGCATCGAGCGGAAGATCTGACCGGATGAGGATTCCATGATGACCTTCGTGACTTCGGCTTCGGGCCAACCCATCGCCCGCGCGACCTCGCCCCCCGCGAGTCGATTTCTCATCAGCTCGCAAGCATAGATGATGAAATCCTCGCGATCCTTCATTTCGCCGGGAGAGAGATCCTTGTAGTAGTCGCGTAGAGCCAGGACGCCGAAGGCCA
>CAWLAJ010000258.1:0-6166 GCA_963854795.1 Deltaproteobacteria bacterium UBA4427 | reverse complement strand
GGAACCAGGGAGAGGAAGGTCTCGCGCTTCATATGCGCCGAGTTGTCGACGAGATCTTTCCAGAACGTGCTGCGGCCGCACATCTTGCAGCCGAGATTGCAGGCCGTGGTCGGTTCGATGTGCACGAGGTCCGGGTTCGAGTACAGGTACCCGCGACTGAACTTGCGCTCGAACTCGTTCAGCGCCGTATTCGCAAGCGAGCGGTAGGACACTCGACCCGCGCCATGCTTTTGTAGTTTGTGTCGTAGATCGCCGAGCTTTTCGAACATTCGGATCTCCACTGCTACCGGTCAGAGCTACCCTCGGCGGGACCCCAATCGGTGTATTATGGACTGCGGCCGCGCGGCGTACAAGCAAATTCGGCCTTCTTCCGACCTGAATCGAGGGATAGAGAGAGTGGACGCGATCCTGGCCTCGTTCAGGCGGCCGCCAGCTGCCCTTCAGGGCGGGCGGTGTCGGCGGTTGTCGCGCGTGGGCTGCAAGCGGGGTGCAGCTCGTATGAGGGAGGCGTAAACATCCGCATGAAGCGCATCGCGCTAGTCGTACCGGGCTTCGAAGAGGATGGTGGCGTCCCGGCGGTGGCCCGATTCCTTGCGCACGTCCTGCGTGAATCGGGACGCTACGAGCCCAGCTTTATTTCACTGCCGATGAGTTCAAAGGATCCATCGAGCCTTCGCTTGCTCTCGCCTAGCAGTTGGCTGCGCGGGCTTCGATGCGAGCAATCCGAGTGGAGGGGGGAGACGTTCACGCATGTCGGGGCGTTCGCGAGCGAGTTCGAATTTCAGCGCTATCGACCAAGACGGGCACTCACTGAATTGATGGCGAGCTTCGATCTCGTCCAGATCGTCGCCGGTGCGCCGGCCTGGGGCTGGATTGCACGCGATCTCACGATTCCAACCGGCATGCAGGTTGCGACGCTCGTGGCGACAGAGCGTCTCGGCCTGCCCAGCGTGGGCGATCCGGTAAGCCGTGGTTGGCGCTCTCTGATGACCCGCGTAACGACTCGGCTCGAATCGCATGGCCTCGCCTGCGTGGACGCGGTCTTCGTCGAGAACGAGTGGATGAATGACTTCCTGCGTAGTTCGATCGGGTCGGAGCGAGTGATCTTCGCGCCACCCGGCGTCGACACCAAGCTCTTCTGCCCGGCCGAAGAAGCGCCCCCGGTCGAGGCACCCGGCGTCATCATCTGTGTGGGACGACTCGGCGACCCGCGCAAACGCGTCGATCTGCTCTTCGACGCCTATGCACGGCTCAGCGATCGACTCGAGGATCCGCCGCGACTCTTGCTCGCGGGGTTCAGCGCGCCTTCCGAAGCGAACTGGGTCAAGGCTCGCACGCTCGGTGTCGCCGAACGAATCGAGTTCCGCGCGGATGTTTCGCGCCAGGAGTTGGTGGATCTCTATCGAAGCGCTTCGATCTCTGTCCTCTCCTCGGACGAAGAGGGGCTCGGAATCGTCATCGTCGAAGCCATGGCCTGCGGACTCCCGGTCGTGAGTACCGACTGCGGCGGTCCATCGACGTCGATCGTCCACGGCGAGACGGGGATGCTGGTTCCGTGCGATGACGCGGAGGCATTGGCCTCCGCGATGCACGCACTCATGGTCGACCCCGAAAAGCGCGCTCGAATGTCTCGACGCGCGAGGACGAGATCGGTCGAAGTGTTCTCGCTCGAAGCCTCCGCGCGTCCGTTTCTCGACTGGTACGATCGCGCGCTCGCCGACCCGATCGCAAGCTGAAGCGGCGCCCGCTCGATCGCGGCGCCCGGCAAAGCGGATCAACTCCCGGCTTGCCAGGCCCGGGTCACGTCTGGCGATTCGACGATGGTCGTGATCGCCGCCAGGGTGTGCTCGAAGACGGCTTCGACATAACTCTCCGGGAAGCCAGCGACGCCGTCACGTGGGATGACGACCTGGTAGGAAGAGTTGACTGCATCGAAGGCAAAGTTCTGAATGGCGATGTTGACGGACACGCCGATGCCGACCACGGTTCGGACGTCGAGATTGCGCAGGATCGCGTCGAGTTCTGTTCCGTGAAATGCGGAGAGGCCGTGGAGCCGTGGCAAGACGATGTCGCTTTCGACGACTGAAATTTCGGGGACGATCTGCGCCGCGTCGCTTCCACGCAGCAGCGGGTTGTCCACGTGGCTCATGTGTTGGAAGAGCCGAGCGTTCGTGTTGGCGCCAAGCGCGTCGAATCGTCGCTCGGCCGTGCAGTGGATGATCGTGACACCGGCGGCGCGCGCGGCGAGGACGAGATTGGCCGCGACTGGAATCATGCCCTTTTGCGCGTTCTCAGCGAGCGCGGGCAGTCCGGACAAATCCCCGACCACACCGCGTTGGCATTCCAAGAGGATCAAAGCGCAATAGGGAGGCGCAAGGAGATGGGTGAGGTCGATTGCCATGGGGCCTTTCGAGTTTGGTACCGAGATTCTAGACAAATCACGTGAGTCCCGCGCCCGGCCTATTGTGTCGGCGATCGCTCGATGACATTCGCCGGAGGGAGACCGTCGAACTCCTGACGCTCTGGCCCGAATGGCTTGAACCACAGAACGAGCGCGGGCATGAAGAAGAAGTCGGCGACAAGTGCCGTTGCCAGCGCCCCGCCAAGCAGAATCCCGTAGTAGGCCTGTGAGCGCAATTCCGAGAACGTAAGGACCAGAAAGCCGAGCACCAGGGCGACCGAAGTAATGATCAGCGCTCGACCGACATCGCCGAGAGCGACCCGCAGAGCTTTTTCGTAGTTCTTGTGTATCCCAAACTCGTGATGAAAGCGGGACATCAGGTGAATCGTATCATCGACCGAGATTCCGAGCGCGATGGCCGCGATCGTGACCTTGTTGTAGTCGAGCGGAATTTGGAGCCAGCCCATTGCGCCTAGCGCCAGGAAGACGGGAGCCAGATTCGGAACCATCGAGATCAATCCGATTTTCAGCGATCGGAAGATCCCAATCATCATCAACGTGATCACAGAGAACGCGATCGAGAACCCCTGGATCTGGCTGCTCATGATGTAGTCCATGAGCTTCAGCCAGAGCGCGCCGATTCCCGTCACGCTGGCGGTAGTGGCCTCGAGGGGCTCGTCGACCAGGGCGGCATCGATTTTCTGGATCAGCCCGGCCATCTCGCCCGTTGGAACCAACCGAAGTCGAAGTTCGAGGTTTGCGTGTCGGTAGTCGAAGGAAACGTACTCTTCGACTTCGTTCCCACCCGACGCCTCGTAGAGCAGGAGGTATTGCGCGACCGCTTCGCGGGTATCCGGGATCCTGTGATAGGCGGCGTCCCCGCCATGAAACGATTGATTCAGATCCTTGATGATGTCGACGATCGAGTAGGTCTTGCGAACGAGCCAGTCTTCTTGCTTCGCCCGCTTGGCCACCCGATCAATTTCGCGCAGAACACTCGGTTCCTTGATCGCTCCGGCTTGGCCGCCATCGAAGAGATAGACGAGATTGGTCATTCCACCCATCTCGTCGTCCACGCGAGTGGCATCGGTCCGGATCTTCGCGTCCGACCACATATCCTCGAGCCAATTGCTGTCGACCTCGACTCGGGTCGCGCCGACCGCCCCGACGAGCAGAAAGATCGAGAAACCCGAGATGAGAGCGACGGGATGGTCGATGTTGAACTTCGCCGTGTTCGCAAGCATGCGTTCGATTCCGCTCATTTTCTTTGTCGAGATTCCGGCGGAGGCGCTTGCTGGGCGTGCATTCTCTGTGTTGCGAGCGCCGAGCGAGAGCAGCGACATCAGAAGGGTCAGCGACAGGAAGAACGCCAACAGTACGCCGAAGGATTGGTAGATGGCGCTCTCGGACAGACTTCTGATCGGTACGAAACTCATCGACGCGAACCCGATCGCCGTCGTCACACTCGTCAGCAGGCAAGGCGCGCCGACGAGATAGATGGTTTGCACCAGCGCTTCTCGACGATCGCCGAGCGCCTCGAACTGCGATCGAAACTCGGACAAGATGTGAACGGAGTGTGCGACGCCGATTGCCATGAGAAGCGTCGGCGTCGACGAGAACGCGAGGCCAATCTTGAAATCGAGCAGCACCATGAGTGCGACTGTCGTAGAAACCGTCAGAAGAAGGACGAGCGTCGGTGTGAAAACGCTCACCCAGGAGCGGAACGAGATGAATAGGATCGCCGTGATGACGAGCAGGCTGATCGCCATCAAGAACAGCGGTTCGACGAACAGGACTCGGTTGAAATACGCGTTCAGGGGAACGTCGCCGGAGAGATAGAATACGAAGTCCGCGTAGGCGGGCCGACCCAGTATTTCGGCAATCTTGGCTTCCGTGACCTGCGGATAGAGATTCTCGAGCGTATCCCCTTTTTCGGGATCCCAGATGAGTTCTTCCGGCGGATCGGGACTCGACCGATCCATCTTGATGATGATCGCCCCGAAATCAGCCTCGCGATTGATGATTCCACCGACGAGCAGGGGTTTTTGCGAATACACGTCGCGAAGTGCGAGTAGCTCTTCCTGGGTCAGTGGCATCCGGTCGACGATCTTGCTGATCTCGATGCCGTCTTCGCTCCCCACCGTGAGTTCCGCATTCGCCAGCGTCGTCACTTCGTAGATGAAGGGAACTTCGTCTTCTAGCGTTCGCGTGAGCTCGACGAGAGCTTCCATTGCCCGGACATTCCAGGGGCCATGCTCGACGCCGGGAAGCTCGAACCCGATGTATTCGATTTCATCCGATCCAAAATCCGCCCGATAGGCCTCATAGGCTTGGAAGGTTGTGTCTTCTTCTTCGAAATACGCTTCGTAGCTGGCGTCCTGCTCGACGCCCGAGGCGAGCCATAGGCTCCCGACGAAGAGCAAGAGACAGAGGACCGTCACGAGCCCACTCCGGTCGAAACACCAGCCCGCAATCGCGGCGAATCGACGGTTCATCGTTCCGATCAGCTCGGAGCGTCCGCTTTCCGTTTCGTTCGTCATCGCAGTGTGACCGGAACGGGAGCTTCGAGACTCGAATTTACGGACTCGATCAAGCTCGCACGACTTCGGCGATGGGCATGACTTGTGTGGTCAACGGCTCGATGTCTTCCTCCGACATCAGAAAGCGCCAGAAGATCATGCCGAAAGGACGCCCCTCGGTATCGAGCCAATTCGGGACACCGGGGTCGCTTCCCGCGATGACGATCCTGAAGCCACCATCGCTCTCCAGCACGGTTTGTTTTCGGTTCAGCGACGTCCGGCGATGGCGGTAGTCGAGAGTCTGAAGATACCGGTTCCAGAGGACGACGTTGGCAAAGCGACACTTCGGGAAGCGACCGCGCATGACGAGCGCTTGGCCGGGCTCGAGCAGAAAGGGGGCCATCGAATAGACGTTGTCGACCGCCGCGAAGCCCGTGTTCACTTCGTTGGCGTCGATTTTCGGCGGCGGCAGCTGATTGGGAATCCTGGAGACGTAGCTCGGCATCGCATCGGCCATTCCGATCGGCTGGATCGAAGTGCGCAGGAACGTGGTGACGCGACGGACGGCCCGAGCGAGGCTCGCGTCGCCGGCACGCGGCGGCGCCGCCGCCTCTTCGAGGGGCTCGATCATCAGAGGGATATGATGCAGTCGGTCGGTGGCAACGCTCACCTCGCGCTCGTAATAGTGTCGCGTGCTGAGGCTTCCCGAACCTTCGGGTAGCCGCAACCAATTCTTCGGCTTTGGGGTCGGACTGGCGATGATCTCGAAGCTGCCGTCCGGGGCGACCTCGAATTCCGTGTCGTTCAGGGTGGCGCCCGTGCCGGTCGACATCGTTCCGTCGCCGGTCCCGAGTTCAACGGTGAAGGAGGTGTACGTGGCCCCCGCCGTGTTTCCTCGAATTCGATAGTCGCGGTTGGCGTCGACCAGGGCGTGGAAGTAGATCGCGTCGGGGTTGTCGCCGAGGAGTTTCTTCTCCGGCGTGACGAAGCGCTTGAAGTTGGGGCGCGCGGCGTCACCCGTCAGGAAGACCTCGAGGCCGTGCTGTAGTGAATGCAGCAGGCTACTTCGTGCGTCGGCGAGATCGTTCGGGGTGGTGATCCGCCATGCGGGCTCGGAAAATCCGGCATCGATTTCCGCGATCGCTTCGCGCAGTTCGGCGAATGCCTTCTGAGATTCCCCGGCCATGCCCCCGGACGCTTCGTGATGAGCGGCGCCTGCGACGTCGGCCAGCAGTCCGGCCGTGGT
>CAWLAJ010000257.1:0-6170 GCA_963854795.1 Deltaproteobacteria bacterium UBA4427 | reverse complement strand
TCCGGCCGGTCGCGGCATCACCGGGACGCAGCTGTCGATCGATGGCGGAATCGCGACCTACTAGACCTACTACGCGACCTACTAGACGGTCAGCTCAGATCTTGACCATCCCGCCGTCCACCATCAACGACTGGCCCGTGATGTTCCGAGCCGCTTCGGAGCTCAGGAAGACCACGGCATCTGCGATGTCCTCGACCGTCTGCTCGCGGCGCAGCGGGGTCCGGTCAAAAATCTCGGGATAGTCTCCACGGGCGATGCCCTCGAACCATTCGCGCGCGTTCTGGCCCTTGAACTCCGGTAGGGTCGCCACGGCGTTCTCGGCGTTTTTCTCCCATGAGTCTGTCCAAACAATACCGGGGCAGACTGCGTTCACGTTGATGCTGCGAGATCCGAGGGTCTCGGCGAGCGTCGTCGTGTAGTGGCATAGCGCGGCTTTCATGGCGCCATAAGCCGGATGCGTGAAGAATTTGAGCATCCGATTGGAGAGCGATGTCCTGCCGGCGATCGACGATACGTGCACGATCTTTCCGTGGCCTTGCTTGACCATGGCCGGCACGACCGCCTCGGTCAGCAATACGGCGGCTCGTAGATTCTGGTCGTAGAGTGCATCCCATAGCGCTGCGGCTGGGCCAAGTGCATGGGGCTCGCTGTCGGGCATTTGTTTGGGTCCGGCACCGACGTTGTTCACCAGAATGTCGATCTGGCCGAAGTGTTCGATCGTGCTCGCCGCAGCGGAGAGGATCGTTTCTGGATCCGTGATATCTCCGACGAGTGGAAGTGCCCGCGAGCCGGTCTCGCTGATCGCGTCGGCGGTGCCATGAGTCGTTTCCTCTCCGTAGGAGTTGACGGCGACGGAGGCACCCGCCTCGGCCAGCCCGATCGCGATCGCTCGACCGATGCCGCGTCCAGCAGCGCTGACCAGCGCAACCTTGCCGTCGAGTGTTCTGCGATTCGATCTCGTCATTCTCGTTGGACTCCGGGGTGGAATTGATTTGACGGACGGCACTGCGGCATCAGCGCATGATTGCCCCACCGGCGACGGGCAGCGAAACTCCGGTGATGTTAGGCGCTGTCGCGAGCAGGAGAACGGCTTCGCCGATGTCGTCGGGCGTCTGGGGTCGGCCGAGCGGGACCATCTTGTTCATCATTGCCTCGAAGCGGGCCGCACGCTCCTCCTCGGATTCGTCGTCGTCCGAAGGGGGAAGTAGATGATCGAGCCACATGGCTGTCGCCAGAAATCCCGGGCAAACCGCGTTCACGCGAATTCCATCTCGCGCAAATTCTTGCGCGAGGGACTGCGTGATGCCGATGGCCGCGAACTTCGAACCACAATAGGCTGACATTCCCGCGTGGCCCTGCAGTCCGGCGACCGAGGCAATATTCACGATTGCGCCCTGGCTCTTCTTGAGTGCGGGCAGGGCGGCTCGACTCATCAAGAAGAGGCCCTTCGCATTGACCGCGAACATCTGGTCCCAGTCGCGCTCGTCGAGATCAGCGATCTCGCCAGATCGGACGATGCCTGCGTTGTTGACGAGAATGTCGAGGCCGCCGAAATGATCGAGCACCGAAGCGACTGCGGAATTACAGCTATCACCATTGGCGACGTCGAGATGCGTCGAGAACGGTTCGGTACCCGCGTCGGCGAGACGCGCGAGCGTAGCGTCGAGTTCGTCGTGGTCTGCAAGGCGATAGGCCGAATGCTTCCCTCCGATCAAGTCGCCGATCGCGACCTGGGCGCCCGAGCGGGCCAACACTTCGGCGATGCCCGCACCGATGCCGCGGGCACCCCCGGTGATCAGTGCGACCTTGCCTTTCAGGGCTTTTTGACTCAATCGAGATACCTCAGCGAACGGGTGATGAATGCGACTTGCCGCGACCAAGGTTAAGAGCAAGACTCGACGGCGTCCATTCGTCGTACCTTGGCCGGTGAGCCGAGCCGTAACGGTGCCGAGGGCCGTCTGGTTCGATTCGCCGGGGCGTAGTTCAATGACCTGATTCGAGGGCGGCAGTCGATCACGCATTGGGAAACGAGGAGTCCGACCATGACCAAGCTATTTCGATTCGCCGTTCAGAGCTTTCACGCCGAATCCGCAAAGGAATGGCGCGAGGGGGCCAAGCAGGTCGAGGATCTCGGTTACTCGGCACTCCACCTGGCGGATCACATCATCGGACCGGGACCGGCGCTCGAGGCGACCAACCATCCACTCCAGACGTTGGCCGCCGTTCCCGCGATGGCCGTCGCCGCTGAAGCCACGACGAAGCTACGTGTCGGTTGTCGCGTTTTCTGTATCGACTATCGCCCGGCAGCGGTTCTTGCGAAGGAAGCGGCGACCCTCGATTTCTTCTCCGAAGGCCGACTCGAACTCGGTCTCGGTGCCGGTTGGCTCCAGGGCGAATATGACGCAGTCGGGATCCCTTTTGATCCGATCGCGACGCGGATCGACCGACTCGGTGAGACCGTGCGATTCATCAAGGCGCACATGGCGCCAGACCAGCTGGATGTCAGGGGTAGCCACGTGAATGCGAAGGGCTATCAGGGCGTACCCCAGCCGATTCAGAAGCCACACCCACCGATCATGATCGGCGGTGGCGGCCGTCGCGTCCTTTCGCTCGCGGCGCGCGAGGCGGACATCGTGAGCATCAATTTCAACAACCGCGCCGGAGTGATCGGACCGGACGGTGTCAAGAGTGGTACGGCCGATGCGACCGCGGAAAAGATCGGCTGGATTCGTGATGCGGCCGGTGATCGCTTCGACTCACTCGAGATCGAGATCGGCGCCTACTTTACATTCGTCGGCGATGGCACCGGCGCGATCGCTGAGGGAATGGCGGCGAGCTTTGGATTCACTCCGGACGAGATGCGGGCCCACCCACATGCGCTCTTCGGAAGCGTCGATGAGGTCTGCGACGAACTCATCCGGCGTCGAGAAAAGTACGGAATTTCCTACGTCACCGTTGGTGCCGATGCCCGCGAGGCCTTTGCGCCGGTCGTCGCGCGACTTGCTGGTTCATAAGTAAAGCGCGTGCGCGAAGGCCGGCGACAGCGACAATGCGAAAACCGATCGAGGAGCTAATTCGATTCAATTCCTGGGGCTGAGAACTCCGCCCGCAGTTCGGGTCGCAGCGATCCGATTGGAGAATGACCTTGACTGAAACCTTGACGGGGACCGACCGATCCGCGGGGATCGCCTATTCGGAGCTGCTAAAGCAGGACACTCATCCCGTCAGCGACGCGCTGCGCGCCGTGTCGCCGATGGCGACCGGGAATACGATCGTGCCGGCCAGCGTTTACTACTCCAAAGAGTTTCATGACCTCGAGGTCGAGAAACTCTGGAGTCGAGTCTGGCAACATGCCTGTCACGAGGATGACATTCCCGACGTCGGCGACTACCACGTCTACGACATCGCGCATCTCTCGTTTCTGATCGTACGCACGGGGACCGGTCCCGACGACATCAAGGCCTACCGCAACGCGTGTCTTCATCGCGGTCGAATGTTGCGCGAATCGAATGGACGCGGGGCGAAGAACCTGCGCTGCGCCTTTCACGGGTGGTGTTGGAACCTGGACGGGTCGATGAAGGAGATCCCTTGTGAGTGGGATTTCCCGGATATCGACAAGAAAGACTTCAACCTCCCGGAGGCCAAGGTCGGACGCTGGGGAGGCATCGTCTTCATCAATCCGGATCGCGATGCCGAACCCCTCGAAGATCATTTGAAGGGGCTCGAAGCCCATTTCGAACCTCTGGCGATGGAGAAGAAGTTCAAGGCCGTGCATGTCGCGAAGGTGATTCGATGCAATTGGAAGGTCTGCCAGGAAGCGTTCATGGAGGCCTATCACGTGATCGCGACGCACGCGACACTGCTCGAGACGCTCGGAGATGCCAATACGGCCTACGACGTTTTCGGGAATTTCTCGCGCGCAATCTCGCCGCACGCTGTGCCGAGCCCCCACCTCGCCAACCAACCCCACTATGGACAGCCAGAAGACGCGCGAACGTTTTCAAAGTTTCGTCATCCACTCAACGGCCACCTCTACGAACGCAAGAAGTCGGGGTTCGTCGAGATCACGGATCAAAAGGGAGGCGTGAGCGTCTTCACGGATCAGGGCGAATGGGTCGAAGGCCCGCTCACCCAGGCGGACCCTCATCTCTGCCTGTGGATCGGCGGCGAGCAACTACCGGGCGACGATCCGATTCTCGTCGAACCGGAGGCACCGGAGGGGATGTCGATTCGCGCCTACCTGGCGGAACTCGAGAGGGAGCGTCTTCGTGCGCAGTACGGGGACAAGCTCGACGTCGATTCCGTCGCGGATGCAGAGCTGATCGATTCGATCTACCTCTCCGTGTTCCCGAACTGGCATCCCTGGGGTTCGTTCAATGCGATCAACTATCGCTTCCGGCCCAATGGCGACAATCCGGACGAGGCGATTTTCGAGGTCATGCTCTTCGTGCCGTCTCCCGACGGCGAAAATCGTCCTCCACCGGCAGCCGTCCATTGGCTCGCACCCGACGACGATTGGACGCAAGCGCCTGAACTCGGAATGCTGGCGAAGATCTTCAACCAGGACACTTTCAACCTACCCAAGGTCCAGCGAGGGCTGAAGGCCCAGGAACAGCAGGAGGTGGTGTTGGCCAGTTATAACGAGTCGAAGCTGCGCCATTTTCACGAGCTTCTCAGGAAGTGGCTCGAACTCGACTAACGCAGCGACCGAGCTCGCAAGGGCATCCACGCCAGATCAGATCGCTCGCGTGGCGCTATTTCTGGTCTCGGATCTGGCCGCGTTCGTGAACGGTCACTTCATCGTCGTCGACGGTGGCTCGACCGCCTGACGTCCGGCCGGTTCTAGCCTTCGGGATCAGAGCCGTAGCAGCTGCTTGCCAAAGTTCTTCCCAGAGAAGAGGCGGAGTAGCGTGGCGGGGATGTTCTCGAACCCTTGCTGGATGTCCTCTTTGTGTTGGATTTCGCCGCTTCGCAGCCAGCCTTCGAGTCGTCGCTGGGCGCCGGAGAACTCCGAGGCGTAGTCGGTCACCAGGAACCCGGCCATCGTCGCCCGCTGGAAGACCAGATTCATGTAGTTTGCGGGACCGGCGGGTAGATCCGCGGCTTCGTAGCGGGAGATGCCGCCGCACACGACGACACGTGCGCCCAGCGCGATGCGGGCAAGCAAGTCGTTCAGGATCGAACCGCCGACGTTGTCGAAGAATACGTCGACACCGCGTGGACAGAGTTCCTTGAGCCGGACCTTCAGCAATTCGTTCTTGTAGTCGATGGCGCCGTCATAGTGGAGTTCGTCGACCAGCCACCGGCATTTTTTCGCGCCACCCGCGATCCCGATCACGCGGCAGCCGGCGAGGCGTCCTAGCTGTCCAACGATCGAGCCCGTAGCCCCGGCCGCGCCGGAAACCACGAGCGTGTCGCCGGGTTGAGGTCGACCATGGCGCATGAGGCCGAAGTAGGCCGTGAGCCCCGTCCCGCCGAGCGGACCGAGACGCGCCGTCAGGAGATCGTCGTTCGAGACCGTTTGGACATCGCGCGCCTGGACCGTCGCGTACTCCTGCCAGCCGAGGCGACCCATGACTTTGTCGCCGATCTTCAGGCCGGGGTCATTCGACTCGACGACTTCGCCGATCCCGTTGGCGCCCATGACGTCCCCCCGACTCGTGGCTGCGGCGTAACCGATGTTCTCCATCTGCCCCTTCATCGAGGGGTCGAAGCCGAGGACCTCGACCCGGATCCGCGCGCGATCCGCCTCGAGCGACGCCAACTCGACGCTGCGTTGTTTGAAATCCGACTCGAGCAGCGCGCGGCCGCGCGGCTGCCCATCGATCAACCATTGCCTGTTCAGCATCATGGGACTCCTCTGCGGTCAGGGTCCGCAAGGATATCGTGCTAGGAGGAGGGTGCTTGGGACGAGAGGCCTAGCTTCGCGGCGACATCCGCGATGTAGCCAAGGTGGGCTTCGGTCGTATCGAATCCCATCCCCATCGTGACGACCGAGGCGTGCGTCCCCCCGGCCTCTTCCCAGCGCGTGATTGTTTCGACCGCTGCGTCGACTCCAAGGGCACCGAGCATGACGTAGTCGGCTCCGAAGTTTTCGCTGGTTCGCTGGTTCGCGGCGAGGTGCTCTTTCACTCTCTCCCAGGCGTCGAGAACACCCAGGGTCGGCCCCG
>CAWLAJ010000256.1:0-6224 GCA_963854795.1 Deltaproteobacteria bacterium UBA4427 | reverse complement strand
CGCTTGGAACGGAGCTTGGAGAGCCCGCGCTGCGGGATTGTGTCTTGATGGCCGTGCCCTATGGCTTGCCGGCAGCGTCGGGTACGCCCGCGGAGTCGGGCGCGCTGGGTGTTCTCGGCGTCATCGGGCCTCAGCGCATGGATTACGGGCGGGTCATCCCGCTGGTTCGGTATTGCGGCCAGTTGGTGACACGGAAGCTGCAGGCCCAGGAGCCCGGCGTTGGCTGATCAAACGGAGAATGGACGATTCGACGATGAGTGAAGTGCCCGAAAACGAAGACGAAATGGCGATCGACGACGCTGCCGACAACACCGACAACACCGACAACACCGATGGCACCGACGGCACCGACGACACCGGCAACACTCACGACGGGGACGTGGACTGCGCCGATGAGGCCGAAGACCAGCCGCCCTCGATCGAGGCCAGTTCCGAGATGGAAGAAGCTCTGCGCGAAGCGACCGAGGCCCTCGAGGCTCGCGAGAAGGGCTCTGCGCCCGCTGAGCCCTCTGGCAGCAAGGGATCCGCGGACAAGATGACAATCGAGCTGCTCTCCCAGGAACTCCAGGATCTCAAGGGTCTTTGCGAGGAGAAACTCAAGGAGGCCGACGACCAGAATGAGCAATTTCTGCGCCTCAAGGCCGAATTCGAGAATTTTCGCCGTCGTAGTCTGAAGGAGAAGCAGGAGAGCTTGAAATTTGGATATCAGAATCTCGTCAAGGATCTTCTTTCGGCGGTCGATAATTTGGAACGCGCCCTCGAGCACGGGGCGCAGAATGTCGGATCCGAGGTCGAGGTCAAAGGAATCCTCGATGGCGTCGCCCTGGTGCACCGTGAGGTTCTAGGTGCCCTGGCCAAACACGGCGTGAAGGAGATCGAGGCGGAGGGCCGCGTCTTCGATCCGGCGGAACACGAGGCGATGGGGCAGCTGCTCAACGCAGAGGTGGCGCCCAATACCGTCCTCGAGGTGCTCCAGAAGGGCTACGCGATCCACGATCGGATGTTGCGTCCGGCGAGGGTCATCGTTTCCCGAGAGGCCACGCAGGATGAGGCCGACTCGGGGGACAGCACGAAGGAAGAGCAATAGGCCGGACCCTCTCGACTCGGTGACCCCGACTCGCGTCGGGCTGCGGCGAATCGCGGAGAGGGAGCAGGCAACATGGACAAGGTCATCGGGATCGATCTCGGCACGACGAATAGTTGTGTGGCGGTCATGGTGGACGATCAACCCGAAGTGGTCGCGAACTCAGAAGGCGCCCGCACGACGCCTTCGATGGTGGCCTACCTCGAAAGTGGCGAGAGGCTGGTCGGCCAGATCGCCAAACGCCAGGCCGCGACGAACCCCGACCGAACGATTTTTGCCGTCAAGCGACTCATTGGACGCAAGTTCGAGGCCGAAGAAGTACAGGCCTTTTCGAAGGTCGCGCCGTTCAAGATCGTGGCCGCCGAAAACGGCGATGCCTGGGTCGAGATCGACGGGAAGCCGTGCTCGCCGCAGGAAATCTCCGCGATGGTGCTCGCGCGGATGAAAGTGACGGCCGAGGAATTTCTGGGTGAGACGGTCGAACAGGCCGTGATTACCGTTCCCGCCTATTTCAATGATGCACAGCGCCAGGCCACGAAGGAGGCCGGCAAGATCGCGGGTCTCGAGGTGATGCGAATCATCAACGAGCCGACAGCGGCCGCCCTTTCCTATGGCATCACTCGAGAAGAGGACCAGAAGATCGCGGTCTTCGACCTCGGCGGCGGCACTTTCGATGTTTCGATTCTGGAACTCGGCGATGGCGTATTCCAGGTTCTGAGCACGAATGGCGACACTTTCCTCGGCGGCGAGGACTTCGACAATCTGATCGTCGAATCCCTGGCAGCCACCTTCGAGAAGGAAAACGGTATCGATCTGCGCGGTGATCCGATGGCTCTACAGCGACTGAAGGAAGCCGCCGAGCGAGCCAAACAAGAGCTCTCGACCGCGACCGAGACCGACATCAATCTTCCCTTCATCTGCGCGAACGAGGAAGGGCCGAAACATCTCGTCCATACGCTTTCGCGCGAGGAACTCGAGACGATGGTGGGCGACATGGTCGCCCGGCTCGAGGCGCCGTGTCGACTCGCACTCGACGACGCCGGCCTAACGCCGGGTGAGCTCGACGAGGTCGTGTTGGTCGGTGGTATGACCCGCATGCCGATGGTTCAGGACAAGGTGAAGGAGATTTTCGGCCAGGACCCGATGAAGGGTGTCAACCCGGACGAGGTCGTCTCTGCGGGTGCCGCGATTCAAGGCGGGGTATTGACGGGTGAAGTCGATGAGGTTCTGCTCCTCGATGTCACCCCGCTCTCGCTCGGCGTCGAGACCCAGGGCGGTGTCGCGACCAAGATCCTGGAGAAGAATACGACGATCCCCTGTACAAAGAGTCAGGTCTTTTCGACCACCGAAGATCATCAGGATGTCGTGCGTATCCACGTGCTGCAGGGCGAGCGCGAGATGGCCGACGACAACATGACGCTCGGGCGCTTCGAACTCGTCGGCATTCCCCCCGCGCCTCGTGGCGTGCCCCAGATCGAAGTGACCTTTGCCATCGACACCGATGGCGTGGTCAGCGTCTCGGCCAAGGATCTCGGTACGGGCAAGAGTCAGAGCATCGAAGTCACCGCTTCGAGCGGATTGAGCGAGGAGGAAGTCGACCGGCTCGTCGAGGAAGCCGAAGGGCACGCGATCGCGGACCAGGCGCTCAGGTCGCTCATCGAAGTCCAGAACAAGGCCGACGGCCTGATGTACTCGGCGACCAAGACCCTCGAAGAATTCGCCGCCGACGTCGACGAGGCCGAACGCCAAGCCGTCTCGGCTCAGATCGAGAAGACACGGGCGCTGATGGGTGGCGAGGATCAGGCCGCGCTCGAGACGGCGGTGGAGGAACTCTCGCGTCGCAGCTACGCATTGACCGAGAAGCTCTACGCCACCCTGGGCGCGGAAGAGGACGTGATCGACACTGGAACCGACGAGAGCTGACCCCCGGCTCGACCGGCCCTCCAGCTCCTTGACTCGAGTCCTCGTCCCATTCGATTCGTAGCCGCCTTTCAGGCTTGACAGCGATGATCGTGTGCCGACGGTTCGCCAGATGCCGCCCAGACGGAGTGGGCATCGGCTCCTATACGAGAGCCAGCGAGGCATGAAGAGGGGATCGGGTGAGCAAGCGGGATTTCTATGAAGTTCTCGGGGTGAATCGGGGCGTCTCGGACGGCGATCTGAAGAAGGCCTATCGACAACTCGCGATGGAGTGTCATCCCGACCGCAATCCCGACGACGCGGCCGCCGAGGAGCGCTTCAAGGAAGTCTCGGAGGCCTACTCGGTCCTGTCGGACTCCGAAAAACGCGGCCGCTATGACCGATTCGGCCACGCGGGCCTCGGGGGTGCGGGCGCCGGTCCGGCCGGCGGCGACTTCGGGGATCTCGGCAATTTCGGCGATCTCTTCAACGATCTCTTCGGAGATATATTCGGCGGTGCGGGCGGTCGGGCCGGCAGTCGTCGTGGCCGTGGCCAACGCGGCGCGGATCTTCGATACAACCTCGCCATCACGCTCGATGATGTTCTCGACGGCTGTGAACCCAGCATCAAGATTCCCAAGATGAATCGCTGCGAGACTTGTTCCGGCTCCGGCGCGGCGGAGGGGTCGAAGCCCGCGCGCTGTGGCCGCTGTGGGGGTATTGGCCAGCTGGCCTTCCAGCAGGGATTTTTCCGCGTCAATCGCCCATGTGACGCTTGCGGCGGCGCGGGTGAAGTGATCACGAATCCATGCTCGAAATGTCGTGGCGCTGGACGCGTCGAGGGGCAGAAGACGATTCACCTGAAGGTTCCGCCGGGAGTCGAGGACGGCGCTCGCTTGCGCGTGAGTGGCGAAGGCGAGGCCGGAATCGCAGGCGGACCGTCCGGAGATCTCTATGTCGTGATGACGCTACAGGCCCATCCGCTCTTCGAGCGCGACGCAACGGATCTGCATCTCGAAGTGCCCGTCGCTTTTGTACAGGCCGTTCTGGGTGCGGAAATCGAAGTGCCGACACTCGACGGGAAAGTCCAGCTACAGATTCCAGAGGGCACCCAGTCGGGTCGTGTGCTCCGTTTGCGGGGACAGGGGCTTCCCCCGCTTCAGCCACGGCTCGATCCTGCCCAACTCAAGAAGATGCGCGGCGATCTCTACGTTCGTGTCTTCGTCGAGGTGCCTACGAAATTGAACGCTCGTCAGCGCGAGTTGCTAGAGGAATTCGCCGCCCAATCGGGCCACGAGGTCTCGCCAAAGACCAAGGGGTTCGTGGACAAGCTGCGCGAATTCTTCGATTGATCGCAGCTCTCGAAAAGCCGCCCCAGCTCATCTAGCAAGCTGATCAGATTCCGCGGAGTCTGTGTAGTCAGCGATGGAGGTGCCTCTTCGGCCCCGGTCGCAGTAGACTCCTTTCCGTCGATGTTCGGAAGCGTGGGTGGGGGTGTCATGGGATCGAACGGAGTTCTTGCGATCGCTTTGCGGAGCGTTCGTCCGGATCGCAGCAGTGAGCTCGCGCGGCGGATCGCGATCTGCGTGATTCTCTGTGTGTTGCAATTGGGTTGTGCCTTTTCGCCCGCCGGCCCTCCACAGGTACCACCCGAGCAGCGGGCCGCCTACAACGGCGCGATGGGCAACCTGCCGGCGAACGCGGCGGCCGCCGAGGCGGGACTCGAGGCCTTCATCGCTCGCTACCCACGCAGTCAGCTCGCGGACGACGCCTCTGAACAACTCGCGCAGCTCGCCTTCGCCGATGGTCGGCAAGAGGAGGGCATGCGCTGGTTGGGCCAGATCCTGAGTCGTTATGCGAGAGCCGATCGCGCGGCACCGGCTCGACTCCGACTGGCACAACTCGAATATGCTCGCGATCGTCAGCAGGCGGCTCGGCGGCTGCTCGACCCACTCGATCTTTCGCGACTTGCGCTTTCCCAACAGCGCGCAGCGCTTCGCCTGCGTATCGCGCTCGCGCAGACGCCGGTCGAACGGGTCGAGCAATTGAGCCTGCTGGCGGCCAAACTCCGCGAGGAAGCCGACCAGCGCAAAAGCGATTCCCCTTCGCGAGGGCGGCTCGAAGCCCGGCGACAGGCCGTCGATCGGGAATTGACACGGTTGATCGCCTCGTCCGCGGCGGCCGAACTCGAAGCCATGCTGAAGTCGCTGCGTCGGCGAGCGCCGGCGCCCGCAATCCTGCTCGAGTTGAGCCGGCGCGCGCTCGATTCCGGTCAGCTCGATCTCGCGACGAATCGGATCGATCGAGCAGAGTCGCTGGTAGGTGACGAGTTGGATCGTGGACGGCTGAGACTCCTTTCCGAGCGACTCGTGTTGCTTCGGGAGTCCGCCGAGGCGAACGCCGAATTGCCTCGCCTTCGCGACCTTGAAGGGCAGCCACGACCCGATACCAAAGGCGCGAACGGAACGATCGGGGTCGTACTTCCTCTTTCGGGTAATTTTGCCTCGTTCGGTCAAGAGAGTCTGCGCGGAATATTGTTGGCGGCCAATCTCTTCAGCGAAGACGAAGAACCGGCGCGACTCGCCGGCTACCCGGACGAGGGTTTCGCGAACGCCAGGGCAGGGCGCTTTGCGGAAGAACCCCGACTCCGAATCATCGTTCGTGATTCTGAAGGCGATGCGACGAAGGCCGCCGAAGCCATTCGTGAACTCGCCTCCGATCCACGGCTACTTGCCGTCGTCGGTCCCATCTTCAGCGCAGAATCACTCGCAGCCGCCGAGGCTGCGGAACGCATGAACCTTCCGCTGGTGGCCTTGTCGACGAGAGAAGATGTCGCCGCGGGTCGAACCCAGGCCTTCCGAACACGGACGACGCCGGCCGACGAGGTCAACGTCCTGGTCGGGTATGCCTTCGAAGAACTCGAGGCGGAGCGCTTCGCGGTGCTCTATCCGGAAACCCGCTATGGGCGCGGGATGCGCAAACTCTTTTGGGAGGCCGTGACGGCGCGGGGTGGGAAGATGGTTGCGGCTTCGAGCTACGATCCGGAGGCCACCGACTTCTCTCGCGCCATTCGCGACATGATCGGGTATCGCTTCTTGACGAGTCTCGAACGCGAGGCGCTGGATAAGCGAAGCGAAATACTAAGGGCAGCACGAAAGCTCGAGCCGGCGGATGCGAGACTCTTGCGTGAGGCACTCTATTCGTTGATCGGGCCCGAACTCGATCCGCTTCCGCCGATCGT
>CAWLAJ010000255.1:0-6224 GCA_963854795.1 Deltaproteobacteria bacterium UBA4427 | reverse complement strand
CTGAGGCCGAGATGGGAAACCTTGCCCGCCGTCTTCGCCTTCTCGAAGACGCGATAGATCTCATCACTTTCGATCAGCGAGGGATTGTACGAGGCCATCAAATAGTAGGCGTCGACATGATCGACCTGTAATTCCTTGAGACTCGCGTCCATCCGCTCGCCCCATACGGCCGCCGCGGCTTTCGCCTGCGCGGTCGTTACAGTGGCGTTCGGTTCGATGTCGATGTCCGCGGGCGCCTTCGAAATCAGGAAAACGTCGTCACGCACCTTCTTCAGGAAGGGTGCGAGGTTCTCTTCTGCGTTTCGGTAGTAGCCCCGGTAACCGACGTCGAAAACGTTCACGCCGGCCTCGTAGGCCGCATTCAGCAGGGCGTCCTTGGGGCGAAACATGAGGGTCGCGCCGCAGCCCATCACGAGTCGGCTCGCATTCCAGCCGGTTCGCCCCAGCTTGCGATAGGTCATCTCGGGCCACGCCATCTTCTTCGCAGCCGAGTCCTTGGCCGCGTACACCGCCGCTTTGGCCTCGCCGGTCTCGAGCAGCGCTCGACCGGCCACCCCGATCAGGCCCGCGGTCTGAATGAATCGACGACGACTCAGCGCGCTATAGGGGGATGCGGAATCAGGCGATTCAGAAGGTGATTCGGGTTTCATGGCATTCCTCTAGTTGATCGGAGTGTCGCGCAGAATTGAGGGGCTAGCATCCCATCATGTTCGAGAACGTGGACCCAAAGACCTTGATGAAGTGGCTGATGTTCGCGGGCGTCGTCTATTTCTTCCTGCCCTACGATCTCTTTCCCGACTTCCTGGGGCTGACCGGGCGCATCGACGACATCCTGGTCCTGTCATGGCTCGGCTGGAACTATCGAAGCCAGATTCGGGAATTCATCCAGGGAAGTTCGGGAGTCGGACAGTCGGGAGCCGGCACGAGTCGCGGGTCCGGGCAGCCCGACTCGACGTCGCCCGAGCCGTCCGATGGCTTCGATCCATACGAGATCCTTGGCGTGACGCGATCGGATTCCAGCGACGCGATCAAGGCCGCGTATCGAGAACGGATGAAGGAATATCATCCCGACAAGGTCGCGCATCTCGGCGAAGAGCTGCAGAAGCTCGCGCTCGAAAAATCCCAACAGATCGAGCGTGCCTATCGATTACTCGGCGACTGAGCGCGAAGGCGTATCAGGCTTCGCGATGGTCGGCGCAGGTTGCGATTCCAGAATCAGCGCTCAGCGGATGACGGTGCCTGCCCTTGCGCCCGTATGCTCGTCGTTCTCGAGGATGATCTCCCCGTTGCATACCGTCGCTCGGTAGCCGTCGGCGCGCTGAATGAATCGTCCGGCCCCACCTGGGAAGTCGTGGACGTATTCCGGCAATCTCTCCCGGACGCGACTCAGGTCGATGACATTGACGTCCGCGCGCAGACCGGGCTCGAGGCGGCCTCGATCCGCGAGTCCCATGATTCGGGCGGGAGCCGAAGTCATGCGCCGGATCCCCTCGCCGATCGAAAAGAGTCCGGCGTCTCGGACCCAATGAGACAGAACGAATGAACACCAACCGGCGTCCATGATCTGGCCGACATGGGCGCCCGCGTCGCCGAGGCCGGGCAACACATGATCGCCCGAGATCAGATCGGCGAGCGCTTTCGTATTCACGTTGAAAATCCGGAAGGTGAAGAGTGCGCGCCCGCGACTCTCGCGCGAAAGGCGCAGGAACGTTTCGACGGGCTGCTCGTCGTTGCGGTCGGCGACAGCCTGCAAGCTCTGCTCCGGGTTGAAGACGTAATCCGGGGCCTCGTCGCCGAGCGGGAAGACTTCGCTCATGGGATGTTGCTGCGGTCGCAGCTTCGAGTCGGCGATCAACTTCGCACACGTTGCGTCGTCGTCGATCGCGGCGAGTCGCCCTTCGAAATCGAGCTTGGCGAGGATTCGCCATTCGCCGCCGCGCCAGGGCAGGATGTTCACCAATCCGGTCACGAATCCGGAGCCGCGGGGAATTGCCACTCCGCTGACATCACAGCCCGAGGCGTTCAGGCCATCGACGAGCGCGTTCAGGTTCTGGCCCGACGAATCCGAGCGACCGGTTCCGATGCTGAAGAGAACGCGGTCCCCACTGGCCTCGGCTTCCCGTCGGAGCAGATCGAACTCGTTCTTGAAGTCGCCACCGAGGTTCAAGACGTTCTGCATCAAGCCGCCGCCGTGCTCTCCCAGCGTCCTGGCGATGCGTTCGAGTTCTTCGGGCTCGGCGTGGGTACCCGGCACATGCCGGCCGTCGGGGAGGACGTGACCCAGAAAGCGGGATGTCGAGAAGCCAACGGCGCCGGCGTCCATGGCTTCACCGACCGCTTCCGCGAGCGCATCGAGATCGGCTTCATTGGCGGGTTCGGCGACGCCGCGTTCACCCATGGCGTAATAACGCAGGGCGCAATGTCCAACCAACCCGCCGACATTGATCGCCGGGCGAAGAGATTCGAGCGCGTCGAGATAGCCACCGTATCCCTCCCAATTCCAGGGCAAGCCGCCCATGATCGCATCACGGGGAATGTCTTCGACCGTTTCCATCATGGCGGCGAGCGTGGTCCGATTCTCGGGGCGGCAGGGCGCGAAGGTGACGCCGCAATTTCCGATCAAGGCCGTCGTGACGCCATGCCAGCTAATGGGTGTGAGCATCGGATCCCAACCGATCTGGGCATCGAGATGCGTATGGATGTCGACGAATCCGGGCGTGACAGCCAGTCCCTTCGCGTCGATCTCTCGGCGACCGGGTGCTTCGACTTCACCGACACACGTGATCGTGTCGCCATTGATGGCTACGTCGGCGGCTCGTGGACCGCTGCCCGTACCGTCGACGACGTCTCCGCCGCGAATGACCAGATCATGTGCCATGCCGCTCTCCTTGCTGCTTGGGATGAAGTTCGACGATAGCGCGCACGAAGGGTCGTGCGGACGTCGAGTTGGCCGACGAACGTTGCGTGTCGACGAGCCTGACCGGCGTCATTGCGTCTCGATTCGATGGACGCTCGACAGATCATCGACCCACGGGAGCTTCGACTGGCACCAGACCTGGGCGACCGGAGGAAGCTCTGCTCGCTGCTTCAGGCTTCCGACGCGCACGCTGTAGAATTTCTTTTCGCTGCCCGGAGAGGTTCCCCAGACATGGGTTCCGCAGGCGGAACAGAAAACCAGGCTTCTGGTCGATCCGCTCTCAGCGGTCTTTTCGTAGACGGCCGGGCTGCCCGCGAGCTGGCGAAAGTTTTCCTCGGCGACGAAAACGCTCGTTCGAAAGGGTCCGCCCGAGAAGGTCTGGCAATCTGTACAATGACAGATCCCGACGCGTTTCGGATCGATCTCGGCCTCGAAACGAATCGCGCCGCAATGACAACTCCCATCAACTAGCATGTCGATCTCCCTGTGAACTCGATCGAGTTCGTGTCGGCGCGTCCCGGCCGAGTTATTATACTGCAGCGCAAGTTCAGGAGTCCTGGGATCTTGAAGGATCGAGTCGTCGCAGCCTTCGACCATTGGTTTCACGGTGAACCGAGTTTCGTCCTGCGATCTCCGGGTCGTGTCAATCTGATCGGCGAACACACCGACTACAACGATGGATTCGTCCTGCCCATGGCGATTGATCGGGCGATCTGGTTGGCGCTCCGGCCTCGCCAGGATGGGCGCGTCCATGCCCAATCGCTCGAGCAATCCTCGCCTTGCGAATTCGCCTTGGAGGATTTGAAGCAGACCGATCAGGGCTGGGCCGAATACCTGAAGGGCATGACCAAGATGCTGCGACTCGCGGATCATGAGCTCGTGGGCTGGGAGGGTGTCTTCGCCAGCGACATCCCGATGGGTTCCGGCCTTTCGAGTTCCGCAGCGCTCGAAATGGCCGTTGGACTGGCGTATTGCGTCGTTTCGGATTTTCGCTTCGATGGGATGGAGATGGCTCGCCTGGGCCAGCGGGCGGAGAATGAATGGATCGGCGCGAACACGGGAATCATGGATCAAATGATTTCTGCCAACGGTCGGGCGGGCAGGGCGCTGCTGATCGATTGCCGGGATTTGTCGATTGAGTCGATCGCCTTGCCGACGGGTCTGTCGGTCCTGGTGATGGATACGATGACGCGCCATGATCATCGGACGTCGGGCTACAACGAGCGTCGCAATCATTGCGAAACGGCCGCCAGGGCCTTCGGCGTTTCGAAGCTGCGAGATCTCAGCGAGCGAGAATTCGAATCGCGCGGGTCAACCCTCCCGCTTCACGAAGACAGCCTTCGCTGCGCGAAGCATGTGGTTCGCGAGAATGACCGGGTGCTCGAGGCGGCCGTCGCGATGCGAGCCGACGATGGGGCGACGCTGGGTCGACTCATGAAGGCGAGTCATGAGAGTCTTCGGGACGATTTCCGAGTATCGAATACGCAGTTGGACATCATGGTCGATCTGGCCGGGTCACGGACCGGTTGCCTGGGTGCGCGCATGACGGGGGGTGGATTCGGAGGCTGTGCAATCGCACTCGTCGAGGAGTCGCGCGCGGTCGAAATCGCATCGTGGGTTGCCTCCGAATACGAATCGGCGACCGGCCTCGAACCGGAACTCTTTTCGACTCGAGCAGCGAACGGAACCGCACTCGCGTGAGCGACGCGATCCAATCCTCCGAGCGCCGGCTTGCGGTAGTCTGGTCGAGCCATGCGTGTTGATCCGTCGGACGACTCTTTGCTTCGATCGCTGACGCTGGGCTCGCCCTGGCGAGATCCGGAGTTTCTGGGTCTGAATCGCCTACCCGCACGAAGTTCTCTGATTCCGTTTCCCGAATTGGAGACGGCGGCGACCGGAGATCGTGAGCGCTCTGCGTGGTTCATGTCATTGGACGGCGATTGGTCTTTCGCGTTCTTCGCGAGGCCCGAGGAGGTTCCCGAGGAGGCCGTCTCCGCGGCGACGGAATGTTCGGGTTGGGCGACCCTTTCGGTGCCGGGGAATTGGACGCTTCAGGGTTTCGATCGTCCGCACTACACGAACGTCCAGATGCCCTTTCCCGAGACGCCGCCGGATATTCCAGACGAGAATCCGACGGGGGTCTATCGCCGAGAATTCGAGATTCCCAAACCCTGGTACGGACGCAGAATCGTTCTCCATTTCGGCGGCGCCGAGAGTGTGCTCATCGTTCATGTAAACGGCGTTTTCGTTGGACTCAGCAAGGACTCGCGATTGCCGGCGGAGTTCGATCTGACCGACTACCTCGAACCCGGGACGAATGTCGTAGCAGCAACCGTCGTGCGATGGTCCGACGCGAGTCATCTCGAAGATCAGGATCATTGGTGGATGGCCGGACTTCATCGCGAGGTCTATCTCTATGCGACCGGCCCGACTCGGATCGCCGACCTGCGTGTCGCCGCGGACTGGGATCCCGAGACCGGGAAGGGTCGGCTCGAAGTCGAGGCCGAAATCGCATTCGATGCGACGCCAGAAGAGGGTTGGTGCGTCGAGGCGAAGTTGTTGGGTCCGTCGGGAAAGGAAGTCTTGCGGCGCGGGCTTTCGGCCAGCGTTCCCCTCGCACACCCCTTCTGGGCGCTCCGGGCTTTCCAGTTCGAGGGTCATGGCGTTCGCCTCGAAGCGACGCTCGCGCGCCCGAAGCCCTGGTCGTCGGAATCGCCCACGCTCTACCGACTTCTGGTGTCGCTGAAGGATCCGGAGGGCCGGTTGCGCGAGGTCGTGACGACGTGCGTCGGCTTTCGCCGGGTCGAAGTCGTGGGTCGCGAGCTGCGCATCAATGGCCGGCCGGTTCCGATTCGCGGGGTGAATCGACACGATCATGACGAGCGGTTTGGAAAGGCAGTGACGCGCGAAGGAATGCGTGCGGACGTGCTCTTGATGAAGCGCTTTCATTTCAATGCGGTTCGCACTGCTCACTACCCGAACGATCCCTATTTCTATGAGCTCTGTGACGAGTTGGGTCTCTACGTCGTCGATGAAGCGAACGTCGAGTCGCATGCCTCGCTGCAGTCGCTCTCGAAAGACCCGCGATACGAATTCGCGATTCTCGATCGCATCCTGCGCATGGTCCGTCGCGATCGCAATCATCCGAGCATCATTGTCTGGTCGCTCGGCAACGAGTCGGGTTATGCGCCGGTTCACGAAGCCGCCCGCGCGCATCTTCGTCATCTCGATCCCACGCGCCCCATTCAATATGAGGGCGCCATCAGCGCGCGGCGCTTTCTGCTGGCCTTTTCAGGCGGGGACGAAG
>CAWLAJ010000254.1:0-6228 GCA_963854795.1 Deltaproteobacteria bacterium UBA4427 | reverse complement strand
GAAGAATCGATCGATCAGATCCAGTCCGCGGACGTACTCATGATCCCGGGCGGACCCGGCAGTGCGGTCGGCGCGGTCATGGAACACCAGGCGACGATCGATTGGGTGGCTCGGATTCACGAAACCACCCGCTACACGATTTCGGTCTGCACCGGCTCCTGGATTCTCGGCAAGGCGGGCGTGCTCGAGGGCAAGCGTGCGGGCTGTCATTGGCTCGGACTCGACGCCCTGCGCGGTTTCGGTGCCGAACCCTGCTCCGATCGCATCGTCGTCGATGGAAAACTATGGACGGCGGGTGGCGTGACTTCCGGAATCGACATGGCGCTTGCCTTTGCAGCCGAAATAGCAGGGGAGGAATTCGCCCAGATCCTGCAGCTGGCGACTCAATACGACCCGAAACCGCCCTTCAAGGGTGGAACACCGCAGACCGCCCCCGAGCATATCGTGAAGCTCGCCCGGGAGAACGCTTCTGCGGTACTCGGCTAGAAAACGCCGAGAGACGCCTAGCACGGCCACCGACTAGCATCCGAGCCTGATCGCTAGCGGCGCTCCAACCTCGCTAGATTTCCGCGGCCGCCGCTCGCACGGCGGCGGCATCATTGATTCGCTGGGGTATGGCCCGAACCAACAGATTTCGAATCGATCCGAGAAGCGGATTCTCGAGTTGGGCCATACGCCCGATTCGACGTGATTGATCGACGACGAAGCGAACGCGCGGCTCTCGCCGCGCGGCGAAAATCGGAATGACCCCGGCGAAACTCTCGGCGCCGGCCAACATGTCACACAAGATGGCCGCATCTTCGAGGGCCATCGCTGCCCCCTGACCCATATTAGGCGTCGTGGCGTGCGCGGCATCCCCGATCAGCAGCACCCTGCCCTTGTGCCACGAGTGCTTTGGGAGATCGCCGAGGTCGTTGTGGATGAGTTGATCGGGTCGATGGACCTGCTCGAGGGCGGCCGGCGCGAAGCCGCCGAATTCTGCGAAGCGCTCGCGGAAGCGTTCGACCCGACCGGCTTCGGGATCCTCTGTATCCGCGGCTGCGTTTGCGGTCGTAAAGCAATAGAGCTTGTCTCCGGCAAGCGGTACGAGACCGAACCGCTTTCCCCGACCCCACATCTCCTGCATTCGATCGAATCCCGGTGGGCAATCGACCACGAAACGCCAACAGGTGTAGCCGGCGTAGGTCGGCGGCGTCTCGCCGAAGATCTGTGCTCGCGTGCGCGATCGAAGGCCGTCGGCGCCAATGACTTGATCGAACTCTTTCGTTTCACCCGTCGAGAATGTTGCTTCGACGACTTCGCCGCGATCGATCAGTCGATCTACGGTCGTACCCGCATGCAGGGACAGATCGTGACAACCCGAGAGCAACACGTCGTGTAGGGCCGCCCGATGAATCGTCACGGTCGGACCGAAACGAGCTCGAAGCTTCCCGGTGTTGATCTTCGACAGACAGCGACCCTTTGCGTTGGTGAGCTCACCCAACTCCAGAATCCGACCGGCAGCCACCGCGGCTTCTCCGAGTCCGAGCCTGTGCATCATCGCCATCGCGTTGACGCTCAATACGATGCCCGCCCCAACGGCACCGAAGCGCTCCGTCTGCTCGACGACCGTCGGGGAGATTCTGAGCCTCGAGAGACCGGAGGCCATCGCCAGTCCGGCGATCCCTCCACCAATGATGAGTACCCGTTCACGGCGCTGCATCTGCACTCTCTCCATCGACCCGCGCGTCCATGCAATTCACCACTCGTGGGCTCGCACGAAGAGCACGATCAGCCTAGTCATGGCCGCCCTGGCCAGCAACGCATCCGATGGTTGCTCGGTCGGGATCCGGCCCGCCGTCGTCCCGAATCGCTAGCTCCCGGATCGAGAAGCCTCTACGCTTGCCGCGTTCTCCTCGCACATCTGGAGCATGGGATGAAACGCTCTTCGATCGGAAAACTAACAATACTGGGTCTGGCTGCGGCATGGACTCTCTCCTGCACAGGGGGCCCGAAGCCGAACTCGGGAACTCCCGTCGTCGTCTACACCGCCCGCGAGATCGTCACGCTCGACGACGAGCGGCCGATGGTCGAGGCGGTGGCCGTCGAAGGGGACCGGATCGTGGCGACGGGTTCTCTCGAAGACATCCGGCGCGAGTTGTCGGGGCGCGACATCACGATCGATGGACGATTCGAAGACCATGTACTCATTCCTGGACTGATCAATCAACATGAGCATGCCTGGCTCGCCGCACTCGTCTTCATGACCGAAGTCATTTCGATCGAGGACTGGATGCTCCCGGATGGCGTCGTTCCGCGCGCGAAAGATGCCGCCGACTATCGGCGGCGTCTGCGGGAGGCGGTCGCTCGCCACACAACACGGACCGGCTCGTCCTCGTCGACAGAGGTCCTCTACACTTGGGGCTTTCATCAGCTCTTTCATGGCGAGCTTTCGCGCGCCGACCTCGATGAGCTGGGTCCGTCGATTCCCATCGTCGTGATGCAGAGATCCGTCCACGAGTTGATCATGAACACTCGCGCGCTCGAACTCTTCGGAATCGATCAGGGGCTGATCGACAAGGCGCCCGAATCCGTTCGCGCCCAGATCAACCTCGCGAAGGGCCATTTCTGGGAACAGGGACAATTCGTAGCCGTCCCTCTCGTTTTCGGGGATCTATACCGACCGGATCGCTACCTGCCCGCCCTCGAACGGGTCGAGCGATATTGGCACGCCGCGGGAAGTACCCTGGTCGCAGAGCCCGGCGGCCTCGTCGCTCCCGCGCTCGTCGCGGCACAAAACAGGGTCATGGGCGACGCAGCAACCCCATTTCGCATGTACTACATCGCGGACGGGAAGACGATGGTCACGAATCATCCCGAGGATCGAGTACTGGCTGAAACAGAAGCGTTGTTCGGGTCCGCGAAGGGCATGACTGCGTTTCTGCCCAAGCGGGTCAAGCTCTTTGCCGACGGTGCCATCTTCAGCCAACTCATGCGGATGACGGAGGGCTATCTCGACGGCCATCATGGTGAGTGGCTGATGGACCCGCAAGATTTCGCCAAAGCGTTTCGAATCTATTGGGACGGCGGATATCAGATTCATGTTCATCAAAATGGGGACGCCGGGCTCGACCTGGTACTCGATACGCTCGAAGCCAACATGATTCGCAATCCGCGTCAGGACCATCGCACAGTCATCGTCCACTTCGGCTTCTCCCGGCCGGATCAGGTCTTGCGCCTCTCGAAGCTCGGCGCCATCGTGAGCGCAAACTCGTTCTACCCGATCGTGCTTGCCGATCTCTACAGCGAAGTCGGGATCGGTCCGGCTCGCGCACAAGAGATGGTGCGGCTCGGTGACGTACTTCGAGCGAAAGTTTCCATCTCCCTTCACGCAGATATGCCGATGGCGCCCGGGCAGCCTCTGCTCTTGATGGCGAGCGCGATGAACCGCAAGACGGTTGGCGGAAATATCGCGGGCCCCAATCAGCGAATCAGCGCCGAAGAGGCTCTTCGAGCCGTCACGATCGACGCCGCATACTCTCTTCGCCTCGAGGATCAGATCGGTACGATCGAGCCCGGCAAGCTCGCGAATATCACCGTTCTGGCTGCCAATCCGCTCACCGTGGCGAAAGACTCGGTCGCAGGCATCGAAGTCTGGGGAACCATCCATGAAGGCCGGGTTCTTCCGGTACGGACACCGGACCGTTAGGTCCCGGGTCGCTGTCTCAGGGCAGACCGGCGCCGGGAACGCTGACCTCGACCATTTCGATTCGGCCGAGGCGCGCGTCGGTCTTCGCCGGATCCGAGCTGGCCGAGGTGCAGAGAAAGAGCGTCTTTCGATCGGGCCCGCCTAGCATGCAGGCGAATGCATCGTGTTCGACCGCGATTCGATCCGTCACTTCGCCGCCCTCACGAACTCGGACTACCCCGCCCTTCCCCATCGGCGAGGCCACCCAGATGGCCCCTTCTTCGTCGAGGCAGATTCCGTCTGGAACGTAGTCTTCGAGTTCCGCCCAGACCCGACGACCGCTGAGGGTTCCATCCTCGGCAATATCAAAGGCCGTCAGACGCGCGCCAAAGGACTCGCCGACGATCAAGGTCTTTCCATCCGGCGTGATCACGGTCCCGTTCGGAAAGCGAAGATCCTTCGCTGCGATCTCGACGCGTCCGTCCGGATGAACGAGAACCATGTCGGCCGAGATGGGCTTTTCGTCTGCGTACAGGTCGAAGCCGAAATTTCCGACGTAGGCACGACCCTTGGCATCGACCACCATGTCATTGCAGTGCGATGTTGCATACGACGATAGGTCCGCGACTTCCGCGAGACCGTCGGGGTCGAGCCGCAAGAGACGTTTATCGCGCATCGAGACGACGAGCAACCGTCCATCTGGAAGCCAACCAAGACCCGAGGGTTCGGCTGCGACTTCGACGATCGTTTCCGCCACGCCCTCCATCGATGTCGTGATCACCTTCCCGTCGTGCATGTCGGAAAACCAGAAGCGATCCTCGTGCCAACGGGGTCCCTCCGGAAATCGCAAGCCATCGATCAAGACGTTGGTTTCTGTCATCCCTCACCTTTCGTCCATCGTTCCGCGCCGCAGCGGGCAGAGAGCTCGCAGCCCGCGATTCGCCTTGAGCGTAGGGACTCCCTTTTGAGTATGCCGCTCCCGCGTTCGGCGGCTCGATGATCTCGTAGACTCCCTGTAGTCTTCGAAACCGGCCCTGGCTCATGGGAGAACGGGATGCATTCCGAAGGGACGCACAATGAGTAGAGCACTCCCCTTTCTGAAGCGCGCACTCGTCGCCATCGTCGTTCTGATCGTTGGAAGCGTCGTAGTCGGCGTCATCACGATCCAGATCACACAAGCGCGTCAGCGTTCGGCGACGAGAATCGAGACCGAAAACGGAATCGAATCCCTGGAGTTCGTTCAGATCGGCGGCGTTGCGCAGTCGATCTATCTGCGCGGGCATGATCGGGACAGTCCGGTCCTGCTCTTCGTGCATGGCGGTCCGGGGGGGCCATCGATGCCGATGGCCCGCGACTTCGGATTGCTGCTCGAAGAACACTTCGTCGTCGTGCATTGGGACCAGCGCGGCGCCGGCAATTCCTGTTCGGACGAGATCCCGGATGACAGTCTCAATCTGGAGCAATACCTCGCCGACACTCGCGAGCTGATCGACCTTTTGCGCAATCGATTCGAGCAGGACAAGATCTTTCTGGTAGGCCATTCCTGGGGAAGCGTCCTGGGACTGATCACCGCGCAGCGTCACCCGGAGCGTCTTCACGCCTACGTCGGCATGGGTCAGGTCGTCGACATGTTGCGCAACGAAGAGATCTCGTATCGGTTCGTCGTCGACCGCGCGACTGCAGACAAGAACGAACAAGCCCTGGAAGAGCTCGCAAGCATCAAACCACCGTACGCCAGTCGAGAAGCGTTGATGCTTCAGAGAAACTGGCTGGGCTACTACCGCGGTGACTTTCTTGAAGGCGGCGGGTTCGCGAAATTTGTACGAGGCGTCGTGCTCAGCCCCGAGTATGACGTCGACAAGAAACTCTCGTTCTATTCTTGCGCAATGAACTCGCTCGATCAGGCGTGGGGAGACCTCGAAGACATCAACTTCATCGAGACAGTACGGCGAGTAGAGGTCCCCGTATTCGTCTTCGCCGGACGCCACGACTACAATACGCCCTTCGAACTCGTCGAAATATTGTACGAAGGCCTATCCGCGCCACACAAGGAGCTCGTCTGGTTCGAGAACTCGGCGCATTCACCAAACCTCGAAGAACCGGGTCGCTATCAGGAAGTCCTGATCGAGAGGCTCCTGCCGATCAGCAATTAGACGGCCGGCCGATGGCGTCGCGGGCGACTAACTTCGAATCCGGTCGTTGATCGGGTCGAAAAGAGGCCGCAGGTGAGCGTGCGCTGAAAATCGTGTCGTCGCGACTTCCAACTCGTAGTTTCCATCGCGAATCGTCTTCAGATCGATGCCATGCTCATCACGGACGTAGCCGTAGCCGATTCCCTTCCCAATCGAATAGCCCCAACCCGCGCTCGTCAACCATCCGACCCGCTCGCCGTCTCGATAGATCGTTTCCCGACCGAGCAAGATCGCATCTGGATCGTCGACCGTGAAGCCGACCAGCCGACGTGTCATCGCTTCGGATTTCATGCGAACCAACGCTTCGCGCCCGAGAAAGTCGATCTCCGAATCGAGTTTCACGGCCCAGCCGAGACCGGCTTCGAAGGG
>CAWLAJ010000253.1:0-6252 GCA_963854795.1 Deltaproteobacteria bacterium UBA4427 | reverse complement strand
GACGTCCTCGAGACTTACGTAGAGCCCGAGCACGAGTACCGAGAGATAGCCGCTCGTGATTCCCATCGTCTGGACCAGAGCCAGATCATCGCGCCGATACGCCCGACGGACGACGACCCCATCCGTCGTTTGATCGCCGCCGCCCGGTGCAGCCAACTCGATGTGTCGCTTGAGCAACGCGAGGCTCAAGAAGAAGAAAATCGAGAATGCGAGGAGCCACGGCGAAACGCTCACTTCCGCGGCCACCCCACCGGTCAACACACGATGCGTATAGAGACCCGCGAGGAACAGTACGTCGAGAAAGATCTTCTCTTTGAGCAGGAACGAATAGGCGAGGGTCCCGATCAGATACGCGACTAGCATTCCGGCGGTCGCGGGGCCGACAAGCCAGAAGGTCCCGCCAATGGCCCCCCCGGAGAGCAGGGTCGCAGCGACCACTTCATTCGAGACGGTCAGCCGTCCGGCCGCCAGTGGACGCAATCGTTTGGTCGGGTGTTGTCGATCCGCTTTAAGGTCGAATAGGTCATTGACCAGGTACCCGGCCGAGGCGACGAGACAGAATCCCACGAATGTGAGGCTAACGGCGATGAGGGATTCCACATCATCGAGCTGCTGCGCCAAGGCGATGGGCGCAAAGACCAGAAAATTCTTGACCCATTGATGGGGTCGCGTTGCCTCTAGTAGCGCTCGGGCTCGATTTGTCGATTCGCCCTGCACAAGATTCTCCTCGGCACGTCGATGTGGTGTCGCATTGGTCGAGCCTGCTTCCGGGCTCGAGAGGCTAGACGGTACATTGATTCGGCTCGATCACATTCCGAGCGCATGAGAAAGCCCAGCTTGAACTCGAATTCTGCTTGACCGAGACTCTCCGGGCGCACGGCAAAGCTTCCGGTCACCCAGGGCTTCGCACGGCGATCGGAAGTCGAGTCCTTCCCAAGGGAGAAGAGAAGCGGTCAACCGGGCGAAGAATTCTCGAGGTGAGCGCGCCCTGGCAATGCTTGTTGCCGCGGCAGTGGTGGTCGTCGTTGCGACCAAGATCTTGGGCGGACTCGGTGCCGACTGGCGTCCGAGTCATTTCGACGAATGGCGCACCCTTGCCCTGGCCCAGCGCTTCGTGGAAAGCGGCGCGCTGGTCGCTGAAGAGCCGATCGGAAGTCCCAACGGTCTCGCCCGAGACATCTCTGACCGCAATCGATCCCTGGGCTTCGTCGCTCTCTTCGGAGCGTGGATCAAAGTCGCCGCAAAACCGATTGCGCACTTCAAGGCTTTGGCGCTCGGCTTCGTGCTTCTATATTTGGCCGGCGTCTACTTGCTGTGCCGAAGTGTCGGGGTTCGTCCTTGGGCAACCGTCCCGGCGGTCCTTGGACTCGGAGCGCTTCCGACCGACGCGATGCTGTTGGGGCCGGCCCTGGCTGTACCGAGTAGCCTGAGCCTGGGCCTGCTCTGTTTTGCACTCGTGGCTCATCTGCGATTGAGCAACCGGTCGCCGACGAGCGGGACAGCTCGGACCGGCCTGTGGTGGGCGACGCTCATCGGCGTCGCGGCCTCACTCGCCATCGTCTATCCGCTGACACTGATCGTTTTCGCGGGCCTGGTGGCGATCGATGGTCTCGCCCGGCCGAGTCTCCTGCGTACGCGTTACGGGCGGTGGCTGGGGACTCTCGGCGGACTGGGTATCGTCCTTTTCCTGTTAGGCGAATGGCGGGGAGACTTCAGCAGCACCGCGGATCATTTCGCGAACTTGTTCGTGCTCGATCAGGCGTGGCATCTGGTCAACTTTTACGTCTACCGGTTGGACTACATGGTCTTGGCTCCGCTCTTGCTCCTGGCGTTCGCGGGAGCCGGCGTTTCGCTTTTCGAGGATCTCCCTAAGGATGCGGAGAGAGATCGACTCTGGCTCGCGGCTGCGTTTCTCGGGCCCGTGTTCGCTGTCCTGGTCTACCAGGATCTCGGAGTTGGACTCGTCGTGCCCTACCAACGCGTCGGTCTCTTCCTTGGGTTCGGGGCCTTGCTGTGTGCCGGCGTCGCGGTCGAGCGCATGCTCGTCGCGATGGAAGCCCGGAGTTACCCAGGCTGGTTCGCAGCGATCGTGATCGGCGCCTCGAGCCTCGCGATCGTCTTCAGCCCTCGCCCCGCGCCCCCCTATGAGGGTCCACTCAGCGTACTTCGACCCGAGCCGATCCTCGAAGCGGTTGCTCACAAGATCGCGCAGAAATTCTCGCCGCCGACCCGATTCTTCGCGGCGCCCCGCGACTCGCTCTATCTCGAAGCCCTTACGGGTCTTCGCGCTTCCCCGGTCTCCTTGGATGCACTCCTGACCGGTTTTGCTCCCCCACCCATCGACTGCGAGGCAGGCTGGGAAATCATCGTCGGTCGATACGACTGCCCGAACTATCTCCTCGCATTTCGCGTCGACGACTTTCCAGTCTATGAGAAACGACACGGCGACGATTCCCGGGATCAATCGCCGCCGTAGAAATGGTAGTGTCGGGGCCGATGAATAGCGCCATCCTCGGAGTCTCAGCGTTCTACCACGACTCGGCAGCGGCCCTCGTGATCAACGGCGAACTCGTCGCCGCCGCCCAGGAAGAGCGATTCACACGCAAGAAGCACGATGCGAGCTTTCCCACTCGCGCCGTCGAATATTGTTTGCGCGAGGCGGGCCTTGCCGCCAGCGACCTCGATTACGTCGGGTTCTACGAAAAACCGCTTCTGACCTACTCCCGACTGCTCGAAACCTATCTTGCGTACTCGCCGCGCGGACTAGGCTCCTACCTCGCAGCCCTGCCACTCTGGTTGAAACAGAAGCTCCACCTGCCGCGCGAGTTGCGTCGAGGCATCGGCAGCGGCTTTGATCGGCGCTTCATCTTTAGCGAACACCACGAGTCGCACGCGGCCAGCGCATTCTTCCCGTCGCCGTTCGAGGAGGCCGCGATCCTGACTCTGGACGGCGTCGGGGAGTGGGCGACCGCCAGCTACGGAATCGGACGGGGCAACCGCATCGAGCTCAGCCACGAGCTGCGATTCCCCCACTCGGTAGGGCTTCTCTACTCCGCCTTCACCTATTACTGCGGCTTCGATGTCAACGGAGGGGAGTACAAGCTCATGGGGCTCGCTCCTTACGGTGAGCCGAGATACACGGACGTGATCCTGACGAAGCTGCTCGATCTCAAGGCCGACGGATCCTTCCGTATGGACATGTCCTATTTCAATTACTGTCAGGGCCTGACGATGACGGGGCCGGCCTTCGATGAGCTCTTTGGCGGTCCCCCGCGAAAGTCCAACGAGCCGATCGACACGCGACATATGGACATCGCGGCATCGATCCAGCACGTGACCGAAGAGATCATGTTGAGGATTGCTCGCCACCTGCACGCGGAGACAGGATCGAAGAACTTGTGCCTTGCGGGCGGCGTTGCGCTCAACTGCGTCGGGAATGGACGCATCCAACGTGAGAGTCCATTCGAGAATATCTGGATCCAACCCGCCTCGGGCGACGCGGGCGGCGCCGCCGGCGTCGCGCTGCTGATCTGGCATCAGCTACTGGGCAACGAGCGGCCAGTCAGGAGCGGGGATCTCCAAAAGGCTTCGCTGCTCGGCGTCGAATATCGTGACGAGGAAATCGGTGAGTTCCTCTCGGGTGTCGAAGCGACCTGTCGTCGGGTGGAAGACGATTCGACCCTTTGCGAGGTGACCGCCGATGCGCTCGCCGAGGGAAAGGTCGTCGGCTGGTTCCAGGGTCGAATGGAGTACGGCCCGCGAGCGCTCGGGTCGCGCAGTATTCTCGCGGATCCGCGACGCGCGGACATGCAGTCGACGATCAACCGCAAGGTCAAATTCCGAGAGGGCTTTCGACCCTTTGCGCCCATCGTTCTCCGGGAGCGTGCACACGAGTACTTTGAACTCGAACCTCACCAGGAGAGCCCGTATATGTTGCTGGTGACCGGCGTCGCGGAGGAGGCACGCATCCCGCTCGCTAGTGATTCGAAATCGCTCGAGGGCATCGAGAAACTCCAGCTGACACGCTCCACGATCCCCGCCGTTACGCATGTCGACCTATCCGCTCGAGTTCAGACGATCGATCGAGAGCGTCACCGACTGCTTAGCCAGATGCTCGAGAAGTTCGACGAAAAAACAGGCTGTCCCGTGCTCGTGAATACGAGCTTCAACCTCGGTTGGGACCCGATCGTGTGTACGCCGGCCGACGCGTACGAAACCTTCATGTCTTCGGATATCGACGTGTTATGCATGGGACATTACGTGCTCGAAAAGCGGCTGCAGCCCGCCTACACGTCGTCGAGGAGCGCCGCTCAAGATCTGGCGCAATCGGCAGGTGTCCTCTACGATCGTCTGGCGAGCCCTTGCTGCGGAGAATCGCTCGTGACGCAGGGGGCGAAGCTCGTTTGCGAGTCCTGCCAACACGCATTCGACATCACGGACGGTATTCCCCAGCTCTTCTGGCCGCATGACGAGATAACGGACGCGGGCGACGTGACCGAAATGGTGAAGGCATTCTACGAGGACGCTCCCTTTCCAAACTACAATGATCACGACTCGCTGAGTACACTGATCGAGAAATCGCGTTCGGGCCTCTACGCCCGTCGACTCGACGAGGCGATCCCATACAACAGCAGCGTCCTCGAAGTGGGCTGCGGGACGGGGCAACTCGCGAATTTCCTGGGCATCTCTTGTCGACAGGTGGTGGGCACCGATATGTGTCTGAATTCGCTGCGCCTCGGCGAGGCCTTTCGTCGCGAGCAGGAGCTTTCGCGCGTCCGATTCGTTCAGATGAATCTGTTTCGCCCGGCGCTCGCGAAGCAGCAGTTCGACGTCATCCTGTGCAACGGCGTCCTACATCATACGGCCGATCCCAAGGGCGGGTTCGAGAGTCTGCTTCCCCTACTCAAGCCGAATGGGCATATCGTGATCGGGCTCTACAACACTTATGGCCGGCTCTTCACGGATCTGCGTCGGCTGGCCTTTCGTTTGACGGGCGGCCGCGCGCGCTGGATCGACCCGATTCTGCGAGGAAGCGGTCTCAGCGACGAGCGGCGTCGCGCCTGGTTTTCGGATCAATATCGCCACCCTCACGAATCAAAACATGATTTCGGCGAGGTGCTCGATTGGTTCGATCAGAACGAGCTGGATTTCGTTCGGGGTATCCCGGCTCTGCGCCCCGATGACGACGGTCTCGCAGGCGAGAGTCTTTTTGAAGCACAACCCCGCGGTGGTGCGCTCGACCATTTTGCGGTGCAGGTCGGCCAGATCGTTGATCCGGCGCAGAAGGAGGGCGGGTTTTTTGTCATGATCGGGAAAAACCGATCGCGTTAGGCCAGGGAGTCGAGTTCCAACAATGGCGATCCTCGATTTGCGTTTGAACCCCTCGAAGGGGGAGCTGCGCTGGTTCGGCCTCACGATGCTGGCCTTTTCGGTCGTCGTGGCAGGCATGGTGTATTGGCATGCCGAATCACGTCGCGTGGCGGTCTCGATCATCGGCGTCGGTGCCGCGCTGAGCGCAACCTTCTACGCGCTTCGGCCCCTGCGTCTGCCGATCTACCGCGTGTGGATGCGCGCCCTCTATCCGATCGGGTGGCTGATCTCGCATGTCGTGTTGATCGTGATCTTCTATCTGGTCCTGACGCCGATCGGATTGGTCCTGCGGCTGGTGGGGTATGATCCGTTGGCGCGACGATTCGACTCGAAGGCGGATTCGTATTGGAACCGCCGCGACCCGGTGGAGCGTCCTGACCGCTACTTTCGGCAATACTGAACGATCTTCCCAAAGATCTGGCTCAAAATTCCTGGAGAGTCTCGATATGTCCACCGAAGACCACGACTCGCCGACCGCACAGGAGGCGTCCATCGCCGATCTCGCCGAAGCGCGAGAGTCTGGGCTGGTGAGTGAGTACCTCGGTTTTCTCTCCCACACGCGGAAATGGTGGTTGCTCCCGATCGTCGTACTCCTTGCGCTGGCCGCCGGCCTGGTCGTTCTCGCAGGCACGGGCGCAGCGCCGTTCATCTACGCGCTTTTCTAGTGTCCTCGGCTTCCAGAAGTTCGAAGTCGCCGGATCCCCTACGCGGGTTGTCGCGGTTTCGAAAGCTCACCTTCGCGCTCGCCACGCTTCTGGCGCTGGTCTTCGTCTGGGGCTTGGCGCTCGAGGGGGCGATTCGGGTCTTTGATATCGGGCCGGAGATCAACCCCGTCTGGAGCGGGAACTATCAGCTGTCGAAGAACCCTCTGCTTCGCTACGA
>CAWLAJ010000252.1:0-6271 GCA_963854795.1 Deltaproteobacteria bacterium UBA4427 | reverse complement strand
CCGGAATTGCCTCACTTGATCGATCCGTCGCTCAAGACGCTATTCGATGATGAAATCGCTGGGGTGGTCCGGGAGCGGCTCGTCATTCCAGACATCCTGGCCGATCTGCCACGCATCCGGGAACTCGTCGAACTCACCCAGAACAGGTCCGGGCTTCGACCACACTGACCACGGCGCCCAAGTCGTCCAACTCGCCCGCTCTTCGCTGCTCTTCAGAGTCCGGCAGCCACCGACTCTGCACCGCCCGATTCGATCAATTCCTCGAGTCGGGTCAGGCGAAGACGTTCTGCATCGTCGATTCGGGTGAGCCATTTCCTCACGTAGCCGAAGTCGAGTGGTTCAGGGCTCGCAAAGATCATCGCCGCGATATCTCGCCAGTCCTTGGCACGATTGAAGGTTGCTTTATAAACCATCAAGTCTTCGGCGCTCAGGACGTGGATCGAGTCGCCATAGAAGTCCACTCGTCTACGTCGCTGCATCGAACTGCGATGAAGAGCATCGTATTCGAAGAAGAGATCGATCGGTGTCCGATCCCAAAGCACGCGAACCTGTTCGTCGCGCTCGATGAGTACCAGCAGACCGGGATTCGAAACCGAAGCGCCCAACGTGCCAAGCGTTTCCAATACGCGCTTTCCCTCTCGGGCGGAGACGAACACATTCAAATCGATATCATGCGTGGCGCGAATCGGTCCGTAGTAGGCGAGCGCCTGGGCACCGCCGAAGGCATGGGGGATCTCTGCCTCCAGCAACGCTCCTTCGATCGTGACGATCTGTTCATCGAGAAGCATCGCCATGGCTCAGCCGGACTCCACCCCCGAATTGAATCGGGGAAACGGCTCCACGGGACCCTGCCGTAGCGGCTCACGGGACCTCGCGACACGACTCGCCGTTCGCAGGAGTCCCCGAATTGCCTGGCCTCGTGCAGACTCTGATCGGCCCAGCCAATCGACGCTCTCGGCGAGATGTTCGGGAAGTGCACGCCCGTCCATCGAAGCCAACGCCCCCTTCAGCAGGTCGACGACCACCGGATCGAGCTGCCCACCGAGTCGGAGAAACGACAACAGGTCTCGGCCATCATTGGTGCTTCGAGTCTCTGCGACTGGAATGCCCCGGGCTCGCGCGCGCTCGACCAACGCCTGTCGGTCAAAGGGCCGGCGGGCGCATGCTGCGGCACGGTCGAGTGTCTCGGGCGTCAGAATTCGCCGAAATCGTGCGAGCGCCCTTTGCCTCGGACCCCTCCCGGATTGTTCACATTCACGGATCTCGAAACAATTTCCCTGTTGCCGAATGGATGCCATTTCGAATCCTTGCCGTGCTTTATAGTACTAAATAGTACTGAATCGTCCATCTCGAGTCAAAACATGAGATTCATGCGGACGAGACACGGCTCCAGCGCCGTGGCGAAGGGCGGCAGGGGCCCGTCGGGTCAGGAGTCCCCTATCGTCGGCCTCCCCCCTACCCGTGTCTCCACCCACTCGTGTACGAAAGAAGATCGATGAACCCTCGCAACCTTTGTCTCTTCCTGACCTGCCTGCTGATCAGCTCGCTCGTAGGCTGCGCAAACCGACTATCGGGACCCATCCATGGGGCGGACGGCCCGCCCTGGATTGCCGAAGGACTCGCGGCCCCTGGCTCGAAGACCGCGGAAATCGAGATTCGCCACCGCGTCATCTTGATCGGAGATACCGGCTACTTCCTCGAAGACGACCCTACGCTGAAGAGCCTCGATCGGTGGACGTCGGAAGTCGACTCGAGCAGCGTCCTTTTCCTGGGCGACAACATCTACAACGAAGGCCTAACAGACGATGACCGAGCACACGGCGAGAAGATCCTGTCGCATCAGCTCGCGGCAACAGCCGCGCGCAAGATCTTCATTCCGGGCAATCACGATTGGGGCCTGCTTCCCAGGGATCAGAACGCGAAGGCGATCCGAAATCAGCAGGAATACGTCGAGGAGTGGCCGGCCGGCCGGGCGGACTTCATTCCCAAGCACGGCTGCATGGGCCCGGAAAAGAGCATTCTCTTGGAGGGTACCGACACATCGAACGCGGTCGTATTCATCGCTCTCGACCCGACGCCCTGGATCAATGCGCGTCTGCGCAAAGCTTGCCCGACACCTCAGAGCCAGGAGGAATTCCTGGCTGAACTCGACGGCGAATTGGCGAGACACGCGGACGATTTCGTCATCGTGGGCTCACACTATCCGATGTTGACGGGCGGGCCCCATGGCGGCCTGACATACGGTTTCCTGGCCGACCTGATCATCACTCCGATCGGCTGGATCATGGGCGGCCTGGGCAATACCTACGAACCCGAATACGCGGACTGGATCGAGCGTATGAAACCCGTACTCCAGCGAAATCCACCGGAGATCTACGCCGCCGGGCACGACCACAGTCTGCAACTGCTCGATTCCGGCGACGTGGCGGGCATGTACATCGTGAGCGGAGCGGGCGCGATCGAACGGGTATCCACGGTGACACACCTGCCCGAAACCTTCTTCGCACATGCCGCGGCGGGCTTCGTCGTAGTCGACGTCGGTCGCGCAGGCGAGCAAGACGCGGTCGTCATTCGAGTCATCGAGTCCGACCGGGCGGGTTCTGTCTTCGAAATGCGGCTGCCTTCGGCCGACTGATCCTGCGACTACGCTGGCTGGGCTGGGTTGTTTCGTCTCAGCTCACTCGGCGAAGCGTATTGGAATCAAGGTGGTGAAAGGGCTGGGAGAGTCCCTTCAGAAGCAGCTGTGTGTCCTCTTCGTATCGGAACGAGTTCGAGTACTCGATCGTCACCGTGAGTTCATAACGCACGGTCTTGAACTCGCGGTCGAGAAACCGATTCGAAGAGATCCCGTAGGTCTGCGAGCCGACTTCGGCCGCGATCGAGAAACTCAGATCCCCGGCGGCTGCATCGCCACCGGCCAGGATCGTCACGCCTCGTGGAACCAGGAAGCAGCGAAGAACCTGCCCTTCCTGACCATCCCAGAGCCAATAGCCCAACTCTTCGTGAAAAGCCTCGTCCTCGCCTAGGCGATAGGCCGCCGTCGAATAGCCCAATCCGTAGAGTTGCTGTTCGTGATTGTCGACCGGTCCCATCGCTTCGAAGACGATCCTCTCACGATACGGCGTCTCGAGACTCCCGCGAGTAGGCGAAGGCGCGATATCGATTCCTTGATCGCCTTCCCAAACACCGCCAGCTTTGCCAGAGGACCCAGATTCTTCAGCATTTCTTCGTCCGTCATCGAAACCTCTCGTCTCCTTTGCGAATCGGCGCTCACGTCGTCGGTTTGAAACCGACCATTCCGCCACCGTCCATCACCCAAGTCTGGCCGGTCACCCAGCGCCCGCTCTCGGCCGCCAGGAACAACGCCGCGCCCGCCACGTCTTCCACCTCGCCGAGTCGCTCGAGCGGATAGCCCTTCGCGACGAGGTCGCCCTTTCCGTCTTCCCACAGCGCTTTGGCAAAGTCCGTCTTCACGAGTCCTGGCGCGAGTGCGTTCACGCGAACCTTCGGCGCGAGCTCGGCGGCCAATTGTTTCGTGACGTGTATCAGCGCCGCCTTTGTGATGTCGTAGACGCCGAGAATCGGACTCGTGCCAAAGCCGCCAACGCTTGCAATGTTGATGACCGATCCGCCGTTTTCCTTCATCCATCGATCCCAGACCCGTTGTGTCCAGAACAGCGGCGCCGTGAGGTTGGTCGAGAACGTCTTGTCCCAGCGAGCGCGATCGATCTCGATGATCGGCCCCGCGTATGGATTCGTGGCCGCGTTGTTGATCAGGATATCGATGCGGCCAAGTCGGTCCAGGGTCGCTTCAACGACGCGCTGGGTATCCTCCTCGTTTCCGATATGGCCGGCCTCGAAATGCGCACCTTCTCCGATCTCCTTGACCGCCGCCTCGCAGACCTCGGCCTTGCGGGAGGTAATCATGACCTGCGCCCCGGCCTCCACGAAGGTCTGCGCGATCGATTTCCCGATTCCCCGCGATCCTCCCGTGACCAGGGCAACTTTTCCGTCGAGTCGTAGATCCATGGCGGCGGAGCTTAGCCAGCTGGTCGGAGACCTGCTTGCCCCCCGACAGAGAAGGACCGCCGCGAAAAATCGCGATGATTGCAGGGCTTCATGTCAACGCCGTAGTATCAGAGGCCGCGTATTCGGCCGCCGACATGACTTCATGAGCGAACGATTCGATTGCAGCGAGGCCGATTGTCGCCGAGCCAACAACCGGGAGACCGAAGCGTGAAAGATGTTCCGACCAGCGAGACCGGCGGAAAGAGCAAGAAGGAGCAGCGCCGCCTTCGCGCAGCCCAGGAAAATCGCGCGGCCTGGGCGGCCGCGCGAGCCGAACTCGAACGCCGACGGGCTCGGATGGAAGAAATGGGCGGCCACGAGCGGGTCCAGGAGCGGATGCACGCGCGGGGGAAGCTCGATGCGCGTCAGCGTTTGATCGCCCTCTTCGACTCCGATTCATTCCGCGAGATCGGCAAGCTGGTCGGGACGAGTTCCAACATTCCAGCCGAGGGTTTCATCTGCGGCAGTGGCCGGATCGACGGTCGACGGGTATTCGCGGGCGCCGAGGACTTCACGGTACTCGGTGGTTCGATCGGCACGGGCGGGACCGCCAAACGCTTTCGTCTCGCGGAATTGGCCATGCAGGAGCGAGCGCCCCTGGTCATGATGCTCGAAGGCGCCGGTCACCGTCTCACCGAGACCGAAGGCATGGGTCGCGCTCCCAACGATCTCCTCGCGCTGGCGGATCTATCGGGCGAAGTTCCGATGGTTTGCATCGTGTTCGGCCCCTCGGCCGGCCACGGCGCCCTCGCCGCCCCGCTCTCCGATTTCGTCATCATGACCGAGAATGCCTCGATGTTCACCGGCGGCCCGCCGCTGGTCATGGCGGCCACCGGCGAAGAGGTCACAAAGGAGGAACTCGGAGGCCCGAAGATCTGTGCGGAGATTGCCGGCACCGCGCATAACGTCGTCGCGAACGACGACGCTGCCCTGTCGCTCGCTCGGCAATACCTCTGCTATTTTCCGAGCGCAGCCGGAGACGCTCTGCCCGCTGGAAGCCACGAAGACATCGGCCCGCGTGCGCTCGAGGATCTCGTCGAGATCATTCCGCCCGACGATCGCAAGCCGTATGACATCCATCTCGTCATCGATCGCCTCGTCGACCACGGGACTTTTCTCGAGATCCAGCCAGCCTACGGAAGTGCGATCGTCGTGGGGCTCGCCTTCCTGGGCGGAACGGGGATCGGTCTCGTCGCCAACAACCCGGCTCGCAACGCGGGAGCCATCGATCGAGAGGCCGCCATCAAGGCTGCGGACTTCCTCGAGAACCTCGCCTGCTTCGGACAGCCGATCGTCTTTCTGGCCGACAATCCCGGCGTCATGGCTGGTACCCGCGCTGAGCAGAGTGGAATCCTCAAATGGGGCGGCCGAATGTTTCGTGCCGAACGACGGCTCCGAAATGCAAAGATCCACGTCACTCTCCGCAAGGCCTTCGGCTTCGGCGCCGTGGCGATGGCCCACACGCCCTTCGACAAGCAGACGCTCTGCCTCTCGCTACCCAGCGTCACGATGGGTGCGATGCCCGCCATGAGTGGAGGACGCTCGGCCAAGCTCGACGCCGAGGCTCAGGCCAAAGCCGAAGCCGACCAGACATCGGGCCCCTATAAAATGGCCCATCATCTGATCTATGACGACATCATCGATCCGAGCGAGCTGCGCGATCGAATTCTCGATGGCCTCGCAACCCTGAGAGCACGTTAGCCGTACCGCGCACTCCAGTGCGCGTTCCCGGTCAGGCCGGGATTCGACTCGCCTCGAAGTCGGCACGGACCTTCTCCAGAAAGGCGGTCGCTCCTCGAACGGCGTGCGCAGACCGCGGTGAATGGAAGACCTCGAAAGCGTGTTGGGCACCGAAGAGCTTGGCATGAAGGACGGGCTCAGTACTCTTTTCCCGGAGAGCCGAGACGAATGTGACCGCTTCTTCAGCAAAAACCAGACTGTCATGGCTGCCCTGAATGACGAAGAAGGGTGGTGCCTCCGAATGGACTCGCGTAATCGGCGATACCGATTCCCAGAGTTCGGGTTTCTCTTCGGGGGTCGATTTGAAAACGATGGGCCCGAGAAAATCACTCATCTTGCCCAGTGTTCGGTCGCCGGCTCGATCCACGAAGTCGAAGACCCCGTAGAAGGGAACGCAGCCGTCGATTCGCGTATCGACGTCTTCGAAACCGGGCTGGAAACGCGGATCATTGGCAGTGAGAGC
>CAWLAJ010000251.1:0-6282 GCA_963854795.1 Deltaproteobacteria bacterium UBA4427 | reverse complement strand
GCGACGATGGTCGCGTCGCCGTCCTCAATGTTGGCGATGTTGGCGATGGGACTGGCCTGTTCAGCCGCAGGTTCTCCGCCTTCCGGCGCCATGGATTCGCCGAGCGCCATCGCGCCGCCCCGCGTGTCGAGCTCGTCGGTCGCGCCGTCGCCGGGAGCGCCGAAGAGCGAAGCGTCCGTGATATCAATCGCGGGCGTTTGATCGGTAGAAGCCGTGTCACTCCCGGTCGGGGCAATGGTGGCTGCCGGGGACAGGCTCGAGACGCTGGAGTCGAAGAAGTCGAAGTCGCTGCTCGAGGATTCCGTCCCCGCCGCGACAGCCGGCGTCGGCTCAGCGGGCTGACGACTCATCACTTCGTGGACCCGCTCGACGAGCGACTGGGCTTCGAAGGGTTTGGTGATCTGGCCGTCCGCTCCGGCCGCCGCCGCTCGGGCATCATCGAAGGCTTCGAACGTGCCGGTCAGGAGCAAGACCGGAACATGGGCGAGAGAGGGATCTTGCTTGATCGCCTCGCAGACTTCGTAGCCACTCAGGCCGGGCATCACGACATCGGCGAGAACCACATCGGGTCTGATCTCACGAGCGCGCACCACGGCATCGTCACCGTTATCGGTGGTCACGATCTCTATATCTTCGTTCGCGAACGAGAGTCCGACAAGCTTTTGGATTACAACCGAGTCGTCGGCCAGAAGAAGTGTCTTGGACATGGATCCCCCCATTCGGGCCCGCGACGAGCCCCACCCGCATCAGCGTACCGTTCACAGACCTTATCGTCCCGATATTGCGCATGGTTGACAGGTTTTTTGCGGGCTCATGAGGTAAAAGCCTGTGGCGACCCGGTCAAGCCGCACACCGGCTGCTCCGATACGCCTTCTGGATGGCTCGTTCGAAAGAACGTCCAAGGAGGGATTGAATGCTGCTGCGCTCGGCTGCCAGCACTCACGTGGGGATGTGCCGTCAGGCCAACGAGGATCGCTATGCGATCGTTCCAGAGCTGGGCCTCTATCTCGTTGCCGATGGCATGGGCGGGCATCAAGCGGGCCAGGTCGCGAGTCAACTCGCCTGCGAGGCCGCCATTCGAGCGGTGGAAGCTCTGCAGGGCGCAACGGTCAGCCTTGCCGAGCGTCTTCGTCATGCCGTGGCCTGCGCCAATCGTGAGATTTTTGCGGCCGCGTCGGCGAAGCCCGAATTCACAGGCATGGGCACCACGCTGGTGGGTTTGCTCTTCGCGGGCGAACGACTGGCTCTGGCCCACGTCGGCGATAGCCGAGCCTATCTCGTTCGGCAGGGCCGTCTGCGCCGATTGACCGACGATCATTCGATCGTCGCCGAGCTGCTCCGACGCCAGGAGATCAGCGAAGAGGATGCGCGTGAGCATCCGCATCGTCACGTCTTGACGCGGGCGCTAGGCGTGCGCCCCCGTATCGAGCCGGATCTGGCCGAAATGACACCCCACGCGGACGATGTCTTCATTCTCTGCTCGGATGGACTGATCACCCATCTCGACGACGACGAGATCGCGGAACAGATCTGCGCGGACCGGGATCTCGAAGAGGTCGCTGCGGGCCTGGTGGATTCCGCCAACCAAGCGGGCGGCGTCGATAATACGACGGTTCTGTTGGTTCGATACGAGAAAGAGGACTGAGCGTCCATCCTGGCACGCTCGAGTCCTCTTCTGATTACGCTCTCGCTTTGTCCGAGAGGATCTATCTGTCGACCATGCCTTTCAACTTGGAGCGCAAGCGCATGACCGCCTTGGTGTGGATCTGACAGACACGGCTTTCCGTGATGCCCAGGATATTTCCGATCTCCTTCATGTTGAGATCTTCGTAGTAGTAGAGAGAAATCACGAGACGCTCCTTCTCGGGGAGCGATCCGATCGTGTCCGAGATGACGTGCTTCGTCTCCATCAACTTCAGCGAGGCGAACGGATTCTCCGAATGAACGTCTTCGATGATGTCGGCGAAGGTTCCGGCGCGATCGCCATCGGAATTGGTTCCGCGAATCTCTTCCAGGTTGACGAGCGAAATGCCTCGAACCTGGTTGATCAACGTGTGGAATTTATCGAGCTCGAGTCCGAGTGAATCGGCGACTTCGTCTTCGTTGGCGGATCGGCCGAGGCGCTGTTCGACCTCGCCATAGGCTTTCTCGAGCTTGCGGCCCTTCTGGCGGACACTTCGCGGGACCCAGTCGAGGGATCGCAGTTGATCGAGAATGGCACCCTTGATGCGGAACTCTGCATAGGTCTTGAATTTGCAGTTCTTCTCGGGGTTGAATTTTTCGATCGCATCCATCAATCCGATGACACCCGTATTGTGGAGATCGTCGAGGTCGATGTGAGAGGGAAGGCGGACGGCAATGCGATTGACGATGTAGCGGATGAGCGGGGCGTGTTCGAGAACGATGTCCTCTTTGAGATCCGGTGGAACCTCGTCGTGCTTCAGCTTGGCTTCACGCAAAAGCGTCTCCATCTCGATCCGTTCCCCCGTCTTTTCCGCCATGAATGAGTCCGCCTCTTGATTCCGCGGCCAGTGCTCATGGAGCGGCTGCTTTGGTTGGTGGCTTCGACGATCGATGTGACGTCGTTGCCCGATGAACGCACCTGTTTGCATGGGGCGTGCCAAAGTCGGCCGAACTTTGGGGAAAAACCTGAGATTCTTGAATTGATTGCGGCGGGACCGGTCGAAACGACGAAAAGTCTTTGAATTTCCTCAAGATTCGAATCCCCACGGCTGCACCGGAATACGCAAAATATTTCCACGACGGGGTGCCGCTTCGAGTGGCAGCGTGCTCAGGGAACACGCACAAACGTCAACGCGCCGACACTTGGAAATCAGACTGATTCAAATTGGTTCGAACGCGAACGCCATGGTTTACGATTGTTCGCTCAAATCGCTCAGTGATCCGCCGCCGGCCAGGCGAAGGGCGTCGAATTCCGTTCCTGGATTACAGGAGAGAAGACGGCCGAGCGATGAGCGCTGTCGCGCTCAGCCGTCGTCGTCTTCCGGCGGGGTGATCCCGCGCTTTTTGATCTTCTCGAGCAGGGTCGTTCGGTTCAATCCGAGGAGCCCGGCCGCTCGATTCTTGTTCCAATGGGTGTGCTCGAGGGCTTGTTCGATCAATTCGGATTCGAAGCGTCCGACGACGGCGTTGAAATCGAGGCCCGTCGACGGGACCCTGGGAGCCCAGGCTTGGGTCAAGGGTTCGGAGAGAATGTGAGGCGGCAGGTCCTCGACCTGGATTTCGCCGACACTGACGAGGACCGTCAACCGCTCGATGAGGTTTTCGAGTTCTCGCACATTTCCCGGCCAGTGGTAATCGATCAAGCGCTGCATGGCCTCGTCGCTGACGCCATCGATCCGAGATCCACGTTCTTTTCGCGCAAGATCGAGGAAGTGATGAATCAGCAGCGGCAGATCGTCGCTTCGATCTCGCAGCGGGGGAACCTCGATCGGCAAGACGTTCAAGCGGTAATAGAGATCTTCTCGGAAGCGACCGTCCGCGATCAGCCGGGGTAGGTCCTGATGCGTCGCGGCGATGATGCGCACGTCGACCTTGGTGGTCTTCGAGGAGCCGACGGGCTCGAACGTACGCTCCTGCAGGACTCGCAGGAGCTTCACCTGAAGGTTGGGACTCATGTCGCCTATCTCGTCGAGGAAGATCGTTCCGCCGTGGGCGACCGCGAACCGGCCTTCACGATGTTCGAGCGCATTCGTGAAGGCGCCTTTGACATGCCCGAAGAGTTCGGACTCGAGGAGTTCCTCGGGAATCGCGCCGCAGTTGACGGTGACCAATCTGCGATTCGCCCGGCGGCTGTTGTAGTGGAGCGCGCGCGCGACCAGTTCTTTGCCGGTCCCGCTCTCGCCCGTGACGAGGACGGTGCTCTCTGTGTCGGCGACCTTTTCGACAAGGGCCAGCGTGCGTCCGAGGCTGGCACTCTTTCCAATGATGCTGTCGAATTTATGACGAGAGCGGAGCTGGCGTTGCAGGTTGCGGTTTTCGGATTTCAGCCGACCGTGCTCGATGGCTTGCGCGACGAGCCGTCGAATCACGTCGAGTCGATCGTGTTCGAAGGGTTTTTCGAGATACCAGAACGCACCCGCTTGCAGGGCCTCGAGCGAGTTCTCCGGCGTGTTGTACCCGGTCATGACGATACAGGGGAGGTCGGGCTCGACCTCGAGGATCTGCCGGACGAGTTCGAGGCCGTTGATGCCGGGCATCTGAATGTCGCAGAGAACGAGATCGACGGGTTCGGCCGCAACCTGCTGGAGAGCTTCGGTCGCGTCCCGCGCCATCAGGACTTCGAAGCCCGCGCGATGAAGAATGCGCTCGATCGCGCGGCGATAGAGTTCCTCGTCGTCGACGACGAGCACGTGATTTTTCTGCAGGGTGATTCTCCGCGAAGCGGAGGGGTGCAGCTAGTGTAGGAGAACCAAGGCGCATACGGCAAATCAGCGCCTCGCGTGATCGTCTTCGCCCGATCCGCTAACTTCTTCGACCCCTGCTTTTGAACTTCGTTCCGGATTCACGGATCCGTCTGCAGGAGGATTTCTTGCTGCCATGAGTCGTATCAAGCTCTCGTCTTCTTCGAGTTCAACGAGCGATGCGATCGAGGGGCGACCCGGGTGTTCGCCCGAAACAGTCACCGTCGGAAATTCAGAGACTTCAGGGGAACGTTCTCCCGCTGCGGAGGTTCTCGAACCTCAAGCGGCGCTCGGCCTCATTCGGATCGTGGTGGTCGTTCCCGGGAGCGACGGCGGTAATGGACCGCCAGCGATGGCGGTGGAGACGACGGCTGCGCTCGCGCGGCTCGGCGATCCCGTCGAGCTGTTGAGGGCTCAGACCCCGAGCGAGCTTCGCCCGTTCGTCGAGGATCCCTCGATCGACCTGGTGCTATTCGACCGCCTTCAGGTCGCCGACTCGGTCGATCTGCTCACGGAGGTTGGATCGCACGGTCCACCCTCGGTGGTCATCGTTTCCGGTGACTCAGACCAAGAGGCTCTGGAAGCCTTTCGAGCAGGCGCGTCCGATTGTATTCATTTCGGTCCCGACTATGAACGCGTGCTTCCCGTGGTTCTGCTCGAACAAGTCCGTCGTTGGCGTGCGACTCGGCAGAGACTCGTCTCCGAGCGGCGCATTCGCCATCTGGAAGACCTCTACGCCGCCATCGTGACGGAGATGCCCGCTGGCCTCGTCGTGCTCGATCCCGATGGATTGATCGTGGCTGAGAATTCCGAGTTTGGGCGCCTCTTTCCGTCTCGATCTCCGAGTGGTTTCCCAGCATCGGAATACCTTGCCGCGCGCGTTCCCGTAACCCTGGCCGAGGCGATCGAGCGGCCTCCAGAAGAATCCTCGAGGGGGAAGACGACCGATCCGCGTGCCGAGTTGGTGCGTGTAGAGGAGGTCGATGGCGAAGTCTTCGTTTACGAGTTGCGGCGCCGAAAACTCGACGATGGCGATCGGCGCCTGTTGCTGATTTCCGATCTGACCCAAAGTGAATGGCTGTCGGATCGTCTCGACACACTGCAACGCGACACGCGCAACATCATCGAGAACATCAACAGTGCGCTTCTGGTCGTCGATCCAGGCGGATGTATCTCGTTTGCGAATCCGGCGGCCGGGGAAATCCTCGTAGGCGATGGTTCTGCGGACCGCGGCGTCGACGCGCGCAGTGGCGTGCAGAGTGGTTCTCGCGCATTGATCGGGCGGCAGATCGCGGACTGGTTCGCGGTCGGCGAAGAATGCTCGAATCCGATCGAGGATTGTCTCGTCGATGGCACGCGGAGTCGTGGCGCCGAGACGTTGCTCCAGAGGGCGGATGGAAAGTGGATTCCCATTGGCTTGTCCTGCTCACCACGCCTCGATGGCGAAGGGGTCTCGCGCGGTGCCGTGGCCATCTTCCAGGACCTCTCGGAAATCAAGGAACTCGAGCTTCAGGTTCGACAGACGGAGAAGATGGCCTCGATCGGTCAGCTCGCAGCGGGCGTTGCCCACGAAGTGAATAATCCGATGGGTTTCATTCATGCCAATCTCCACCAGATGTCGGAATACCTTGGCGACCTGAACAAATATTTCGGCGCAACGGAACGTCTTGCCCAGGCAGCGCTCGAAGGGGATCTCGAAGTCATTCGCGCCGCCGCCGACGATGTTCGGGTTCTCGCGCGCGAGATCGATCTCGATTATGTGCGGTCCGACTTCGAAAAGGCATTGCTCGAATCGACTGAGGGTGCCGAGCGGATTCGTCATATCGTGAAGGATCTGCGTGACTTCTCCCGTCCGGAC
>CAWLAJ010000250.1:0-6290 GCA_963854795.1 Deltaproteobacteria bacterium UBA4427 | reverse complement strand
CTCACGCGGCCGTCGAGAGTTTCTAGTCTTGCCTCATGGCCTGCTGTATGCGCGTATCGAGACTCCGTAGGCTTCGACTCGCCAGAAAGAAGAGGATCGCCGCCACGAAAGCGAGTATCGAAGAGATCCCGACTGCCATCGGTGCGCCCAAACGCTCCGCCATCGCCGTGACCGGCAGCGTTCCCAAGAGCGGCAGCGAAAACGACATCATCAGGAAGCTCGAGATCCGCCCGCGAACCGCGTCGGGAATGAGCAGCTGTATCGCTGTGTTATTCAGCGTGCTGAACATACTGCCGAAGATGTTGGCCGCGAAGACGAGCGCAACGGCGGGCCAGAACCAGGGAGTCGCAGCGAAGACGGCCAGCAGACCCCCGAACGCCACCGCGCTCACCATCATCAGTCGTATACGACCCTCGGCGGCACTGCGACCGGCGATGTAGGCGGAGCCGGCCACTGCACCCGTTCCGGCGGCCGCATTCAGAATGCCGAGACCCGAGGAGCCAACATCCCAGACGTCTTTCGCGAACACGACGAGCAGCGATTGGAAAGGCATCGCCAGGAACAAGGGCACGAGGCCATAGATGAGCAGAATCAGGACCAATCGATTCGACCAGACATAACGAAAGCCGTCGGCCAGATTCTTTGCGATCGAAGAGTCTGCGGCGGCCTCGGGCGGCGGCACTCGCATCACGCGAGTCATCGCCAGCAAGGCCAGCGAATAGAGACCGAGATTCATGATATAAACGCCCTCGATCTCGATCACGGGTATCAGGAAGCCGGCCACGGCGGGGCCGAGGACGCGAGTTACGTTCACGCCGGACATATTGAGCCCGACTGCGGCGCCAAGCCCCTTCTTCCCAACGATGTTCACGACGATGGCCTGTCGCGCGGGCATGATCAGCGGAAAGGCGCAGCCCATCATTCCCGCTGTGACGACCAGATGCCAGAACTCCAATTGATCGGTGAGCAACAGGATCAGGGTCAGCAGCTCACTCGTAATCGCAAGAGTCTGAGCCGACATGATCAGGCCGCGGCGCTCCATTCGATCCGCGAGCACACCGCCAAAGGGCGCGAGCACCAGCATGGGAATCGCCACCGCGGCACTGACGAGGCCGAGTGCCAGTTTGCTGTCGGTCATTTCAAAAGCCAACCAGGGGCGAACCAGGCCCTGCCCGCTCATGGCCATGAAGAAGAACATGTTGCTGGTAAAGATTCGTCGGAATTCGTGATGTCTCAGCGATTCCGTTGCGCGCTGGAATCCGCTGAGAGGTCGGGATTCTCGAGGCGGCCCTTGCGGCTCGCCTGGACTCGGGGCTTTCGGGGTCTGGTTCGACATCGACGCAACATCCTCGCAGGTTCGCGGGATACGCGCATTCGAAGCTCGAGCAGCGTCAGGCCTGCTGAACTTCGCGATCGCTCATGCCGATCAGGTAGAGAATTCCGTCGAGCCCGAGGTTCGAGATGACCTGCTCGGCGGAGGCCCGGACCTTGGGCTTCGCGTGGAAGGCGATGCCCAGGCCGGCGGCGTCCAGCATCGGCAGGTCATTGGCTCCGTCACCGACCGCAATCGTCTGCTCGAGCCGCAGACCCTCTTGCTCGGCGAGTTGTCGTAGAAGCGCCGCCTTGCGGGCTCCGTCGACGATCTCTCCCTCGACGGCCCCCGTGAGCCGCCCATCCTTGATTTCGAGTTCATTGGCGAAAACGAAGTCGATCCCGAGACGACGCCGAAGAGCTTCACCCGAGAAGCTGAAGCCACCCGACAGGATGGCGGTCTTGTACCCGAGCGTACGGAGAGTTCGGATCAGACGGTCCGCGCCAGGCGTAAGCGGTAGATTCGCTGCGATTTCCGCGAGCACGCCCTCTTCGAGTCCTTCCAGAAGGGCAACGCGACGCAGCAGACTCTCCTTGAAATCGAGGTCGCCGTTCATCGCCGCTTCGGTGATCACAGAAACTTCTTCGCCCACACCGGCCGCCAGCGCGAGTTGGTCGATCACCTCGGTCTGAATCAACGTCGAATCCATGTCGAAGGCGACCAGCCGACGATTTCTTCGATACACGTCGTCGACCTGAAAGGCGATGTCGACATCGAGCGCCTGGGCCAACTCGAGCAATTCTCCGCGCAGGCCGGAAGCATCGTCAGGGGTCCCCCGTAAAGAGAGTTCGACACACGAGCGCAACGCTTCGCTCTTCTCGACGAGCGAGACTCGGCCCGAAAGTCGTTTGATATTGTCGATATTCAACCCGCGGCGTGTCGCCAGATCAGCGATCGCTTCCAGATGGCGTGCGGTCAATCGTTCGCCGATCAGCGTCATGATATGACGTGGTTGCCCCTGCGCGGCGACCCAACGCTCGTATTCGTCGAGCCCGATCGGCGTGAAGCGGACCTGAAGGTCCCACTCGTGCGCACGGAAGAGAACATCCTTCAGGACGGGATGGGATTCCGATTCCGGCGGCAGCTCGACCAGCAGACCCAGCGTCAGGGTGTCGTGGATGACGGCCTGTCCGATGTCGAGCACACGAATATCGTGTCCCGCCAGAATGGCGCTCAGGTCGCGCGTAATCCCGGGCCGATCCGCGCCGGTCAGATTGATCAAGATGATTTCGGACAATGCCCACTCCAGCGAGTATCGGCCGGGAAGGATCCGCGAAACCACGAGTCGCGCAAGGGCAGACGGGTCGAGGGCGGACGCTATTGATCGATCGTGTGTCTTTGGCCGGCGTCGCTGCCCTTCCGGCGCGCGAACGCCCGCTCCCAGGTACTCTTTGTGCTCGGCGGCGCGACTGAACTCGCCAGATGGCAATAGAAGAGACTGGGATCCTGGACCGCGTGGTAGTTGCCGCCGGTCGCGCCGGCGATTTGTCCGAGAGCCGTGTGGCGCCACGAATCGGCGTCCGGCGACAGGCCAAAGGTGTGAAAGATGACCTTTTGATCTCTCGCCCGGATGGCCGCATTCTTCATTCTGGGATCGAAATTACTGAGATCATCATCTGAATCGATCAGGGTGGGCCGAGGCGCATCGGCGATGAAGAGAACGATCTGGCGCCGACCGACGCCGTCTTTCGTCCTGAGCGCACGAAACGCTCGAATCATCCCGCCGTAGAAGACAGTCGAACCACTACTTCCGTGCGTGAGGACCTCGTCGAGAACACGATCGAGCTTTCGCGAATCGCGGGTCAAAGCCACCTTCAACCGCGAATCAGTCGCTGTCGCGCCGTAAGAGGACTTCCCAACAGAACGCGAGCTGCTCGCGCCGGAATACGTGACGATCGCAAAGCGAATGTCCTGACCTGCCGCATTTCGCAGCAGCGGTCGGAGCGCAGCAATTTCCGCCGCCAAGCGCGAATCCGGTCGATCGTAGGTCGAGTTCCTTGTGAAGGGACCGACGCGACCGTCTCGGTCGACATCGATTCCGGCAGGACGACGCGTCGACAGGGACGTGTCGATGACGACAGCGACATCCAGCGCCCGACGCGATTCCAGCGCTCCGCGCGAACAGCCCCGGACGTCTGAATCATGAACCACATTCATGACGAGGCGAACGGGCGCCGCACAGCCAAACTGCGACAGGCTTGCGAACAATCCGATCCCCGTCGCAACGGCGACCCAGAGCGACCCTGCCGAAAAGTCAATTCTCTCTTTGCGATTCATGGCACTCTCGATCTGTGCAGCGCGCGCCCTCACTCGAATCCGAACTCGGCCAAGTATACAAGACGCCTTGCGCGCTCGACACGACAGGATCGCGCGGACACACCCCGCAGGTGCACGGCCCCTCGTCGACCCTCCGATTTCGCAGCTGCCCAAGGCGCCGGGAGCAATCTATCATCGGCTATCAAGTCAACACCCATCTGGACGCGTTTCGGTCCGCGAAATCTACGCGTACTTCATAGGAGAACTCGATTGAGTGAAAAAATTTTTCAGATCCGAACGGCCGATGGTGAAATGGAAACCTTCCTCGCTCATCCCGACGGCGAAACGGCGGCACCCGTCGTCGTGATCTACATGGACGCGCCTGGAATTCGTGAGGAGCTCTACGGCTTCGCCCGCCGAATCGCGGCCGAGGGGTATTGCTGCCTGCTGCCGGACCTCTACTACCGTGCCGGTCGGGTTCGATACGACCTTTCCACGATGACCGCCGATCAGGGGCGCGAGATGTTCGGTCATATGCGAACTCTCTCGAACGCACTGGTGATTTCGGATACCGAGGCGCTGCTCGCAGCCCTGGACAACGAGCCCCTCGCCGCCGACGGCCCCAAGGGTTGTATCGGCTACTGCATGAGCGGGCAGTACATCATGTCCGTCGCCGGGACCTTCCCAGACGATTTTCGCGCTTCGATTTCGTGTTATGGAGTCGGCATCGTGAGCGAAAAGCCCGATACGCCCCATCGGCTCGCCGGAAAGGTTCAGGGGGAAATGTTCTTCGCCTTTGCTGAAACCGACGAATACGTCGCCGACGATGTCATCCCAACCCTTTCGAAGAAGCTCGTCGAAGAATCGGTCGTACACGAGATCGAGACCTACCCGGGTACCCACCACGGGTTCTGCTTTCCGGAGCGCGGCGCGCCCTACAATGAGGCCGCGGCGGAAGACGTCTGGCGTCGAACGTTTGATATGTTCACGCGGCAGCTTCGTTAGGCGCGCTCAGGGGTCGACCTTCATAAGAATCCTGCGAACCGAAGTGCGCTCTCGGCCGTCCACCCAGACCGTCATGGTCGAGACCATGGTGACCAGATCCTCGTCGACGGTCCGACGCTCGTGGATCTTCGCCGCTTTCCCGCTGTCGAGAATTCGCTCGCGCACCATCTCCATCCCGCCCTCCGGATGCCAGCGGAATTGATCCATCGAATCGTTGCCGAGAACGTCGGTGAAGGGTCTCGGCACACCGTCGAGAACCACGGTGCGAGAAGTATTCTGGATGGGATTTTCGCTCTCGATCAGAAGACTCGGGTCACAGGTATCGCAGCCCCCGGGAGCCACCGCGAAGGTGATCTGAACGGAGATCAGCCCCGCCATCTGTCGGACCAGCCACGGAACCTCGAGCGCCTGCATGGCCGGTGCGAAGGATTCCGATTGTTCCCAGTCGAGCTTCCATTTCCCATTCAGGCGATCGAGGCCATCGGTTTTTGACGGATCCGCGGCCCCTGCGAACTGCGCAAGCAGCAGGATCGGGACGAGTAGTCCGGGTAGCCATTTTCGAACGATCAGAGCCTTCATTTGCATCCTCACCATGCGTCGTCCATTCCATGAAACCGAGAACGAGACTAAAGGATTTGCAATTTCAACTCAAGACGATTTTTTCCGACCGCCGACTCCGTCCGGCGGGGGTTGGCATCCGGCGAGAAATCAATGCATCATGATCGACGAAGCCCGCTCCCATCGACACGAGAAGAGGATTCAACCATGGCTGATTTCTCCCAGATCGACTGGATTGCCAAGCATATTGCGCTCTACAAATCCGATCCCGAAAAAGCGCATATGTGGGATGCGGGGCCTGCTGGCGGAAAGGGAGTGCTTCCAACGCTGCTGCTCACGACGACCGGCCGTAAGACCGGCAAGCCGCGTGCCCTCCCCTTGATCTACGGAAACGTCGGCGAGAGCTACGCGATCGTCGCCTCGAAAGGCGGAATGCCCAACCATCCGATCTGGTTTCGAAACCTGGAAGCCAATCCGAATTGTGACCTCATGGTCGGCGCCAAGGCCGTCACCGCGCGCGCGCGAATCGTCACGGGCGAAGAGCGCGAGACCGTCTGGAAGATGATGGCCGAGGTCTATCCACCGTACCTCGAGTATCAGGAAAGAACGGAACGAGAGATTCCCGTCATCGTCCTCGACCCCGTCGAGGACTAACAACCTGTTTGGCGTGCGGCCGCCTGGTTCGACGTCAGGTCCGAATCGTGCGTATCGGATTCGATCCATCCCAGCATGTGCCTTCTCGGCGATCATCTCAAAGGTCTTGCCCTTGGGACCGCTGATTTCCGAGAGCTCGATCATGGTTCCGGGAGGGGCTTCGGTGTCGAAGTAGACCATTCGCCCGTCAGGCCCTCCGACCTCCCCGGACTGGCCGACGACAAATCCCTGTTCTTGCAAGCGGGCAAAGTCCCGATCGAATTTCTTCGTCCAATACGCCACATGCTGAAGACCCTCGCGTCCAGCGGCCAGAAAGTCGCGACACATCGAAGGGGCGTCGTTCCTCTGCTGGATCAATTCGATCTGCAGTGGGCCGGAGTTCGCGAGCGCGATGCTTGCCACCATGTCCGAAGGCTCGCCGTAAGATCTGAAATTTTCGGTCGGG
>CAWLAJ010000249.1:0-6398 GCA_963854795.1 Deltaproteobacteria bacterium UBA4427 | reverse complement strand
GTCCATGGCAACTGCCGGCCGGTGTATCTGTTGAGCTTCGCAACCCTCAATTTGGCCTCACGACGCAGCTTCGCCGGTTGGTGAACGACGCGCGACGCGATTGTCAGCTCGATGCGGACAGCACCCGACGAGCGGCTCGAAACGAACTTCTCGAGACGATTCTCGACCATCGAATCTATTCGGTCTACGAGCCGATCGTCGACATCGCGAGCAAGACCGTCTTCGGTTACGAAGCGCTTGCGCGCGGACCGCAGGGCACCGCCTATCATTCGCCGGTCGCGCTCTTCACGGCTGCAGAGGAATTCGAACTCATTTTCGAGCTCGATTGCGTGTGTCGCGAGAGCGGGCTCCGGGGCGCTGTCGATTTTCCCAGCGGTACGAAACTCTTTTTGAATATTCGGCCGACGACGATTCACGACCCCGCCTTTCGAGAGGACAAGCTGATCGAGACGCTCGAACGCCGAGACCTCTCTCCGACGGATGTCGTGTTCGAGATTTCGGAACAGGAATCGATCTCGAGCTTTGGCGCGTTCCGGGAAATGCGCGACTACTACCGAAACCTCGGTTTCCAGTTTGCCCTCGACGACACGGGTACCGGCTATGCGGGACTCGAGGAATTGCTCGAACTCGAACCCGATTACATCAAGATCGACCGTGCAATGGTCTCGGGCGTGGACCAGGATCCCGCGCGTCAAGACATTCTGGCTGCCGTCCTGCAGCTTGCCGACAAGATGGGCGCCCAGGTGATCGGTGAGGGCCTCGACACGCTCGAGGAACTCGAAATGTTGGGACGGCTCGGCATTCGCTTCGGACAGGGCTGGCTCTTCGGCCGCCCGACACCGCTACGCGCCGAGCGATAGTTCCCGTGCGGCCGGCGACGGGTCATTCGGGTTCGATCCGTCGATCTAGGTCGTAGCGGACTCCGGTCGGATTCCGAAAATTTCCCCGAAAAAGCGCATGACCCGTTCGTTCACAAAGCGGTGCATGTCGAGATCGACGAGCACATCATCTTCGGCCGCCAGCACGAGGGATTCGATTCGACTCGGCAGCGGGAGATCATCCGGCGTGAACGCCTTTCGGCCGACGAAGGGCTCCGATGCCGGAGCCAAGCAGCATATGGCTCGGACGCGCTCTTCGAGAGCGGGAACCTTGAGAGTCGTCCATCCTCCGAACGAATGACCCAACAGGCCGAGTTGACTCGCGTCGCGTTGTGGCAATCGATGCCCCTGGATATCGCCGAGGCCATCTCCGTCGAGTAGAGCTTGCACGACGGCGTGAAGATCGCGGGGGCGGAGACTTCGAATTCGGCGATGCGTGTCGACTCTGGCTTCTTCGTCGGGTAGCGCCATCATTTCGCTGAAGGTATTGCCGACATGATCTGGAGCGGCGATGACGATTCCCCAGCTTGCGAGGTGGGTGGTGAGAAAGGTCGATTGCTGACGCAGTCCCGAATTGCCATGAGAGAAGCCGATGAGTGGGCAGCGGACGCCTCGGGCGGGTGCCAGGTCGGGTGATTCGCGATGGCGGACTCCGAGCGGGTGGGGCGCATCCTCGGGCGCGCCTTGTCCGATTTCCGCCGGATACCAGATTTCTGTGGGGAGAGATCGGAGTCCCCCGGCCGAGTCGTCGCTGGATTCAATCGTGACTTGTGCGACCCCGACGGGGTAGGGGCCGGGCCGTGCTAGTTGGTGCGGTAGCGTGCACCCATCTTCTGGCGGCCTTGGTTGATGCCTTTCAGCTCCTCCATGGCGGCCATCGCCACATCGTGACCGGCGACTTCGTCATCTTCCTTCGCCAGCTCGTCCATGTCGACCCAAGCCTGGTAGACGTGTCGCGTTCGGTCCGTGATGATGCCGGCCTTGAGCAGGGTCTTGATCAAGACACGAAAGATATTCGTGTTGTTGGTCATGTCGGCTCGTCGATCGGCTTCCGAGAAGGCTTCCAGAACCGCGCTCCGAACCCATTGCCAATCAAGGTCGAATTCTTTGTAGATCTCTTGTTTCTGTTCGGCGTTCACGAGATTGAAGAGCAAGACCTGAAAGGCGTCCGCTGCCCAGACTTCAACATGCTCGTGCTCTTCCTCCGTCAGCTGTGGCACGGTTCGGTCTGCCCAGATCTTTCCGAATTTGTGATGAAAGGCTTCGTCGGACATCGTGAACTGAATCAATCGACGCAGCAGCGGGTCATGGGTTTCGCGCTGAATCGTCGCGAAGGCTCCCATCGCCAGTCCTTCGACCAGCATCTGCATGCCGATGAGCTTCTTGTAGACAGCGCCGGATTTAACGATCTCGTTCAGCAGGTTTCGGATGGTCGAGCCCGAAGCGAGCGGTGTGCCCCAACGGGTTCCGACGTAGTTCGAGAAGCCCGTCACGTGTCGAGCTTCTTCACGAGTCTGATTGGCGGCGTATTCCTGCGCGCCCGGATCGCGAAGGATTTGCGTCAGGCTTGCTGACAGGGAGAGTGCGCCTTGCTCGCCATGCAGGATGCTCGACAGAATGAAGCGAGTATTCTGATTGGCGAGTCGGATCTTCTGCGATTCGTCGAGCTTGTCGGCGACCGCGGTCTTGAGCTCGATGCAGAAATCCCTCGGCATGATCAACTCTTCGCTCAGGTCGATGGGCGCCGATTCGAAGTCGATATAGCGCTTGTCGGTCGGATCCCAGAAATGGTCGACGGTGGCCGCAATGATATGGTCGAAGGCGTCCGTTCGATCGGCATAGCGATCGACCTCGATCAAGCTGTCGAAATTGTCTCGATCCACGGTGTTGTAGATCGGGTCGTAGGTAATGTGGCGTTCGCTCATCGAGATGGTTCTCCTTCGGGCGGCGTTCTGGGCAGCCGTCCGGCGCGTGTTCCGGCCGGACTCATGGAAAGCGTTTCTGTCGCGGGGACGCCACAAAGGGCGCCCGGCTCGGCACGATTGCCGTGCAATTGAAAATGGGTCAGGGTGCGAATGATCGAATCGCGCGAGGCTCGCGATGGATCTTCGGCCCACCAGGCCAGAACGTGCGCCCACATCCCGACGATTGCCTGGGCCAGCACGTCGCTGTCGAAACAATCCCTTGCCAGTCCGTGCGCGACCGCTTCGCGGCGTCTGGCACTCACGCCACTGGCCAGTCGCTCGAGAATTCGCGAGCCGATATCGGCGGCTTCTCCACCAGGATGAAACACGATGCGGATCAGATTGCGATGTTCCTCTGCGAAGCCGACGAGGGCCTCCGCCTGGGCCTGCATGAGTTCGAGTGGGTTCGATCGGCCTGCCGCGGCGGAGCTGACGCGGTTTTCCAGTTCGCTCGCGGCTTCCTCCGCGAGTTCACGGAAGAGTTCGAGCTTGTCTTTGAAATGGAGATAGAACGTTCCGGAGGCGTAGCCCGCATGGGCGGCAATCGCGTGACTCGTGACGTCGTGGGGTCCACGTTCTGCAAAGAGCGCGAGACCGGCCTCGAGTAATCGGCGCCGAGTCTCCTCGGACCGGGGTACTCGAAGGTCTCGAGGCGCGAGCCTTTCACGGCTCTCCGGCGTACGGTTCATCGATTCACTGACGCTCATGTCATTTATGACGATAACGTCAGTCCGGGCTCAGGGCAAAGCGAAAATCGGGTGACTACGAGTCATGTTTATCGGAGCGAGGCACGGGTCAGATCGAAACGGCGTCGGGGTCACAAATTTCATCACACGCCGCCTCGGTTTCACCGTCTTCAGCGACCTCGATTTGAATCGTCGTGTGAGCGATCTCGAATTGCTCGGTGAGTTCGGTTCGTACGCTCTGCAGCAGGCGCTCCGGCTCATGACTGCCGTCGACGACGAGATGGCTCGAGAGCGAGACCTCTCCGCTGCCGATGGTCCAGACGTGAAGGCAATGGAGCGTTGAAACGCCCGGCACGGCGAGCAACGCTGCGCGGATCGCTTCCGGGTCGAGGTGTCCGGGGACGGTCTCCATCAAGACGTCGAGGGCTTCGCGAATGAGATGCCAGGCTGAGAGCAGCACGAGACCGCTGACGATGATCGAGATCGTAGGATCCAGCCAGATCCAGCCGTAGGCCCAGATTCCGAAACCAGCGATGATGACGCCTACGCTGGCGAGCGTATCGCTGGCGACGTGGAGCCAGGCTCCGCGGACGTTGAGCGATTCGCCTCGACCCGCTTCGAGAATCCACAGACTGATCAGATTGATGAGCAGACCACCGCCGGCCACGACCATCACGCCGCCGCCGGCGACGTCCCGTGGCGTCATGAAGCGCTCGATCGCGTGCACCGTGATGAAGACGGCCACGACGGCCAGTGCGAGTCCGTTCGCCAGGGCGGCCAGGATCTCGGCCCGACTGTTGCCAAAGGTTCGACGGTCGCTCGCGGGGCGCGAAGCCATCCAGACCGCAAGCAAGGATAGGCCGAGAGCTGCGACGTCTGAGATCATGTGGAGCGAGTCGGCGAGGAGCGCCAGGGAACCGGTGATGAGTCCACCCACGAGTTCGATACCCGCATAACTGAGTGCGAGAATCAGGACGAAGAAGAGCCGGCGACGATTCTGGTTTCGCAGGTCTCCGTGATCGTGGTGATGATGGCTGCCGGTTCGATGGGCCCCGGCATGCTCCAGGGCGCTCAATGAATCTCCTCCGAGGACGACACGTTCGAACGCGTCAGGGGACGCGTCGTTCGAATTCCGAGACTAACGGCCGACCGCTTTCGCCATTCGATCGATCATGTCCGTTAGGATCGGTCGCGAGGTCGCGAAGTTGAGGCGCACGTGGTCTTGCCAAGCCGCGCCAAAGCGGCGACCACCGGAGAGCGCGAGTTTTCCGTTTCGCAGGAAATGGCCTGCCGGAGAGCCTTCGATCCCGAGTGCCCCACAGTCCAGCCAGGCGAGGTAGGTGGATTCGGGTGTCAGGAAACCGATTTCGGGGATTCGCTCGGTCAGCGCTTGTTTCGCGAAGTCGCGGTTGCCCTGGAGATGGCGGACGACGTCGTCGAGCCATGGCTGTCCCCAGCGCCACGCGGCAATGGATGCATAGACCCCGAAGAGACCGATCCCTCCGCGAATATGCGGAGGATATCGTTCGTTGAAGCGACGATGCAGGTCTTCGCTGCCGAAGTGGGCGATCGCGCAGCGCAGGCCGGGAATGTTGAAGGCCTTGCTCGACGAGGTGAGCGTGACAGTTCGTGCGGCGATCTCGGATCCGAGCGCGGCAATCGGAATGTGTTGGCGACCGTCGAAGAGCAGGTCGGCGTGAATCTCGTCGCTGACGATGATCAAGTCGTGTTCGAGTACCAGAGCACCGAGTCGCTCCAATTCGGGGCGCTCCATCACTCGTCCGGATGGATTGTGGGGATTGCAGAGCAGCAGGATGCGTGTCCCCGAATCGATGCGTTCGGCCAGTGAATCGAGATCGAACTCCAGGCGCGTCCCATTCGATACCAACGGATTTTCGACCATGCGTCGTTCGGTGTCCGCCACGAGGCTCAGAAAGGGCGGATAGATCGGGGTCTGAACGATCGCGCCATCGCCCGGCTCAGTGAACGCCTCGAGAGCGATATACATACCCTGCACGACTTCGGAGAGAAGCTCGACGCGCGCGGGATCGGGATTCCAGCCGAATCGATCGTTCATCCGTTCGCGGAAGACTTCTGGCAGACCGGTGTCTTCGTCTGCGAGCGGATAGCCGGCGTCGCCACTCTCCGTGAACCGTCGAAGCTCGGACTGGATCGGCGCGGCCAACGGGTAATCCATCTCGGCAACCCAGGCGGGCAGGATGTCGCGAGGATGGAAGGCCCATTTCGCACTGCGTCGATTCTGCAGCTCGGGCAGGTCGAGTTCATCGAGATCGACGGGTCGATGGCGCATCGCCGATTGCGCCTCGCGGAGAAAACTGGGGAGCGGGGTGTTCTCCTTAGCCGGTTCGACTGAGGACGCCGAATTCGACGAGATATCCGAGACGAGTTCGTGCGGCGCGCCCGCCTGCTCGAGGAGTCGCGAAAGATCGTGCGCGAGAATCTCGAAGGTCTCGGTGATCGGATCTCCAGTCTCGCTGAGTGGGTGTATTTCGTCTCGCCCCTGCGGATCGATATGCCAATGGGGATTCACGTCGAAACAATCGAAGCGAAGCCATTCAAGTGCGCTGGTGTTCGAGTCGACGGGAGTGCTGGTGTTTATTTCTTCTCGAGCGGTGCCCGCGAGTTCCGCGAGCTTTGCGGCCGGCGTCCCGACACGAAGCGTCGGTCCGCCGCCCTGTTCAGGCGCGCGCAGTTCGATTCGAAAGTCGAGACTTCGCCATTGACCGGTCCAGTGTTCTGGCATTGCCGAAGCGTAGGCGGGTCAGGGCGTCGGGTCCAATCGCGAACGCTATGCTCAATCGAATGGTGGATTGGACGGTGGGTCGAGGTCCATGGGTTCCCGTCCGGGT
>CAWLAJ010000248.1:0-6448 GCA_963854795.1 Deltaproteobacteria bacterium UBA4427 | reverse complement strand
TTAGAAGGCAAATGTGGCCCGTACCAAACGGGTTCGATCCCCGTTGGGGACGCCACTCCTTGCCGCTTCGCTGTGAGGAGCCGCTTCGCTGTGAGGAGTCTCCTCATAGGAAGTCGATGCGAAGGGTGGCGAATCTTGGGCATTCCCGCCTCCCGGGCTCGTGGGCCATTCCCAGTCTGCCTAACGGAGTCGCGGTTCTACAGTGCGCCCGGACACTCTTTATGTTCCGCCCTCACGGCGATCTTCCTCTTTCAGCAGTGGAGCGAGTGAAGTGGGCGATTGTTCGAGGGACTTGATTCGGCCGGACATCCGGTCGACGAAGGCCGCCAGCGTGGGGCGGGCGGCGATGGCATCGCGGCAGCCGGGAATCGGACCGGATTCGAGAACGACCATCATCGAGTAGACGGCGACGTCGGCGATGCTCGGTTCGTCGGAGTGGAAGAAGGGGCGGTCTCGAAGGAAGCCGACGAGGTCGTCCATTCGGTCCTGGACCTCGCGGATGACCTCGAGTTCACGAAGATCGGCAGCCGTCTTGGGCGTGTGGCCAAGCGTGCGGCCGATGTGTTCCTTGATGCGCTGGATGAGCGAATCATCGATCTGTGCTTCGTCGCCGGGCTGGGGATAGCGCGCCGTTCTCCAACGATTCCAATACCAGGAGAACGAACTGTCGGACCAATCGGCGAGATTTCGCTGGGCCTCGGCAACCCGCGGCTCTGACGAGTAGAGAGTCGGGGTTGGATAGAGCTCGTCGAGCCATTTCATGATCTTGACGGAGTCGGCTTTTCGCCGCCCGGCGATTTCGAGAACTGGCAGCGTCCGAACGATCGGACTCAGACGGGCGACGTCCTCGGGCTCCTCTGAAATGATGCGTTCGAAGGCGAGGCCCTTGAGCGCGAGGGTGGCCGCCACCTTCTCGGAGTAGGGATTGAACTCCTGCGTGTAGAGCCGGACGATCGTGGCCGACTCGGTCTCATCGGACTGCGCCATCTATTGACCGGGCCCCGGGAAGAGCGCGTCGATCTTGGCGAGTGCGTCACCCGGGAGCTCGACCGCGATCGATTTTACGTTTTCTTCGAGCTGCTCGATGCGCGTGGCGCCGATGATGACGCTGCTGACACTCGGTTTGCGCAGACACCACGCGAGGGCGAGTTGCGCGAGTGAAATTCCAAGCTGATCGGCAATCGGTCGCAGTCGATCAATGTCGTCGAGCACTTTGGTGTCGAGATAGCGCTCCATCCACAGGTTGCGCTCAGGATCGCCGGCACGACTCTGCGCGGGGATCTTTCCGCCGCTGTACTTTCCGGTGAGGGCGCCTTGCGCGAGCGGGCTGAACACGATCTGTCCGAGTCCCTCGCGTTCGCTCGTCTCGAGCACGCCCGCTTCGATTTCGCGTCGAAGAATCGAATAGCTCGGCTGATTCGAGATCGGGCGAAAGCCGCCGTAGCGATCGGCCAGGGCACAAGCCTCTTCGATCTCTTCGGCCGTCCACATCGACACGCCCCAGTAAAGAATCTTGCCCTGCCGAATCAAGTCTTCGTAGGCGCGCACGGTCTCTTCCATGGGGACATCGGGATCCGCGCGGTGGCATTGATGAAGATCGAGGTAGGTCGTTTCCAGCCGACGGAGCGATCCCTCGACACTTTCGAAGATGTGTTTGCGCGAGAGGCCTCGATCGTTTGGACGCTCCGACATCGGAAAGAACGCCTTGGTCGCGATCACGACCTGATTGCGGGGCAGCTCGCGCAGACTCACTCCGAGCGCTCTTTCCGCTTCCCCCTTGGCATAGACGTCCGCGGTATCGAAGAAATTGATGCCGAGATCGAAGGCGCGATGGACGAGCTGCTCGGTTTCCGAATAATCGACGCGCGACCCCAGGGTGAGCCAAGATCCCAAAGAGACTTCGCTGACCTGTAGGCCGCTACGGCCCAATGCCCGTGTTCGCATGGTCGAAAAGCTAGCAGGTTGCTGCTGAACCCCGGACCGCACGGATCCTCTCGAGAGCGGGAGCCGGCGAGCGAGGGCGTCGACTTCCATTCGCGTTAGACTCCGCCGCCGTGTTACATCTGGCATCAGACACTTCGCCTCAATGGCTGCCCCGTGCGCAGGCGCATCTCGACGAGCTTCTGCTCGACCACGCGCATTGTGAGAAGAAGGCCGCCGGCGCTGCGATCAAGTTGTTGTTTTCCTATCCGCATCATCGCTTTCTGCAAGAGACGTTGGCTGAGTTGGCGCGCGAGGAGCTCGAACACTTTCAGCAGATTCTGGCCGAGCTCGATGCACGTGGGATCCGCTACGAGACGATTCGCCCGAGTCCCTACGGCATGGCGCTGCATGCGCTGGTGCGTTCCGAAGAACCCGATCGACTGATTGATCTACTCTTGATTTCGGCCCTGATCGAGGCGCGAAGCTGCGAGCGCTTCCAGATTCTGGCTGAGGGTCTACGCGATCGGGCGCTCGCGGATCTCTACCGCTCTTTGTTGGCTTCCGAGGCCAGGCATCTCGGGAGCTACCTCGATCTCGCCGAGCAGCTCGGACCACGCGAGACGATCGAAGCGCGGCGGAAGGAATTGGCTGCAGCCGAGGCGGCGATCATTTCGAAGCCCTGTGAGTGGGTGCGCATCCATGCCGGTTAGCGGCATCGACGAAAGCGATCCGCGTCGCGCGCGACTGCGCGGGGGCGAGGTCGTCTGGATCGACGAGTCCGCGGTCACGGGCGCTGCCGCTCCGGCCGGCCGGGAACCGCCACTCGTGTTGATCCATGGATTCACGGGTCATCGCGATGACTTCATCGAGGTCGCACCCGAACTCGCTCGCAGACGCCGTGTGATCGCGCCTGATCTTAGAGGCCATGGCGATTCTGAAGCAAAATCGGGTCCTTGCGGATTTAGTTTTGAGCAGAACATCAAGGATCTGATCGAGCTGCTCGACCATCTCGAAATCGAGCGCTGTGATCTCTTCGGGCATTCGATGGGCGGAATGATCACGCTTCGCTTTGCGCTGGCCCACCCCGAGCGCATCCGCTCGCTGATCTTCATGTGTACGGCACCCGAATTGCCCGAGTCGCTCGGTCGCAGGGCTTTCGAAATCGGTGCCGATCTGGCGGACGATCGCGGAATCGACGGACTTCAAGAATTGATGGAAAATGCCGGACGAGAGTCCTGTTCCGATTCGATCGCGAGTTGGGGAGAGCGTTATTGGACGCATCATCGCCGGAGACTGCGCGCGATGACGCCCGAGAGCTTCCGCGGGGCGGGACTGGCGTTCTTCGATTCGACGTCGCTCGTCGATCGCCTGGGCGATATCGTCGCGCCGACCCTCGTTCTGGTGGGCGAGCATGATTCGGATTTTCTGACCGGCGCCGATCTTTTCGAGAAGCACATTCCGAACGTGGATAGAATCACGATCGCCGACGCGGAACATCATCCGCATCAAGAAAACCAATCGGCCTGGCAGAAGGCGGTCGAGACTCATTTCGACCGACAGCGTTAGGTCCCCGGAGCGAGCGAACCTGCGAAGAACGGGTACCCGCCAATCCAATCATCAACCGGCGCGGACGACGCGAGAGCCAAGCCAGACAGGGGTGAAACCATGAGCGATCACAGCGAGGAAGTTCAGATTGCGACAGCGAATGGCCAGACGATGGGGGGCTATCTGGTCCTGCCAGAGGGGGAGGGTCCGCACCCCGCGGTGCTCGTCTTCATGGAGATCTTCGGTGTGAATGATCATATTCGCGACGTGACACGTCGGGTCGCTGAAGAAGGCTATGTCGCACTGGCTCCGGACTATTTCCATCGCACGGGACCGGGAATTCAACTGAATTATGACGATGCGGGAATGACCGCTGGAATGGAATTGCTCGGTCAGCTCGTCGCCGATGAAATGATCAGCGACGCGAAGGATGCGATTGGCTTTCTGCGCGGACGCGACGATGTCGTGCACGAGCGAATCGGCGCGATGGGCTTCTGTATCGGCGGACACATGACGTACCTCGCGGCGTGCGAAACCGATCTCGCCGCGGCCGCCGCCTACTATGGGGGTGCGATCGCAGCGGAAGAGGGGCCGGGTGGGAGTGTGCCAACGGTGAGCCGCACGCCCAGGATCTCGGGTCACATCCATTGTTATTTCGGCGGGCAGGATGCGCTGATTCCCTCGCATCGAGTCGATGCGATTCGCGGCGCGCTGGAAAGCGCCGGCACCGCACACGAAGTACATGTCTACGACGATGCGGACCACGGCTTCCACTGCGATCAGCGCGCGACCTATCACGAAGCCTCGGCGAAGGATGCCTGGCGTCGCACTTTCGAACTCTTCGGAGAAACCCTTCGTGGCTGAGTAGCACGCGAGCGCGCTAGGCGAGGATCTGTTGCAGCGCCTCGAGCAGCCGGTCGATGGGTTCCGCGCTCGCATTCTCGCCCATCAGACCGATTCTCCAGATTTCTCCGGCGAGCGGACCGAGACCGGCACCGACCTCGATTCCGAACTCGTCGAGCAGTCGCTCTCGGACGACGGCCTCGCCCAGTTTCTCGACGGCTTTGGGCAGGCGAACCGACGTCAACATCGGCAGACGATCGGCGGCTTCCACCAGTGGGATGAATCCCATGGCATCGAGTCCTTCGATCAGCCGAAGCGCCGCTCGAGTGTGACGCTCGTAACGGGTTTCGAGACCTTCTTCGAGCGCGCGATCGACGCCGGCGGCGAGTCCGTACGTGGCCGTGATCGGCGCCGTATGGTGATAGACGCGTTTTTCGCCTTCGTAATATCCGGCCAGAAGCGATAGATCGAGAAACCAGCTCTGCACGGGAACCTTGCGCGCCTTCACCGTCTCGATCGCGCGGTCGGAGAAGGAGACCGGTGAGAGTCCAGGCGGACAGGACAGACACTTCTGCGATCCGCTGTACGCCGCGTCGACTCCCCAGCGATCGAGTTCGACGGGACAGCCGGCGAGCGAGGTCACGCAATCGAGCACGACCATTGCGTCTGCGTCTCGTGCCGCTGAAACGATTTCTTCGATCGGTTGACGAACGCCGGTCGAGGTCTCGGCATGCACGAAGGAAACGACCCGTGGCTGCACCCGGGAAATCGCCTCCGCCATTTTCGAGTCATCGAGTCGGGTTCCCCAGGTCGCTTCGACGGTCGTCACGTCCGCACCCGCGCGTCGTGCGACTTCAGCCATTCGAACGCCGAAGACTCCGTTCACTCCGATCACGATCGGATCGCCAGGTTCGAGCAGATTGACCAGCGCGGCTTCCATTCCTGCGCTCCCGGTGGCCGACAAGGGAAGTGTCATCGCGTTGGAGGTCCCGAACAGAGTCCGCAGCCCCTGCTTCAGGCGGTCGAGCAAGGCAATGAACTGCGGATCGAGATGACCGACGAGCGGTCGACTCATGGCCTCGAGGACGCTCGCGTGGACGTTCGAGGGTCCAGGGCCCAGCAAGAGTCGTTCGGGTAGTGTCTCGAGAATCGGCATCGGCGCAGATTAGCGGGTCGGAGTCCTTTCGCGTTCGCGTCCAGGCAACGCCCCGGTTCGAGTTGACAGTGGATGCGGGCGGACTTAGTTTCGGGTCTGCGCACCCCCAGGGAGTGCCATGGCGACCGCTGTCTGACTTGAATCGGCCGATCGATTGATTCAAGAAGCGCTCCGGGAAATGATCCGCTGAGCGGAGCGAAACGCCTTGAAAGGTCTGGCCGCTCTGCCGCCGGCTCGAGTTCACGACCGGGATCCGGCCATCGATAGGGAGCCAGTCAGCATGTTCGGTATGCGTTGGATCGTAGGACTGGGCGCTCTGTTGGTCGCCGGTCTCGCCCTTTATCTGGTCTTGAACGGAACGAGCGAGCCCGGATCGGAGACCATGAGGGAGATCTCGCGCCCTGCGCTCGATAATATCGACGCGAAGTCGAGATCCGCCATGCGCGAGTTGCTGCGCGACGCAGAGAACGAGGAGTAGGACCGAGCGAATGACCTGGCGAACCCGGGAAATCTTCGAGCAGGAGGAGCGGGAAATCCTCGCACCGTGGGCGGCCTATTCGGGTGATTCCGCAGGCCGCCAGGTCGATGAACCGGCCCACGCCTACCGAAGCGCCTTTGCGCGAGATCGCGACCGGATCGTTCACTCGCGGGCCTTTCGGCGCCTCGAATTCAAGACTCAGGTCTTCGTTCATCTCGAGAATGATCATTATCGAAACCGATTGACCCATACGATCGAAGGCGCAGGGATCGCCCGCACGATCGCCAGGGCCTTGCGCGCCAACGAAGATCTGGCCGAAGCCATCGTGCTCGCTCATGATCTGGGCCACACGCCCTTCGGTCACGCGGGCGAGGCCGTGCTCTCAAAATGCATGAAGGACGACGGCGGATTCGATCACAACCGACAGAGCTTGCGAATCGTTGATCTCCTCGAGGATCGCTATCCCGACTGGAACGGACTCAATCTGACCGCCGAGACCCGCG
>CAWLAJ010000247.1:0-6455 GCA_963854795.1 Deltaproteobacteria bacterium UBA4427 | reverse complement strand
GCGCTACCCAGCACCTTGATCGATCGAGCCCTGGCCAAACTTGGCTACGAACCCGATTCGGTGGCTTCGATGATCACTGATGAGAACCCGATGCCCGGTCCCTTCGAGTCGAGGATTCGTCCATCCGTCGAAGCCTTGCTCGCCGTCGTTCTGCGCGCATCGAGCTTTCTGACCTCGAGCCTGCTGCTGTTGATGGCGCTCGCGCTGCGTTCGTCGACCTCGACTGCGCGAGCGCTCCACACTCTCAGTCAGCGAACGGATGCCCTCGAGGCTGATTCTCATGCGTCGATCGAACCGGATGGGGGTATACTTTCATGACATGGACAACGACTCTGCCATAGGTCGATTGAGGCAAGGCGCTTCCAGCTTCGCGAATCGCGCCGACGAGTTCTTTCTCTCCGACGAACTCCGCAACCAGAACATCAAGGCACTCGCGAATACGCGCATGGGGTTGATCGCGTGCGGCGCGCTCGGCCTAACGATTCTGATCGCCATCCCCACGCAGATGGGACCCTGGTCGCTCGAGTTCCTGCTTAGCTTTTCGCTCTTCGGCGTCGTGTCGCTCGGGTTGCCTGTCGCCCTCAGACAAACCAACGCGATGCGTCACCTCGGCCAATTCGTCTGCCTCACCATCGCCACGACTGCACTACTGCTGATGTGGTCGAGCGCGGGACAAGCCACCGGCTCGTTTCCCATGCTGCCGATGCTCCCGATGGTGGCCTTGATCGTGGGCGGACGACGATCCGGGATACTCTGGGGATTGGTGGCCATCGGGATTCTCTTCTTCGGCGAGAATCTACCGACTTCAGCCGCGGTCGCGCAGGCCGGGTATGAAGGACCTTCACAGGCAGCGCACTATGCCTTCGTGCTCGTCTGTATCCTGGCCATGATCGGCATCACGGTCGCCTTCGACACCGCCTGGAGTCGAACGGCCCGGGAACATACGGAGCGAGCCGAAGTAATCCGTGAAGCCGGCGAAGAGCGCTATCGAAAACTTCTGGAGAACGCCTCAGAAGGCATCTTCGTGGCCGATGCGAATGGCCGGATCAAGTTCGCGACACCGGCTGCAGAGAGACTCATTGGCATCGAATCCGGTGAAGCGATCGGCAAGTACATGCGATCGTTTACGACCCCCGAAGAGGTCAGCCGAGTCGCCGCGAATTGGAATCGTGTTCGGACGACCGTCGATGCCGTCGAACGGATTCAGATCAAGGTGAGTGGGAAGGAATTCGATCCCGAGCCGGCGGACATGAGAACGTTCGAGCTGACGATGTCGAATCGAACCGCCAACCAAGCCATCGACGGTATCGTCGTTCACCTTCGTGACGTCACCAACCTCAGGCACGCGGAGGCCAACTACGAAACGCTGGTCGAGCGCTCTCTCCAGGGAATCGCGGTCGAATGCCGCGGCGAGGTCGTCTACGCGAACCAGGCACTTGCGGATCTCTTCGGCGTCGACCGCGAACAGCTATTGCGGACGAAGAATCTCCAAGCCTATCAGCGGATTCATCGAGACGATGCCGATTCGGTTCGATCCGCGTTCGCTCGATCGGAACGCGAGTCCGTCGAGCCCATTGAAATTCGGCTCAAACATTCCGACGGCGAATGGCGAAGTCTCCAGATGCGCTGGTCCGACTCGATCTGGGAAGGACGGCCCGCCCGCCAGATCCTCTATGTCGATGTCACCGCCCAAAAAGAGCTGGACGCCCGCCGTGAGCGCGAACACGATCGGCTCGAGGTGCGGATCCTCGAACGAACGCGCGAGCTAGAAGAGAGCCAGCAGGTTGTGCGAAAGAAGGAGCGCCTGGCGGCCATCGGTACGCTGGCAGCCGGAATCGCGCATCAGATCAACAATCCGGTCGGCGCGATCTTGAACTCGGCGGAGTTCGCCACGCTCGTGGACAGAGACGAAGAAGGCGAACGGATCCGGGATCAAGCATTCTCGGAGATCCAGAGCCAGGCCGTGCGCTGCGGAAAGATCGTACGAAGCATTCTGCAATTCTCGCGAGCCGAGCCGACCGAAAAATGGTCGAGTGATCTGGCGGGGGTACTGCGGATCGCCGTGGATGTGACCAAGCGATACGCGCTCGAACGCGATGCGGAAATTCAGCTCGGCATTTCTCCAGAAATCGGGGAGAGAGCGGTATGGATGAACCCCATCGAAATCGAACAAGTCTTCGTCAATCTGATTCGCAATGCCATCGAAGCCCAGCCCTCAAACGCCAAGGTCCGCATCCGCGCGATGATCTCGCCCGACTCGGCGGAAGCCGTGGAAGTCATCGTTGAAGACGACGGGCCCGGAGTCGGAATCGAGGATGAGGTGCGAATTTTCGAGCCCTTCTACACGACTCGTCTGAGTGAAGGGGGCTCGGGCCTCGGCCTCTCGGTCGCACACGGCATCATCGAGGACCACGCAGGTCGAATGTGGGTCGAGAACCGATCCGAGAACGACCCTCAGGGAACGCGCTTTCACGTCCTCCTTCCGCTCGAGAAATCGACGAACGAACGTACGCGGGGATCAGCCAGTTAGCCCTCTAATTGTTAGGCGGGTACTTTGCCAGAATTGCTTCGACCCCTCGAGCGAGTGTCGCGTAGTCGCGCTCACGATCACGGGTACCCAACATCCCCATTCCCCAACCCCTCCAGACGAGGGCTTCGCTCTTCGGGTCGAGGAAATCGATGATGAGTGTCGCTTCCTGAAACGAGTCGACGCTCGGGGTCGAGCGGAAGCTCCCGAACGAATGGTGTCCGTGGTGATAGGATCCACCGATAGAGGCAGCCAGACCATCGACCTCGAGACGTTCCTCGACGAGCACCGTGTAGGTCACTAGAAAATCAGCATCGGCTCGTGACTGCGACCGCCGCAAGCCGCGCCGGGTGAGTTCGTCCTCGACCACGGCGCGAACGCGCTGGCGTAGCAGCGTGTTGTCCGCGAAGGGACTCGCCTGCTCCCGCTCCGGCGGTTCGAGCCAAAAATAGTTTCGGAAACTCGAGAACGTGATTCCGTGATCCCAGTCGCTGCGTGCATTGAAGGCCTGACACCCCACCAAAGGCAGAAGCAAAGCCGTGGTGGAAGCGATGACTGCCAAGTAGCGAATCATGCCATCCATTCGAAACCCTCCGGTCGATATCGACCTCTCACCCCGTCCGCGAGAATAGCGCCGGCGCGCTCCGCGGGATGGTTTGCAGTGCTAGCGTCGGGGTTTGCGGCACATCTCGAACAATACCATCGAGCCGTCGCCACGACGCACCCGACTCGGGCCCAACCCGGGAGCCGCGTCGGGACCCAACCGTGGATGAGGAGATTCAATGCCGCTCGATCCCGAAGCCAAAGCAATTCTCGAGACAATGGCCGCGGGGCCGGACGTGGACCCCTTTACGCTGCCCCACACGGTGATTCGGGAGGGATTCGCGGCTCTGGCCGGACTGAGCGAGGGGCCAGAGGTGGCGAAGGTCGAGATGAAGGAGGCCACTGGACCTGCGGGAAAGATCCCGGTCCGCGTCTACACGCCGGCTGAGAAGGTCGCCGGCGGGGACCTGCGTCCGGGCCTGGTGTTTTTCCATGGTGGCGGGTTCGTCGTCTGCGATCTCGATTCTCATGATTCGACCTGTCGCGAGCTCGCCAATGGCGCGAATTGTGTCGTCGTTTCTGTCGACTATCGCCTCGCTCCCGAGGCTAAATTTCCAGCCGCTCCCGAAGACTGTTATGCGGCGACGAAATGGGTCGTCGAGAATGCTCCATCGTTGGGAATCGACGCGGATCGCATCGCGGTTGCCGGCGATAGTGCCGGGGGCAACCTGGCAACCGTGGTCGCGCTCATGTGCCGAGACCGAAGCGGCCCTCGACTCACCCATCAACTGCTGATCTATCCGGTCACGGACAACCGCTTCGACACCCCGTCCTACAAAGAGAACGGGGTTGGATATTTCCTGAGCGCCGACATGATGCGCTGGTTCTGGCACCACTATCTCGAGTCCGAGAGCGATGGCGAAAACCCCTTGGCCTCACCGCTGCGAGCCTCCGACCTCAGCCGATTGCCGAATACGACTCTGCTCACGGCCGAGTACGACCCGCTTCGAGATGAGGGGCGAGCCTATGCGGAGCGTCTTCGAGAAGCCGGTGTCGAAACCTCTCACACCGAATACCCCGGCGTCTTCCACGGCTTCTTCGGCATGACGGCTCAGATTCCACGCGCCCGCCAGGCCCTGGACCAGGCCTGCAGCGAACTTCGAAAGGCGTTCGAGGCCTGATTCATGCCGTGGCATCACGTTTCATTGCCGAGTGCGCTCCGCCCGGGACAGAAGGCCGAAACTGAAATCGATGGCAAGGAGATTCTGGTTTGTCGTGTCGATGAGCAGTACTTTGCCGTCGCGAATCGCTGCACGCATTTAGCCTGGCCGCTCTCCAGGGGAGAGATCAAAGGCATGGAAGTCATCTGTACAATGCACGGCGCACGATTTGATTTGCGAGACGGATGTCCGAGCGCCGGACCCGCCAGCAAGAGTCTCGCCATCTTTCCAATCGAGCTCCGCAAGGGCGAGCTCTACGTGAGTTTGTAGAAATGTTCTTGATTCGCCCTGTCTCGACCGTCGTCGCATTCGCGTTCTGTGTTTCGTGTAGCGCCCTCAGCGATCGTCTCAACTATCCGGAGGAGAATTCGAGCGAAGAGACTGCCTTGGACGCCGGCGAGACCGACCGTCATGCCGAAACGATGGAAGCCGAACCGCTCTCCTGGAATGATCTGACTCGCCTGGCTCGCCAACATGTGCGGGACGGCCAACTCGATCGTGCCGAGGAGCGTCTGAATCAGGCGGCGATTCAAGTCGCGGACCTGTCTGCGACGAACGTCAGTCGGCGAACCGTCTTTGGACTTCGCGCGCGACTGGCAATCCAGATCGCCGAGAGCGGAGAACTCGAGGTGGCCGATCAGTTGGCAGACCAACTCTTTGCAGAAGCCGCCGAGTCGCCGGAGGTCGGTGGATCCGCCCTGGTTTCTCTGGCGGTCGCCGTCGCTGATCGGCGCGAAACCAAGGCTCGCGAAGCAGGCGATCTGCAAGCCTCCCAGCTCGAGCTGCTCCGGATCGCGCTGATGACGGCGAAAGCAGGTTCGATCAGTCGGGATCGGATGGAGCTGGCCGTCCGGGTTTCGGCTGCCGCCCTGCGCGAGAACGACCTGGCACTGGCTCGCATGGCCATCGATCAGGGACTACTCGACGCCGAGCAAGTCGTCCCGACGAACAAAGGGAAAATGGCGGGCCTGCAGCTCCATCTTGCCCGCGTCGCGCGCAAACAACGAGATTTCGAGACCGCTGAGTCGTCGGCGAAGCTGGCAAATCGAATGCTGGACGAAGCCGATGCCGACGCCTCGACGCGCGGCATGGCCGAGGCAATCCTGGCCGAAATTCTTGCCGACCAGGGCGACCTCGAAACCGCACTCGCGATCGCGAGCGGTGCGAACGCTCGAATCGGCGACGAGCAAGGTGTGAGCGACCACGCCCAGCGGCGCATCCTCGCCGCCCTGGCTCGAGTCGAAAGGAGTTCGGGCGAAACCGCCGCCGCCCGAATTCATCTCGAGCAAGCGCTTGCGATCCCCGGCGTCGACCAGCCAGCGGATATCGAACTCATCGATGAGCTCACGCGCGAGCTTCGCGAGCACGCGGATCGCGGATCGTCCGAGGGTGCTGCCTGGGCATCGTCTCCCGAGTAGGCGACGGGCTGCCCCCGATGCGGAGCTAGAGACAGACCCGATTGCGACCGGAACTCTTCGCCCGATAGAGTGCAGCGTCCGCCCTCTCGATCATGGGCGCGGTCGAATCGAGTCCCGGATTCCACGAAGCGATTCCAACACTGATCGTCACGGCGATGGTTTCTCCACCCTCGAGCTCGATCTTGAGTTCCTCGACCGCGCGCCGCCCATCCGAATCTTCGATCACGAGAATTGTGGCCACCCGGCGAACTCCTCGGCAGAACCTGCCAGAAGATCTATCGGGTGAGTGATGGGTTAGGACGGGTCCCAAACGGTTCGGTTTGCGATGAGAACTGCAAAGGCCTTGGGGGGGATTCTCGTATGCCGCGACCCGGGATCGGCCTGAGTCGGCGGGCTCATTCGACGCGTTGTGCCACGATCGACACGTACGCGGGGTTCGTACCCGAGAGAACGGGAAAGCGCCGCGCGGAGTAGATTCGAAATCCAATCGGCTCGAGAAATTGCGCATGATCGAGAATCGGGTGGAGCGCGCAGAAGCCGAGTGCACAGGCGAGCCAATTGATCGGGCGGTAATAGGCCTCGCTGATCCATCGCCCAACCGGGCCACCCTCGGGCAGCGCAAAATCAGTCAACAACAATTTCCCGCCCGGTCTGACCAATTGACAGAGGTGGCGGGTCATTTCCCGAGCGTGCTCGACGTCGAAGAGATTGAAAAAATAATTTGCCACCACGACGTCGTAGGGCTAG
>CAWLAJ010000246.1:0-6474 GCA_963854795.1 Deltaproteobacteria bacterium UBA4427 | reverse complement strand
AGAGGGGCCGGCCGCTGGCAACGCCACGAAGTGTGTTTTCCATCATCCAACCGACTGCCTCGGCAGCACCCGAAGCGGCCAGAGACGACGATCCGCCCGCAGTTCGGCTACGGCGAGAAAGTCGCCTGCTTCGTCCAGGATCGAAACCCGGGTCCCCGGCGCCATTCGCCGCAAGTCGCCGGAAGGCAGATCACCGCCATTCTGCAGCCGAACGAGCTGTTCGCCGGCCACCGTATGGACGGGAAATCCCAACGCATAGGCCATGGGAATCAGGAGAGAATTGGCCTTTCCGGCCTCGGCGGCCGCCTCGAATTCCTCGACGGGACGCGATGCCTCGAGCAAGAAGGGCCCGCTTCGGGTTCGCCGCAGCGCGCCCAGATGCGCGCCACATCCGAGCGCGGTGCCCAGATCAGCGGCAATGACGCGGACGTAGGTCCCGGAACTGCAGAGAACGCGGATGTCGAATTCCGGAGATTCGAAGCGGGTCAACTCGAGCTCGCCGATCGTGACCCATTTCGGATCGCGCTCCACTTCGACGCCTTCTCGTGCCAGTTTGTGAAGCGGGACGCCCCCCTTCTTGACGGCGCTATACATCGGCGGAATCTGCTGAATGTCGCCACGAAACCCGGCCAGGGCTTCCTCCACCGCGGTGCGGTCCGGCAGCGATCCCGAGAATCGGCGAAGAATCTTGCCCTCGCGGTCGAGCGTATCGGTCTCGGCGCCTAACACGACCGTTCCGTCATAGCCCTTTTGAGCGCCATCCATGAAGGGGATCAGCTTCGTCGCGCTGCGAATGGCGAGGGGCAAGACGCCGGTCGCCTGAGGATCCAGAGTGCCGAGATGACCGACGCGCCGGGTCCCGAACCAGCGCCTCGCTTCGTCGACGATATCGTGAGACGTACGTCCCGCCGGCTTGTCGACGACGAGGAAACCGGATGGACCGGGTGCCTCCGGCCGCTTCCGCCTCTGGCCTCGATGGTTAGACCTCGCCATTTCCCTCGCTCGATTCGGCCTCGTTGGCCTCGGCGTCGGACACCGCATCTTGAATATCCAGCGAGCGAATCAGCGACAGCGTCTGACTTCCCTCGGCAATGGAATCGTCGAGAATGAAACGAAGACTTGGGGTATGACGCAGCTTCACGCGCTTCGAGAGTGAACGCCGGACGAATCCCGTCACGGCAACCATCGCCGCGTTGAGCTCCGCGGCTCGCGCATCCGATGGATCTTCGCCCAGTGGGCTATAGAAAATCGTCGCCGCGCCGAGATCAGAAGCCAGCTTCACGCGGGTGATCGTCACCAGCCGAAGCCGCGGGTCTCGGACTTCGTCGCGTAGAATCTGCGACAGCTCGCCACGAATCTGCTCCGCAACACGCCGTATGCGCACTGAGTCAGCCAAAGCTCGAACTCCTCCTACCCTTCGTCCCCACCCTCGGTCGGCGACTCGCTCAGATTGCGAGACCACGGCAGATCCTCTTCGCCGACCGCGGACTCGAGACCGACTTCCGAAATCGGCAGTCGAATCATCTCGATCTCACTGCCGATCACTTCAGCGAGATGCATTTCCTCGATCGCACGCACCGCTTTTTCGAGCGCACGACGAAGCGGAAGCTCTTCGCTCCCGGTCATGGACAAGCCAATCACCGCGCGCTGCCAGGTCCCCTGCCCACCTACTTCGCTCACGGAAGCGTTGAATCGATTCCGCAAGCGCCCCGAAATCGATCGAACCACTCCCCGCTTCGCCTTCAACGACTGCGATTCATGCACATGAATCTCAACCACCGCCGCGCCAACGATCATCACTCAATCCCGCCCAAGCGATTCAACATCCATGCAATTCACACTCACAACGCCCCAGGACGGGCAAGCCACCCCGGCGAGCCAATTGCGGAACCGTCGCTGAACTGTTGATTCGTTCGTCGCGAGCTCGGCGCGCGCTCAGAGCGTGGCGGGTTTCTCGTCGAGCTCGAAAGCCTCGATGACGTCGCCAACCTTGACGTCGTTGTAGGTCGCCACTCCGATTCCACATTCCATTCCGTTGGTGACTTCCCTGACGTCATCCTTGAAACGCCGTAGAGAACCCACGGTTCCGGCATAGACCTGAATTCCATCACGAACGACGCGGCAATGTGAGTGCCGGACGACCTTTCCTTCCAGAATGAAGGAGCCGGCGATGGTGCCGATCTTCGGAATCGTGAAGGTTTCGCGAATCTCGGCGCGACCGACCATTTTCTCGGTCACCACCGCGGGCAGCAGCCCTGCCATTGCAGCCTTCACATCATCGAGCATCGCCATAATGACCGAATAGGTCCGGATCTCGACGCCCGCGGAGTCCGAGAGCCTGCGTGCCGCTGGATCCGGTCGAACGTTGAACCCCAGGACAATCGTGCTGCTCGCCGAGGCCAGGTTGATGTCGTTTTCGACGATCGCGCCCACTCCGGACGAGATCACCTGCAATTTCACTTCGTCGGTCGACAACTTCTCGAGCGCATCGCGAGCCGCTTCACAGGTTCCCTGCACATCGGCCTTCAGAACAACCGAGAGTTCTTTCGGCCCCTCCGTCGTCGACTGTGCGTAGAATTCATCGAGGGTCAGCCGAGGCTTGACCGCAGTGGTCTGTCCGCGCTGCTGATCCTCTCGATGATCGACGATCTGTTTCGCAACCCGGTCGCTCTCGACCGCATGGAACGGCGCGCCCGCCATCGGTACACCCGACAAGCCTGTAATCTGGACCGGCGTCGAAGGTCCCGCCTCTTTGACATTCGTTCCGTCGTCATCGCGCATCTGCCGAACGCGCCCCCACTCCGTCCCGACGACGATCGAGTCGCCGGTCTTCAGCGTGCCGTCTTGGACGATGATCGTCGCGACCGGTCCGCGCCCCTTGTCGAGCTGCGCTTCGAGCACGACTCCGCTGGCTCGCTTCGTCGCATCCGCCCGCAATTCGAGGACTTCCGCCTGCAGGGCGAGCATCTCGAGGAGCTGATCGACTCCGTCGCCGGTTTTCGCGGAAACGTTCACGCAGATCACGTCACCGCCAAAGTCTTCGGGGACGAGATTGTGTTCGGTCAAGCGTTGGCGCGCTTTCTCCGGATCTGCGTCGGGCAGATCGCATTTATTGATGGCGACGAGGATCGGACAACCGGCCGCCTGCGCGTGTTCGATCGCCTCGACCGTCTGCGACATGACGCCTTCTGTCGCCGCGATCACCAGAACGACCAGATCAGTCACCGCCGCGCCGCGGGCGCGCATCGCCGTAAACGCCGCGTGTCCCGGCGTATCGATGAATGTGAGCTGTTGATCGTTCGCTGAGACCTGATAGGCCCCGACGTGCTGCGTGATGCCGCCCGCTTCTCCTTCGGTCACCTTGGTCTTTCGGATCGTGTCGAGCAGAGAAGTCTTCCCGTGATCGACATGTCCCATCACGGTGATGATCGGAGGTCGTAACTGCAGATCCCCACTCGTCTCTGCGTCGGACTCCATCGTGAGCGTGTCGAGGAAGGTGGCTTCCTTGAATCCGACATCGACCGCTTCGAATCCCATGTCACCCGAGATCTTCTGGACCGTCTCGAAATCGATTCGCTGATTGACCGAAACCATGATGCCATGGGCCATCAACTTGCCCTGAATCGCGGGCGCCTTCAGACCGGCCTGCTTCGAAAGTTCTCCGATGCTGATATCGCCGGAAACTCTTACGTGGCGGGTCTTGCTTGCTTCGATCGCGGCCGCAGTCGGCTTCGGCGACAGCTTGTCACGCCGGCGCGCTCGAGGATTGATGGCCGATCGGGGCGCGGTCGTGACGACTCGGCGCTGGCCCGAACTGCGACTCGTGATCTGACGAGCGAATTGTTCCTGTTCTTGAAGATTGACGACCTCGCGGACGCGCTTTCGCTGCTTGCCCTTGCGGTCGGCTGAACCGCCGGGCTCAGAGGCTCCCGGTCCGCTACGGCCATCACGCCCCTCGTGCGCGCCCGCGGGCGACGCGGGTTTGCTGGGACCGGTATCCGACACCTTGGCTGCCACGTCGGCGCCCGCGGCTGCCTCTGCCGCAGCGGCGACACCCTCTTCGACAGAGTCCGGCGTCGCCTCGGAAGGCGTGCCGATTTCGGCTTCTTCAGCACCCTCGGCGGGAGCGGCCACGACGGGCTCTTCGGCGATCGCGATTTCTGCGATCGGCTCGGGCTCGGGTTCCGGCTCCTTGCGCTTTCGACGGCGCACGACCGTCCTTCCGCCCTTACCCTCGAGACGATGCTCGTCCATCGCGCGCTTCTTGCGCGTGGCGCCACCGATTTTTTCGCGCAGCAACTCGACGGCCGCTTCATCCAGCGACGCCATCGCGCTCTTGAGTTCGACGCCGTGCTGAGCCGCCTGTTCGACGAACTCATTGCGATCAATTCCGAGTTCTTCTGCGAGCTTGTATGCCCTGATATTTGCCATCTATGCCTGCGCGAATCCCTGTATGGTTCGGGTGTAGCCTTGGGCGACTTGCGGAACCCCGCTTGAGTTCCGCTGTCTATGGTTCAATCTTCTCGATCGCCGGCCGGCTCCGGGGGAGCCTCTGACGTCTCGCTCTCGTCGCTGCCTGCCTCACGGCTTGCCGCAGCGGCTGCTTCCGCCTCTGCTCTCAACTGCGCCTGGGCCTCGGCTTCGAGCCGAACTCGTTCCTCGTCTGCCGCCACTTTCACGCTGACGAGCTCAGCGGCGCGAGTCTTGATGTTCTCCGCTCCGGCTTCGTCGATCCCCGGCAGAACCGTAAGAAGTTCAGACGGGCATTCTGCGAGGTCTTCGAGCGAGGTGATTCCCTGCTGAAGGAGCAGATCCGCTTCGGGATCGCCGCAGTCTTCGACAACCGAAACGGCTCTCGAAAGCCATTCCGCAATCTCGCGCATTTTCGACTCGCTCTTGATGTCGATCCGCCATTCAGTCAACTGCACGGCAAGGCGAACGTTCTGTCCGCGACGGCCGATTGCGAGCGAGAGCTGATCGTCGGGAACGATGACGTCCATCGATTTCTGCGATTCGTCGATGATGACCTTCGAAACCTGAGCCGGAGAAAGAGCGCTGCAGACATAGCGTGCGGTGTCGGGGCTCCAGGGAACGATGTCGATTCGTTCGCCCCGCAACTCCTGGACGACCGCCTGAACGCGACTGCCCTTCATGCCGACACAGGCGCCTACGGGATCGACGTCGCCGTCTCGCGAGACGACGGCGATTTTCGAACGCCCCCCCGGCTCACGCGCTGCGGATTCGATCGAGACGATCTTCTCGTACATCTCAGGCACTTCTTGCTCGAAAAGTTTGATCAAGAAATCGATCGAGGCCCGCGACAACACGATCTGGGGACCCTTGGCGACCTTGTTGACTTCAACCACGTAAGCGCGAATTCGATCACCGGGGCGATAACTCTCGCGCGGAACTTGTTCCTTGGCGGGAATGACGGCTTCGGCGCGTCCGAGGTCGACGATGATCGCACCCTTTTCGAATCGGCGGACGATGCCATTGACGATTTCGCCCTGGCGCCCGGAGTATTCGTCGAAGGTGTTGTCACGCTCGGCATCCCGAATTCGCTGGATGATCACCTGTTTCGCTGCCTGCGCGAGAATTCGACCGAAACCCGAAGTGTCGAGCTTTACGCCGATTTCATCGCCGACTTCGACGTCCGGATCGTAGTCACGAATGGCGTCTGGAAGCAGGATCTGCGTCTCGGCGTCGGTAATCGTCTCGACCACCTCACGAAATTCGAAGAGTTCGACCTCGCCGATTTCGTCGTTGTATCGCGCCTCGATTTCCTTGTCCTGACCGAAACGCTTTCTTGCGGCCTGACGCATGGCCTCTTCGAGTGCGCCGGTGATTTCGGTTGCTTCGATGCCTTTGTCTTTGGCGATCTGATCGATCTCTCGCTTTAGGTTCAAGCCCAGCATCATTTACCGCCTGACTGGCTCGAGCTACGAAGCCCGGACTTCTTGGCGAAGTCCGCGCTCGTGAACTCATAAATCGAATTGGCCTTTTCAACATCATCGATGGGGATCAAGACCAGGCCACCATCCATTCCATCAACCCTCATCTTCAACACGCCCGCCTCGAAGGAAACGAGTCGTCCGCGAAAACGCTTGCGCCCTTCGATCGGGCGCCCAATCTGCAGCTTGATCTCGCAATCGACTGCTGCAGCAAAATCCTTTTCTCGACCGAGCACCCGATCTAGACCCGGTGATGAAACCTCTAGCTTGTACGTGCCCGACATCAGGTCTGCGGCATCCATCAGGGTCTCGACTTCGCGGGAGATTGCGACACATCGCTCGATTGCAACGCGACCATCGGAGTTCGGGTTGTCTACGATGATTCGCACCAGCCCAGTTCCCCGATTCCGCGCCACCTCGACATCGACCAATTCGCACTCGTGTTCCTGGACGACGGGTTCGATCAATGCGCGATGTTCTTCCGGAATGTCTCGATAGATGCGTCGACCTCCTTCTCGTTCCT
>CAWLAJ010000245.1:0-6476 GCA_963854795.1 Deltaproteobacteria bacterium UBA4427 | reverse complement strand
CATCGGGCTGTCCTGCGGCCACCCGGAGCATCGACGGCTCACCGAGTGCAATGGAAGAGGCTGTCAGGACGAGGCCGATGGCCACCATCCGAGCAAGCGCCTTGGGGAAGCCAATCGAGCGACTGCCAAGTCTAGTCGTTTCCGGCGACATCGGACCTCTCAGCGCGCATACGCCACGTCAACGTTTCGCGCGCCCTGTCACAGGTTGGCGTGCTTGCTCGGCGATCACCAGCCGAATCTGCTCGGCCGGTCGATAGAGCTGTTCGAGCATATAACGCTTCAGCGCGTTCTCGTAGGGCTGCTCCGCGAGCGCTTGCTTCATACAAGAGAGCCAGGCATCGCGTTCGCCTTCGCCGATCGGCAGATGGATATGGACCTGCGGGATCCGGATCGGCCGATAGGTCTCCGCGTAGAGCTTGGGTCCACCGGTCCAACCGGAGAGAAAGCAGATCAACTTTTCGATCGACTCGTCGAGGTTCGGGGGATGCAACTGGCGAATTCGCTCGGCCTCCTGCGCGGAGTCCATGATCCGATAGAACGATTCGACCAATCCTCGGATTCCCGATTCTCGACCAAGCGCCTGAAACGTTGCATCCCCATCGCCAAACGCACGCTCGGCCACGATCCGACTAGCTCGGCATTTCGAGTTCTACGCCCAATTCGTGGACCTTCACACTCATTTTTCCGGGCGGCGAAGCGGCGAGGGTCTCGCGGAAACTCGCCATGTGGGGAGTCCCGAAATGGAAGCGAAGCGCGTCCATGGACTCCCAGACCTCGAGGATCCGCATCCGACCGGGATCGGCCACTTCCTGACAGAACGTGTAGTCGTGGCAGCCCTCTTCGGCGCGGCTCGCGGACTGCATGTCGACCAACGCTTCGCGAATTCCCGCGATGGCCTCGACAGAACTCTCGACTTCGACGAGCACGATGATCATTTCAAATCTCCTTCCGCGCGTTGTGGGTCCGATGGGGCGCCATAGAGATCTAGCACGCCCGAGAGCCTGCGCGGTCGAAGGCGCAGGCGCACGCCCCTCATTGATGTCCGAGATGAACTTCGAGCTGAGGAAACTCCCGAGCCAGCTCGCGCAGTCCAGCAAGGCTCGGGACGCTGCGTGGCCCATCGAGCGAAAACGTTCCTGGCTCGACACCATGCTCCCAGCCCCACTTCGTATGGGAGGCATCGCCGACCAGGAGTTTTGGTCCCGTCGGCGTACGAACGACGAAGGCCGTACTGCCCGGCGAGTGACCGGGAACGTGGATCGCCCATACGCTGCCGTCGCCGAAGATGTCGACCACCGACTCGAATCTCTGGTCGGGATCCTCCTCGAAGGGCCAGACGCGTAGGGCATCCGCCGATTCGAGCAGGCGGTCGATCGTCGCTCGAGAGAAGAGGTTGAGGAAGCTCGAAGCCGACGGCTCACCGGGTCCGACATAGATGGGCGTGCCGGCAGGAATGTCCGGGATGCCCATGACGTGATCGAGATGGAGATGGGTCAAGAAGACACCGGCAAGCGGCACACGCTGTTTCGCCAACCATTGCGAGGTCGTCGTATGGATCAGCAGCGCGTCGGTTTTCATCGCCGTTTCGACGAGAAAACTCAGGCGGTCATTCCCGTCCGGATTTCGAAAATCGCTCTCGACGCTATCGACGATGAACATGCCGAAATCCGGGTGTCGCAAAACGTGGAAATAGATCTGGATCGGCTCGTCACCGTCGTCGAGTCCCGCAGAGATGGCCTTCGGATGATCCAGATTGATCAGTCCACTGCGCGCGACAACCCAGTCCGCCGCCTTGACGGTCTCGTATGCGACGGGCCCCGGCTGGTCGATCACGGCCAGGAGGCTTGCGGATCCCGCCGATCGGCCGAGATCGCCGGGCTCGGTCGGGTGGTTGCTGGCCGCGCAGGCAACGCCCAGGAAGCTCACGAGGATGGGCAGAAGCAAGCCCGATCGGATCAGTTGGGGTCGCAGGCGTCCTCGGCGTCGGTCAGCCGACGATTTCGCGCCGGATCGCCAGTCTCGAAGAACGGCTCGGCTGCCAACTCTTCATCCGTAACAAGCTCGGGGCTCAACTGACGGAGGCCGGCGCGAAGCTCCTGCCGGCGGCCGAACAGATGGCGCGCTGGGCCGGCGAATTCGGACGGCTCGCCGAGGGCGCGGAAACGGAGCCAACGGGAACGGTCCGAATCGCCGCGCCACCCGGGCTCGCCGTCGAAGTCCTCGCCCCACTCGCCGCGCGTCTGCTCGAGGAGCAACCCGACCTCCGCCTCGAAATCCTGGCGAGTGTCGATTACATCGATCTCGCGCGCGGTGAAGCCGACCTCGCGATCCGAAGTCGTGAAAATCAAGAACCCGAACTCATGACCCTTCACAGCGCGAAATTCGAAATCGGCGTGTTCGCGACCGCAGCCTACGAGGCACGCCTCGCCCAGAAGATGAGCTCGACCGATCGCGAAGCCGGAGATCTCCGAATCGAAGACCTCGATTGGATTACCTGGGCCGCCCCCTATCAGCGCGTCGCCCCCCGGCCGATGCTCGAGCGCAAGATCCCCGATTTCAAGCCGGCCTTCGCGTCGGACAACTACCTCGTGCTGAAGAGCGCGCTCGCGGCCGGCCTCGGCGTCATGGTCCTCGAAAAACAAGGTGCCACCGATTCACTTCGTGGCGAAGCTCTAGTCGAGATCGACCTCGGCTTTGAGCTGCTACCCGCCGAATACTATCTCGTCTGCGCCAAGAGCATGCGAACGGTCCCGCGCGTGCGGGTCGTCGCGGACCTGCTCATCGAGAGGATGGATCTGCGATGAACGAAGAGACTATCTGAGTACCTTCGACGCAATCTCGCCCAGCAGCTCGATCCTCTCGACGTTGTGACCATTCAGGGGCAGATCGACGGTCAGGCCGTCGAGTCCCTTGGCGACCGCGTCAGCGAGTTGCTCACCCACGGTGTCGGGATCGCCGTAGATCAGCCTCCCCCGGATCATGTCCTTGATCGCGTCGGGCCAATTCTTGAGTTGGGCGATCGCGTCGAGATCGGCCTCGAGTTCCTCCATCGTGGGCGCGACCGCGACCATCATCAGCTTCGTCACCGTAATCTCGTCGCGATTCCGTCCCAATCGTTCACAATGAGCGGCCAGCGCTTCGAGCTTGCGCGGAATCTCGTCCGTCTCGCAGATCAGATTCGATTCGTCCGCATACTGAGCGACCATGCGCAGCGTCTTCTTCTCGCCACCACCGCCGATCATGATCGGGATCCTGGAAATCGGGGCGGGGGAATTGACCGCATCGAGAGTTGAATAATACTTGCCGCTGAGCGTAATCGGCTCGGCGCGAAGCATCGGCCCGATGATCTGAAGCGCCTCGTCGAGTTTCTCGAATCGTTCGCCGAAGGTGCCGAACTCGAAACCGAGATCGGTGTGTTCCTTCTCGAACCATCCACATCCCAGCCCGAGCGTTGCGCGTCCCGCGGAAACGTGATCGAGCGTCGTGATCGTTTTTGCGAGAAGCGTCGGGTTTCGATAGGTATTGCCGGTCACGAGCGCGGAGAGCCGGACCTTCGAAGTGTGCTGGGCAATCGCCGACAGCAGCGTATAACACTCGAGCATCGGCTCGTCGTGCGCACCGATGCCGGGCAGCTGATAGAAATGATCCATCACCATGACCCGGTCATAACCGGCGGCTTCGGCGGCTTTCGCCTGGGCGATGACCTGGCCGAAAATCTCATCGGGGCGCGTATCGGGATAGGTAAAATTCGGAATCTGATATCCAAGGCGTGTCATGGGATGAATCCTCCAACGTAAGGGTATGAGGGTCGAGAGTGTGAGAGTCGGGGGACTTTCTCTTCGATCGATCGACCCATTGACCAACGGTTACGGCTGAATCGCGTGCGTGCGTGTCTCGGGCAGGATTCGCTGACACTTTTGAGTCAGATTGTCAGAACCAAATGCTGACAGACTGCACCCGATGTGTCAATAATCTCCTGCCATGTCCGCCTCCGAAGTCCTCGACATCCCGCCGGTCGACCCGACCGACAAGCGCGGGCGCATCCTCGACGCCGCACTCGAAACGTTCTCCGCCTACGGGTTCTCGCGAACCTCGATGGCCGAGATCGCGAAGGCCGCCGAAATGTCGCGCCCGGCCCTCTATCTCCACTTTGCAAACAAGCAGGAGATCTTTCGGGCCGCGCTCGAGAGGATTCTCGATCGGGCCTACGAGAACGGCCAGAGCGAACTGGCCGCCTCGAAACTGGCGGGGCGAAAGCGGCCAGAGCAAGAGAGCGCGATCGCCGCTCAGTTGACGGAATACCTCCAGCGCTTCCACGGCGATCTGATGGAAGTGTTTACGGAAACGATGCACGGCGATGATTTTCTCGCCGCCGAGCATTCGCAGGCGACCGAAATTCTCGAAGCAGCGGCCCGGCGCTCTCGCAATGGACTGACGCGCTACTTCAGCGAACTCCAGAAAGTCGGAGCGTTCGAGCCGGAACGTTCGGGACAGCCCGCGGCACGCTGGGTCGAATTGATTCTGCTCTCGCCGCGCGGCTTCAAGCAGGACAAACCCGGCGTTACCCTGTATCGAAAGCGACTCAAAACACTCGCGATCGCGGTCGCTGCCGGAATGTCAGGCGCCAGCAAACATCAGCGAACGAGTTCGAAGCGGCTTCGCAGGAAATCCGGCTCGTAGTAGGAATTCTCGGCCTCGCTCCGAAGTCGATCGAGACACACCTCGAGCCGACCGCGCTCTCGACCCAACTGTGTAGCGATGTCGCTCGCCGCCGAAGGCGAGCCATCCCGGCTTGCGACCGAGATCTGCTCGCGGATCGCCGAAAGAGATCGACTCACTTCGATCAGGCCATCGCGACCGGAACTCTCGTCCGGAAAGCGCTCGTAGACCCGCTCCATCGCGGCCTGAAGTGAAAGCAGCACGAACCGCGCAGTCGGCAGATCCTCGCGCTCGAAGGCGGCGACCAGAACACCATGGGTCTCGAGCAGAGCGCGCGCGTCTGAATCGAATCGAATGTCGATGACCTCTGGCGTCGGGGGTTGCGGACAAGCCGAACTCTTCAATTCGCCCAGGTAGGCAACGAGACCTTTGATCACCGAGGCGGGCGGGCGGCGGCCTTGAAACTCGCCCTCGATTGCCGCGTGAAGAAACGAAGCGAGATCCGATGCGGGCACCACCGTTCCGAAGGTCGAATCGGCCGTCGCGTCCACGAGGGTCGGGATCGGAACCGGATTCTTCTGCTGGTCTTCGCGTGTCGTACTGAAGACGCTGCCGGTGACGTCGGCGGTTCCCGGCTGGCCGGAGACGCCGGCCACGAAGAAGTGAGGATTGTCGTGACCATTTCGATGACAGGTATCGCAGCTGATCCCTACACGCGACGCGACCCCACCGAGCAGGACCGGCGACCGAAACGCCACGCGGCCGAGCTTGACCGCGGCTGCGCGACGCGGCTCCAAGGGAAGCTCGAGACACTCCGCGGGAATGGTCGTCAGGGCTTTAACGAGGGAGTCGACCGCGTCTCCGCCCGTTTTTGACGCTAGGCGCAGCCATTTGAGATCACGAAGCTGTGGTGGCTCCGCGGCGACCGGACTCGGGTCGGAGGAACCGCACGCGACGGTGCACAAGATCAGGATCTGTAGGGCTGCGATGATTCGCCGAGAGGCGAAGCGCCCCCCGAAACTAATTCGCTGCCACAAGCCGCCGCTCGATCAGCCGCCTCAGATCTTCGTACTCGACGCATCCGAAAGGACAGGCGTCTTCGAGCGCCGACAGACGCGCGCGGGCTTCTTCGCTTCGACCCAACTCGACCCACATCTCGCCTAGATATTCATTCGCGCCTCGATGTTTCGGATCGATGGCGAGCGCCTGTTCGTAGTAGCGCTGCGCTTTTTCGAAGTGCCCGAGTCGACGATTCGAATAGCCGAGATAATTCAGGACATCGGGGTGGGGACCGAGCGTGGACAGCAAAAGACGAAGAGTCTGGATCGCCTCTTCGAACCTTTCCGAATGGATCAGCGAAATGGCCGCGAGATAGCTCGCCTGTGGCTGCCCAACCGGATCGAAGAGAAGTCCATGCTGATCCGTTTTCACAGGATCACTCGGGAGACCGTCGAGTCGGTCGAGCGCGTTCCGGAGTTTGGCTGCGGCCTTGAGCAGGTCCGCGGGACATCGATCCTGGCAGGTCGATTTCATCTTATCGAGCGCCGCCAATTGCGGTCGAGCCAGGTCGCCTCGATCGAGAACCAGGTATGACATGCCGAGCTCGGTGTACGCGCGATAGAACTGTTCGTCATCGCGCTTCGATCGCTTGAAATAACGAACAGCCAACTTGTGTTTGTCTTGACACTGAAGAGACACGCCGCGGAGGTAGTTCACTTGCGAATTGCGCGGAACCGTCTTCAAGACCCTTCGAAACTTCTTCTCCGCTCGTTTGCACTCGCCTCCAGTCAAGAAGGCGACCCCCTCGTCGAAGAGTT
>CAWLAJ010000244.1:0-6509 GCA_963854795.1 Deltaproteobacteria bacterium UBA4427 | reverse complement strand
TTTCGGGGGTCTCCAATGATCGCTGCAGCGGATCATCGAGGGCGTGACACCAGACGTTGGCCTCAGATCATGGCTTGTGTGCTCGCGGTGCTCGCGTTTGGGAGCGCTTCGACTCCGGCGCATGAGGAGCATGCTCGTGCGCCGGAGACCCAGGCCGCGCCCACCGATCGAAGCGAGGCGCCGCAGAAGACAGGTCTGTCGCGTTGGGGAGCCGACTACTTCCCCAACATTGCTCTCGTCACCCACGAGGGCAAGTCGGTTCGGTTCTTCGATGACCTCATCAAGGACAAGGTCGTGGTCATCAACTTCATGTACGCGACCTGCCCGGATGCCTGCTCGCTGGATACGGCTCGGCTCGCGAAAGTGCAGCAGATCCTGGGTGACCGCGTGGGCCGTGACATCTTCATGTATTCGATCACCATCGACCCGGAGCTAGACACGCCGGAGGTGCTCGCGGAATATGCGAAACGGTTCGGTATAAAGCCGGGATGGTGGTTCCTGACCGGAGACGAGGCGGATATCCTGCTCCTGCGCCAGAAACTCGGCCTGTATATCGCGGGGCTCGATAAAGAAAGCAAGGACCACAACATGAGCTTTCTCATGGGCAATCAACGCACCGGGCAGTGGCTGAAGCGCTCACCCATGGACAACCCCTATTTCATTGCGGAACAGATCGGAGGCTGGTTGACCAACTGGGAGACGCCGAGCGTGATCATCAACAACGACTACGCGCACGCCCCGGAGCTGCAGGTCCCCAGCATGGGCGAGAATCTTTTCAAGACCCGCTGCAGCGTCTGTCACACGATCGGATCCGCGAGCGGCCACATGGTCGGCGGCGGAGAGAAAATCGAAATGAATCAAAAGCGGCTGGGGCCGGACCTCATGCACGTGGGCCATCGGCGGGATCGGGCGTGGCTTGCCCGCTGGCTCGCGGACCCCGAGCAGATGCTGGCGGAGAAAGACGCGATCGCCATGCAGATCTATTCCGAGTGGGGCGAAGTACTGATGCCGAACCTGCGCCTGAACGAGGTCGAAGTGGATGCCCTGATCGAGTACATGGATGCCGAGAGTCGAAGGGTACAGTCGGCGGCACCCGCTATCGAAACCGTGAGTGCCCGTCTGCCTCTGCCAGAGTAATACCAGCGCTGAGAACGCACTCGGGTGGACTTTTTCCCCTCGAGGCCGCGAGTTCGACACTGGAGTGGAGAGAGGAGTGCGGCAGTTGTGAAGCTCTCCGTGTTGAAAGCGTGTCCGGACGCGCGCGGACGAAAGAGGTCGACGGCAATTGCGTAGTCTGGCAGGGGTCACCATGCAGAGCCGTGAGGGTCGCAGTTGTAATAAGGAGGAGGGGACTCTCGGCTTTCAGAAGCTATGGTAGATCGCTGAAGACGAGGAAACTAGATCGAGAGAAGATCTTACTTCCCTCCCGCTTCCCTCCCGATTGTAAGTACCACTCAGAGCCGCACTCGCATGAGCAACACGATTACTGCAATCATCCGAAAGGATCGATTCTGCATTCTTGCCGCGGCGGTGACCTCCGGCAATTCTAGCCAGGGTGATCTGGTCGTCGGATTGAGGTGTGCCGTAAAGGCAGCCGCGTTTCCTTTGGCTAACGCTTCTTGTTGAAAGCCTTTTCTGGAGCGCCGCTGGCAGCGTCAGCGCAGACGACTGGAACTGTGAAGATCCATGCCCGGGATTCCGGTGACTTCGTTGCGCTTGACCTCAACTGGTATCCGCTCCGCCAGGAACTCCTCGAGTACATGTGCGAGTTCGCTTTTCCCATCGAGCTTCCAGACGCCGTTTCCTATTTTCACCATGTCGGTCTCCCAATGCCGGTCATGCTTGCCGGTCATGCTCTCGCTCGGCGGTTTCCAGATCACTCGACGACTGCACGTATCCACGATCCCCAAGCATCCGGATCTGCGTTCATGAACGCCGCAAGAGATCTAGGTTTGCAAAGAGTGGGCCAGACCCGAGACGCGCGATAAGGGCCACCACACGTCAATTGGGACCGCGCGTGGTTCATGAGGGGCCAGTCTTGGTTCAGGTTGGCTACCGATGACCCGATGCGGGCCTTCTGTTCCGGTGAGAGATTCGACGTGGCACCGGCGACGGATCCCAGGTGCTGCCGCCTAGGAGTCTGACCGATGATGTCGATTTCCAGCCCATCATCGCTAGGTGAAGTCTTGATGAAGAAAGTCGACGGACAAGACGGCAAAACGCCGTGCTTGCTTGTCACTAGCGAAAGCAGCCGACCACGTATTGATTGCAAGTCGCCCACAGCTCGATGGCGGCAAAACAAGACGTGGGAGCGACAAAATGCGATCCAGCCTTCTAACAAGAGGCTTTCGAGTCGAGCGGGACTTCTCGATTTACAGATCCCACAAGTCCGGCCGATGCCTGGGAGGAACGCTCTCGAGTTCTATCCGCAGAGCTTGGAGCGCGCATGTCGGGCCGAGAGAGCTGATTCACGTTCGCTTAATCTGGTGATGATATTAATTCTGTTCATCCGAAAATTGGAAGTACAGCCCGCTTGTCGTGGGCGACTCCGGCTCTAGAGCGAGGTTTTGGAGCGCTTCGGAACGAGGTGATCGTGCTCGGTGCGTTGCGGTACTGCTTTTTTCTGGTCCTCATCTCATTTGCGGCGTCCATGTCGGTGGCCCAGACGCCGGAGCCACCCAAGTTCGATAGCCCAACGGGTGCCTCCCCAAGCCCGCTTTTCGGGGCTACGCCCTTCACGCAGCAGATGTTCCGTTTCGAGGAGTTCGGCGCACAACCCTACGAGCCCAGCGAGTGCACAACTTGCGGTCCGATGCCGGCGGCGCCCGACTGCCAGAGCGGACCCAGCGGTGACGCGCTCGACCACTACCTCGATGAGCCGATGAGCCCGCCTCCGACCGTCATGGCGAATGAGGATCTCCCCAACGCCTGGCACACGAGAATCGAGCAGTGCGTCCGCCCCTTGGCGACATCGGCCATAGAGGGCCGGCCGGGCGGCGAGAACTTCGCACATCAGCGCTATGAAGAATTTTTCCCTTCGATGTATTTCAAGACCATAACGGCAGGCGCGCGAATAAACGGCGGTGTCCGGGACGAGTACCAGCGGCATGGATATGCAAAAGGCGAATTTGGACCCAATGGCTTGTACTACAACACTATAGGAACTGAGGGTTTCGATGGCACCACAGCGAAAATCCCAGTCAAGTTTCACCCATTGATGCCTGAGCAGGATCCGCTGGCCTTCTGGACCTTCGACGGAACCTTTCCACCCAAGCTGCTGATGGCGCGATATGGCCATCCGATTCTGTTTCGCCACTACAACGCGTTGCCAATCGACCCGGGTGCGAACTACGGCTTTGGACTCCACACGATCACGACGCACGAACACAACGGTCACAATCCCGCCGAGAGCGATGGCTACACCCAGAGCTTCTTCTTCCCAGGTCAGTACTTCGACTACCACTGGCCCATGATCCTGGCTGGGCATGACCACATCAACATCGATGCAAGCGATCCGAGGGCCGCAACTATCGACGACAATGGCAACGTACGCAGGATTCGAGGTGACTGGCGAGAGACCATGAGCACGCACTGGTTCCACGACCACATGCTCGACTTCACGGCGCCGAACGTCTACAAGGGTCAAGTAGCGATGATGAACTACTACAGCGCCGTCGATCGCGGCAACGAGGCGATCGATTGCCACTACGCCGATCCTGAAAATCCGAACAATATGAACTTGTGCTTCCCCAGTGGAAGTGCTTCTGCCTGGGGCAATCGAGATTACGACGTGAATCTGATGGTATCCGATAAGGCCTGGGACCAGGACGGCCAACTCTTCTTCAATATCTTCAACCTGGACGGATTTTTGGGTGACCGGATGACCGTCAACTACCAGTACAAGCCTTATCTCGAGGTGCGCGCGCGGCGGTACCGCTTCCGGATCCTGAACGCCAGCGTTTCGCGCTATTTCAAGATCGCTTTGATCGATCAGAACGGAAATCGGGTGCCGCACCACATGATCGCAAATGACGGCAACGTCATGGAGCACGCGGTCCCGTTTCCGAATGCGGAGTCGGCCGACCTGCCGACCCAGGCGATCGCGGAGCGCTATGACATCATCGTGGACTTCAGCCAGTTTCAACCCGGCGACAAGCTCTACATGGTCAACCTGCTCGAACATCGAGACGGAAGGCGGCCCAAGGAAGCGATTCCCCTCCCGGAAGTCGTATTGAATCAGTACTGCGACGGCCCTCCAGATTTCGCAGCGGCAGACGCTTGCGACACGGTCGTCGGCAGATTCCTCGAGTTTCGTGTGGTCGCTTACACGGGCGTCGATACGAGCATGAATCCCGCCGATTACGTCGAAGGCAAGAAGAAGATGATTCCTCTCCCCTCCTTCACCGCGGAGGAACTCGCCAACGCTAAACACCGTAGCTTCACGTTCGGCCGGAGCAGCGGAACGGACACGTCGCCGTGGACCATCAAAACGGACGGCGGTCAGGGTTTCGGCATGGACCCAGCCCGGCTCTCGGCCGCGCCGGACGAGGGAACAGCGGAAATCTGGCACATCAAAAACGCCAGTGGTTCCGCCCATCCGGTCCATATCCACTTCGAGGAGGGACAGATCCTCAAGCGAAACGGCAAGCCGCCCCCCATCTGGGAGAAGTGGGCCCGCAAGGACGTCTATCGAATTGGACCCATGCCCGACAGTGGCGATAGCGTCGAGGTTGCCCTTCGCTTCAGAGAGTTCCTCGGTACCTACATGGAGCACTGCCACAATACCACGCACGAGGATCACGCAATGCTCTTGCGCTGGGACATCGAGAAGCCGGGGCAGCTCAAGATCATGCCCACACCGATGCCAACCTGGGAGGGGGTCGGATACCTCGACACATACACGCTGCCCACCTACAAGACGGGCGACGTGGATGAAGACGACGATGGGGTGACTGACGACCTCGACAACTGCCGCGAGTACATAAACCCGAATCAACGCGATACCGACGGCGATGGCTACGGGAACTGGTGCGACCCGGATTACGACAACAACGGCATCGTCAACTTCGGGGATTTCAACCGCTTCGTACGGGCCTGGGGGAGCGCCAATCCCGATATCGACTTGAACGACGATGGCATCATCAATTTCGGGGACTTCGTTGTTTTTGCCCACTACTTCTATCGCCCACCCGGGCCCGGTGCAAAGCAATGACCGGCTTCAATGTTATGCGCGAAGGGTGGCGAACCGCAGCGGCGGGCCTGTTCGTCGCCGTAGCGGCCGCGATCACTCTCGGCGGCTCTCCTGCGGAAGGAGTCAGCAAGGGATCTCGGTGGCGGGCGGAATACTTCCCGAACGTACCCCTCGTCACCCAAGACGGGGAGGTGGTCCATTTCTACGACGACCTCATTAAAGACAAGGTCGTCGCAATCAATTTCATGTTTACCAGCTGTAACGACGTGTGCCCCGCTGAGACGGCGCGGCTCAAACAGGTCCAACGCGAGCTAGGCGACCGCGTCGGCCAAGACGTCTTCATGTACTCGATCTCGATTGATCCCGAGAACGACACGCCGGAGGTACTCAAACGCTACTCCGAGAAGTTCAAAGTAGGGCCGGGCTGGCTCTTCCTGACCGGCAAGGCGGAGGACATCGCACTTCTTCAAAGGAAGCTCGGCCTGTTCATCGCGGATCTTCCCGACCCCGACGACCACAACGTGAATCTGATCGTCGGCAATGAGGCCACCGGGCGTTGGATGAAGCGCTCTCCCTTCGACGACCCGAAGGTCCTCGCGGAGGTGATCGGTTCGTGGTTGCACAACTGGAAGGTTCCCAACAAAAGTCTTGCGGGCAAATACGAGAAAGCGCCGTCGTTTCCGAGACTGTCACGGGGCGAGTATCTGTTCCGCACGCGCTGCGTCTCTTGTCATGCACTGGGCTCCGACGGACCCTTGGGGCCAGACCTGCTGGGCGTGACCGAGGAGCGCGACCCGGTCTGGTTGGCGCGCTGGCTCAAGGAGCCGGACCAAATGCTGGCGGAGAAGGACAGCATCGCGCTCGAGCTCTTCGCCCGCTATGACGAACTCCCTATGCCCAACCTGAGTTTGAACGACGTCGACGTGGCCGCTCTTATTGATTACCTGGCATCTGCCAGCCGCGATGTCGATTCGGAAAACACCTCTGCGGGTCCGTAGGGTACCGACCGCCGAAACCGCCGCGGGTTCGCATCATGAGAATCACCGGAGACACGAGCAGACTCAACAAGAGTAGAAAATCTCCTCTCTGGGAGGTCGAGTGCGGTGTTGACGATCAGATCGCTGAGGAGAATGCTGCGCTCGCGGCTGCTGTAGCTGACGGCGCTCTCGTTCGTCTGTCTCCTGTTGACGTCCCCGCGTTTCGAGCTGTGCCCATCGTCTACATCGGCGGGATCGTGGACATCGATGTGAAGCTCGGAGCCGTTGTCATCGGGTCCTCGCGTTGGGCGTGGCTCTGACGGGCGACAGCGTCGCCGTGA